>NZ_AMXG01000041.1:0-218174 GCF_000313235.1 Pseudomonas sp. PAMC 26793
GTGTACATATCCGTTGCTGCGGTAACGGCGACTTAGGGTTCCGCTCTTACAGCGGGTCACTTTTGGCAAACGCCCCAAAAGTAACCAAAAGGTCTTTGCCCCACCACTCGGTGCCTCGCTTAGGCTCGGCATGCCCGCACTCCGGCACGATTCCGCGGGCCGCCGCGACGGGCCATCCATGGCCCGGCGCGGGTAAATCGGCATCCTTGCCGATTTACCCGCTCCACCGTGCCTACTTGCGGCCATCGTGGTTAACGGGGCCCGCAGATCAAAATCAAAAGCAGAGCACAGCGGCCTCCGGCCGGCTTGAGTGTTAAAAGCCAGATCAAAAGCCAGGCGAAAGCAAGCTGCTTTTCTGTGGGAGCGGGCTTGCTCGCGAAAAACCTGAGAGCGCCGCGTTGAATCAGGATGCCCACGTCATCGTTAACGACCTTCGCGAGCAAGCCCGCTCCCACATTTTTTGGACCGTGCCCGCTTTAGCTTTTGATTGTGCTGTTGCTCTAAAACACTCAAGCCGGCCGGGAGGCCGCTGTGCTCTTGCTTTTGATCTTGATCTTAGGCGCCCCGTTAAACCACGCTGGCCGAACGCAGGCTTTGGAGCGTGGGTAACCTGGCAGGACGCCAGGTTAGCCGTCCTGGGCCAGGGATGGCCCATGACGGCGGCCCACGGTCCAAAGCCGGAGTGAGGGCACACCGAGCCTGGGCGAGGTGCCGAGTGGTGGGGCAAGAGCGTTTTGCTTACTTTTGCGCTGTTCAAAAGTGAGCCGCTGTAAGAGCGGAACCATAGGCAGCCGTTACCTAAATAACGGATATACCCCCTAACCCAACAACGCCCGAGCAAACTCATCAGACGCAATAAAGTCCATGGCCTTGCGCAACTCGCAAGCCGCCTCAGCCCCAAACACCTCATCAAACCGCACCGCCATCTGCCTGGACACCACCCGCGCCTCCTCGTACTTACGCTGCCCCGCATCGGTCAACAGCACCCTCCGGCTCCGGCGGTCCAACTCATCCACCCGCAACACCACCAACCCATCCCGCACCAGCGGCTTGAGCGTATGCCCCAGGGCCGACAAATCCATCACCAACGACTGCGCCAAGTCACGCATTTTGGGCGCGTCCCCATTGGCAATGTGGTTCATCAACGAATATTGAGTGGCCTTCAGCCCAAACGGCAAAAACGCCTCATCATAGATTTGCGCCATCCGCCGGGACGCACGACGCACGGCTCCATTGGAACAGGTGCTGGGACTATTGAGGACGGGCGGTGCGCATTTCACAGGCTGATCACTCGCTACAGCTAAAGGGTTAACCGAACGTTAATCCGGCAAGATGAATATTGACACATATTGCAACAAATTAGTTGCGTATGCCTCTAAACGCTATATCGTGGCATATGCCTCTATATTGACCGGATGTCAGTGCAGTTGGCCCGGATTACAGACGGGCGGGGCAGGAGGGAAGCGCTGTTTGGTACCTCCTTCAGTCATCAACTTCCTGTCTGGATCACATCTATGCTCAACCTCGTGCGCATCGCATTACGGCGCCCCTATACCTTCCTGGTATTGGCTATTTTCATTCTGATTGTGGGCCCGCTCGCGGCCTGGCGTACCCCGACCGACATCTTCCCCGAAATTCGCATTCCTGTGATTGCCGTGATCTGGCAGTACACCGGCTTACCACCGGATCAGATGGCCGGCCGGATCACCTCGCCGTTCGAGCGGGTGCTGACCACCACGGTCAACGACATCCGCCATATCGAGGCGGAGTCGTTGAACGGCTTCGGCATCGTCAAGGTGTACTTCCAGCCGGGGGTCAATATCAGTACGGCCAACGCACAAGTGACTTCGGTTTCCCAGGCCATCCTGCGTCAATTGCCACCGGGCACCACGCCGCCGCTGATTCTCAACTACAGCGCCTCGACGGTGCCGATCGTGCAACTGGCATTGTCCGGCAAAGGCCTCAGCGAACAGAGGCTGGGCGACCTGGGCCTCAACACCGTGCGGCTGATGCTGACCACGGTGCCCGGCGCGGCGCTGCCGTATCCGTTTGGCGGCAAGACCCGTCAGGTGCAGATCGACCTCGACTCGGCGCGGATGCAGGCGCGCGGGCTGTCGGCGCAAGACGTTGCCACCGCCCTGGCCACCCAGAACCTGATCACCCCGGTGGGCACGCAAAAGATCGGCAGCTATGAATTCAACCTGCAACTGAACAACTCGCCGACGGATTTCCACGACCTGGAAAACCTGCCGATCAAGACCGCCGACGGCACCACCGTGTTGATTCGTGACGTGGCCACCGTGCGTGACGGCAACCCGCCGCAAACCAACATCGTGCACGTCAACGGCAACCGTTCTGTATTGCTGCCGGTGCTCAAGACCGGTTCGGCGTCGACCCTCGGAGTGATCGCCGGGATCAAGGACAAACTGGCCGACAACAAAGGCGCGTTGCCGCCCAACCTGAATATCGACCTGATCGGCGACCAGTCGCTGTTCGTGCGCTCAGCCATCAGCGGTGTGGCCCGTGAAGGGGTGATTGCGGCGGCGCTGACTAGCCTGATGATCCTGTTGTTCCTCGGCAGTTGGCGCTCCACGGTGATCATCGCCACTTCGATTCCCCTGGCCATCCTGTCGTCGATTGCCACGCTGTCGGCGCTCGGCGAAACCCTCAACATCATGACCCTCGGCGGCCTCGCATTGGCCGTGGGGATTCTGGTGGACGACGCCACGGTGACCATTGAGAACATCAACTGGCACTTGGAGCAGGGCAAGCCGGTGGAGACGGCGATCCTCGACGGTGCGGCGCAGATCGTCACGCCGGCGTTCGTGTCGCTGCTGTGTATCTGCATCGTGTTCGTGCCGATGTTTTTCCTGGAAGGGGTGGCGCGCTTCCTGTTTGTGCCGATGGCGGAAGCGGTGATCTTCGCGATGATCGCCTCGTTCATCCTCTCGCGAACCCTGGTGCCGACCCTCGCCAATTACCTGCTCAAGCCTCACGAACATCATGCCGACGGCACGCCGGTGGTCGCGCCGTCGAGTAACCCGTTGGTGAAATTCCAGCGTGGGCTCGAGCGCCAGTTCGAGGCGTTTCGCGGGGTTTACCACGGGGCACTGGAGAGTGCCTTGCATCACCGCCGTATCGTGGTAATCGCGCTGCTGGCGTTTGTCGCCGTGTCGTTTGCGCTGGTGCCGTTTCTGGGGCGCAACTTCTTCCCCGAGGTCGACTCCGGGCAGATCCTGCTGCATGTGCGTGCACCGATTGGCACACGGGTCGAAAGCAATGCGCGGCTGGTGTCGCAGATCGAAAACACCCTTCATAAGGTGATTGAGCCCCAGGAGCTGGCGGCTATCGTCGATAACATCGGTCTGGCCATCAGCGGGATCAACGTGGCCTATAACAACACCGGCACCGTGGGCTCCCAGGACAGCGATATCCAGATCAGCCTGAAAGAGGGCCATCGTCCCACCGCCGAATACATGCGCGAACTGCGGGAACGACTGCCTCGCGAATTCCCGAGTGCGGTGTTCTCGTTCCCGGCGTCGGACATCGTCGGGCAGATCCTCAACTTCGGTTCTTCGGCGCCGGTGGATGTGCAAGTCAGCGGCAATAACCTGCCAGCCAACTTCACCTATGCCAGCACGTTGCTGCGGGAAATCCGGCGGGTGCCGGGGGTGGTGGATGCGCGTATCCAGCAGTCGCGGCAGCTGCCAACCTTCAATATCAACGTGGACCGCACTCAAGCCCAACTGGTGGGCCTGAACGAGCGTGACGTGACCAACAGCCTGGTGGTTAACCTCGCCGGTTCCAGCCAGGTGGCGCCGACGTTCTGGCTCAACCCGGCCAACGGCGTGTCCTACCCGATTGTGATGCAAACCCCGCAGTACGGCCTCGACACCCTGGCCGCGTTGCATAACCTGCCGTTGAGCGGCAGTGCCGGTGCGGCAGCGGACCAGACCCTCGGCGGCCTGGCTTCCATCGACCGCAGCCACAGCAACTCAGTGGTGACCCAATCGGATATCCAGCCGGTGGTGGAGGTGTTGACCGCGATCCAGGGCCGTGACCTCGGCGCCGTCGCCGCCGACATCCAGAAAATCCTCGCCGCCCACGCCAGCGAGGTGCCCACCGGTTCCAAGGTGCTGTTGCAGGGCCAGGTGCAAACCATGAACGCAGCCTTCAGTGGCTTGCTGTTTGGCCTGCTCGGCGCCGTGGTGCTGATCTACCTGTTGATCGTGGTCAACTTCCAGTCCTGGGTTGACCCGTTCGTGATCATCACCGCCTTGCCGGCGGCGCTCGCGGGCATTGTGTGGATGCTGTTTATCACCCACACGCCGCTGTCGGTGCCGGCGCTGACCGGGGCGATCATGTGCATGGGGGTGGCCACCGCCAACGCCATCCTCGTGGTCAGCTTCTGCCGGGAACGCCTGGCGGTGCACGGGGATGCGGTGCAGGCGGCGCTTGAAGCCGGCTTTACCCGTCTGCGCCCGGTATTGATGACTGCGATTTCGATGATCATCGGTATGGCGCCCATGGCCCTGAGCCTGGGGGAGGGCGGCGAACAGAACGCTCCGCTGGGCCGTGCGGTCATCGGCGGGTTGGCCTTCGCCACCATTGCCACGCTGTTCCTGGTTCCGCTGATTTTCAGTCTTGTGCACGGGCGGCGTCAGCACGCCACGCTTGCGACCACCGCCACTCAAGGGGTTTGACATGTCCACTTCCGTTTCCAATCCGGGTTCACCCCGCCGTAAATCCCCTGGCCTGCTCTGGCTGGTGCTGGGGCTGGTGGTGCTGGTCGCCGTGGTGGTGTTCGGCATCGGCGTGCGCGCCAGCGAATCCCGCGACCTGAAAACCTGGACCGACGCCCAGGCCTTGCCCAGCGTGATACTGATCACCCCGAGCGTGCAGCCCCAAGGGCCGATCCTGAATTTGCCGGGGCGCCTAGAGGCGTATTCGCGGGCGTCGATTTTTGCCCGGGTCAATGGCTACCTCAAGACCTGGAACGTCGACATCGGCGACCACGTAAAGGCCGGGCAACTGCTGGCTGAAATCGACACGCCAGAGCTCGATCAACAACTGCTGCAAGCCAAGGCTGTACTGGCTTCGGCCCAGGCCGACGAGTCGTTGGCGCAGACCACCGCCAAGCGCTGGCAGGCGATGCTGGCCTCGGATTCGGTGTCGCGCCAGGACGTGGATGAGCGCACCGGCGACCTCACCACCAAGCAGGCCAAAGTGGTCGCGGCCAAGGCCAACGTCGACCAGTTGATTGCCACCAAGGGCTTCCAGCGGTTGACCGCACCGTTCGCCGGCGTGGTCACCGCGCGTTCCACCGATGTAGGTGCCTTGATCAGTGCCGGTGGCGCCACCGGCAAAGAGCTGTTCGCAGTCTCCGATGTCAGCCGCCTGCGGGTGTACGTGCAGGTGCCGCAGTCGTCGGCGCCGCAGATCAAGGTTGGCACCGTGGCCCGTCTGAGCGTGCCGGAATATCGTGGCGAAGCCTTCACCGCCAAGGTGATCGCCACCGCCGATGCGGTCAATGCCGCGTCCGGCAGCACCCTGGTGCAACTGCTGGTGGACAATCCCGGCAGCCGCCTGTTGCCGGGCGGCTACACCAGCGTGCAGTTCACCTTGCCAGTGCAGACCGACGTGCTGCGCCTGCCTGCCAGCGCCCTGGTGTTCGATGACAAGGGCATGCGCGTGGCCACTCTCGACGCGAATAATCATGTGCACTTCAAGACCGTGACCATCGCCCGGGACTTTGGTGACAGCGTGGAAATCGGCAGTGGTCTCGTCGCCACTGACCGAGTGATCGACACCCCGCCCGACGGCCTGGCCGACGACGATTCGGTGCAACTGGCCGCCAACCCCGTAGAGGCCAAACCCCATGGCTAAGCGTACTTGCCTGGTATTGATCGCGACCCTGGGCCTGGGCGCCTGCCACCTGGCGCCGCCGCTGGACGTGCCGGAGGTACCCGTGGCCACGCAGTTCCATACCCAGGGCCCGTGGACCGTCGGCACACCGAACGACCAAGCGAGTCGCGACGGTTGGTGGCACATCTACAAGGACCCGCAACTGGACGCCATGGAGCAGCAGTTGCTGCAAAACAACCCGGACTTGAGCGCGGCATTGGCTCACTATTCCCAGGCCCAGGCGTTTTTGGCCCAGGCCCAATCCGGGCTGTTTCCGAAGCTCATCGGGTCGGGCAATGCCCAGCGCATTCGCCAGTCGGACACCCGGCCACTGCGCTCGGCCAGCCCGCCGAATGTCTACGATTCCGGGACCGTGGGGGTAGAGCTGGACTATGAAGTCGACCTATGGGGCCGCGTGCGCGACACCGTTGCCGCCGGCACCAGCGACGCCCAGGCCGCCAAAGCTGACCTGGCCTCAGTACGTCTGAGCTTGCAGGCGCAATTGGCCGACAGCTACATCCGCCTGCGTGGCATCGACCGGCAAGACCAACTGCTACAGGAAACCAGCGACGCCTACGCCAAGGCCCTGAGCCTGACCGAGGGCTTGCACGGCGGCGGTATCGTTTCCGGCCTGGACGTAGCGCGGGCGCGTACCCAACTGTCGACGGTCAAATCGCAACTGAGCCAGAATTTGGTGCAGCGTGCAGTGCTCGAACACTCGATAGCGGCGATGCTGGGTGAGTCCGCATCGACTTACGCGATTGCCCCCAGCGTCGCGGATATCGCCTTGCCCGGCGTGCCCACCGGTGTACCGTCTACGCTGTTGCAGCGCCGGCCGGACATCGCCGCTGCCGAGCGCCGGATTGCCTCGGCCAATGCACGCATAGGCGTCGCGAAAGCCGCGTGGTTCCCGGCCCTCACCCTGAGTGCCCAAGGCGGTTTCCAGAGCGATGAGTTCGCGCACTTGTTGAGCGCGCCCAACATCTTCTGGGCCATTGGCCCGTCGCTGGTGGGGACAATCTTTGACGGCGGCGCGCGCCAGGCCGGCGTCGACAGTGCCAAGGCGGCAACCGATGAAGCCGCGGCCAAGTATCGTAGTGTAGTGTTGACCGCGTTCGAGCAGGTGGAGAACAACCTGTCGATCCTCTCCGGGCTCGACGCCGCGCTGGTGGATCAGCGCGATGCCGCCGCTGCCGCGCAGTACGCCGAGGACTTGTCCCTGGCGCGCTATCGCCAGGGCGGCGCGGCGTACCTGGATGTGGTGACGGCGCAGGTAGCGTCGTTGCAGGCACAGCGAACTGTGCTCGATCTACAGACTCAACAGTTAAGCGCCAACGTAGGGCTGATCAAGGCCTTGGGTGGCGGCTGGAATATCGCCCAACTGGCGCAAAAGAACCTGTAGGAGCGAGCTTGCTCGCGAAGGTCGTCAACGATAACGCGGGCATCCTGAAAGCACACGGCGCTCTCGAGTTTTTCGCGAGCAAGCTCGCTCCTACCGTTAGTTGTTGTGAACATTGAATCCAAGGAGTAGTGGCATGACTGATTACGTACCGCCAAAAGTCTGGACCTGGAAAACCCAAAACGGCGGCACCTTCGCCAGCATCAACCGGCCCATCGCCGGCGCGACCCACGACAAGGAATTGCCGGTCGGTCGTCATCCGTTGCAGCTGTATTCGTTGGCAACGCCCAATGGCCAGAAGGTCACGATCTTGCTGGAAGAGCTGTTGGCCCTGGGTCACCAGGGTGCTGAATACGATGCGTGGTTGATCAAGATCGGTGACGGCGACCAGTTCGGCAGTGGCTTCGTCGGCGTGAACCCGAACTCGAAGATTCCCGCGCTGCTGGACCGCAGCGGGCCCAAGCCGATTCGAGTGTTCGAGTCCGGGGCGATCCTGCAATACCTGGCCGAGAAGTTCGGCGCGTTCCTGCCCACCGAACCGGCGGCCCGTGCCGAGTGCCTGTCGTGGTTGTTCTGGCAGATGGGCAGCGCGCCGTACCTGGGCGGTGGCTTTGGGCATTTCTATGCCTACGCGCCGACCAAGATCGAATACGCCATCGACCGTTTCGCCATGGAAACCAAACGCCAACTGGACGTGCTGGACAAGCAACTGGCCGAGCACGAATACATCGCCGGCGACGACTACACCATCGCCGACATGGCGATCTGGCCGTGGTATGGCGGCCTGGTGAAAGGCCGCTTGTATGAGGCGGGGGAGTTTCTCTCGGTGCAGGATTACAAGCACGTCGTGCGCTGGGCCAACGCCATCGAAGCGCGGCCGGCGGTGCAGCGAGGGCGCCGGGTCAACCGCGTGTCGGGCGATCCTTCAGAGCAACTGCGCGAGCGTCATGAGGCGTCGGACCTCGACTGACCCACCACACCCGCCCCTTGTGGCGAGGGAGCTTATCGAATCGTCGCACCGTCCCGCTGGGCTGCGAAGCAGCCCCAACACCTGCGCCACGCTCTACCTGAAAGAATGCGGGATGCTTATTGGGGCCGCTTCGCAGCCCAGCGGGAGCAAGCTCCCTCGCCACAGGTTTCTGCGGTGCTCTCTCGCCTTTCCCACTTGGCAATCACCAGCGGTGCCAGGGCATTGCCCAGCACGTTCAACGCGGTGGTCGGCATTTCCATCAGGCGATACACCCCGGCGATAAAGGCGATGCCCTCCAACGGCAAGCCCGCACTCGCCAGGGTCGCCGACAAGATCACGAACATGAACCCCGGCACCCCGGCCGCGCCCTTGGACGTCAGCACCATGGTCACCACCAGCAGTGCCTGGTCGCCCAGGCTCAGGTCGATGCCATACAACTGCGCCACGAACAGCGTGCCGATCCCCAAAAACAGCGACGCACCGTCCAGGTTGAACGAGTACCCCACCGGCACCACAAAGCTCACCAGCGAAGGCGGTACGCCGTAGGTTTCGAGCTTCTTCATCAGTTGCGGCATCACCGCCGCCGAGCTGGCGGTGGAGAACGCCAGGATCAGTTCGTCCTTGATATGCCGCATCAACGCAAACAGGTTGATCCCGCACAGCCGCGCCACCAGGTTGAGCACCACCAGCACGAAGAACGCAATCGACACGTAGCTGACCATGATCAACTTGGCCAACGGCAGCAGCGAACTGAAGCCGAAGTTGGCCACGGTCACCGCGATCATCCCGAACACGCCGATGGGCGAGTAGGCCATGATCATCGACGTGACCTTGAACATTGCCTCCGACACCCCGCGCAGCAGGGCAATCACCGGGTCCTTGCGCTCGGCGGGCAAGCGTGAAACCCCGAGGCCAAACATCACCGCGAAGAACAGTACCGACAGCAGGCTGCCCTGGGCCATGGCGTTGATCACATTGTCCGGAATGATCCCGACAATGATCTGCCCCAGGCTGTGGCCGCCGCTGGCGCTGCTGGTGGGCAAGGTCACGGCACTGGCTTTCAGGCTGGCCAGTTCGGTGCCGGCGCCCGGCTGGAGCAGGTTGCCCATCACCAGCCCGACGATGATCGCCAGGGTGGTGATGCAGAAGAAATAGCCCAGGGACTTGGCCCCGATGCGTCCTAACGATTTACCGTCACCGTGCCCGGCGATGCCCACCACCATGCAGGCAAACACGATGGGCACGACGATCATCTTCATCAGCTTGATAAATATATCGCCCGCCGGTTGCAGCAGGTTGTCCACCAGCCACGGCCGGGATTCGGGAAAACGGTGCAGCAGGGCACCGACGGCGATGCCGGCGAGCAGGCCGATCAGGATTTGCCAGACCAGCGCGATGCGGGGCTTGTGCATGGGAATGCCTCATTTTTATCAATGATTATGAGTGTTGTTCTAGGCAGTCAATGAGCGGCCATCCCTGGCCGCCGGGTGGGGCGAGAATCCGTCAGCGCAATCGATGGCACGCTTCATTCAGGCGACGGCAACCTTCGTCAATCACTTCAAGGGAGCTGGCGAACGACAGCCGGATATACGGCGACATGCCGTACGCCGCACCACTCACGGTGGCCAGGCCGTATTCGCGCAGCAGGTGCTCGGCCAGTTGTGTGTCGCTGTCGATCCGCTCGCCGTGCTCGGTGGTCTTGCCCATCAGCCCGGCGACGTTGGCGAACACGTAGAACGCGCCATCCGGCGGGGTGAAGCTCACGCCGGGAACCTCTTCGAGCAGGCTCAGCATGTGTTCGCGGCGTTGTTGGTACACCTCGCGCATCCCGGCGATGGGCGCCTGGTCGCCGGCGAAGGCGGCAACTGCGGCAGCCTGGCTGAGGGAACTGGGGCAGGTGGTGGTTTGCGAAAGCAACTTGGCAATGGCCGCGATCAGCCAGGCCGGGCCTGCACCGAAACCCAGGCGCCAGCCGGTCATGGCATAGCCCTTGGACGCGCCGTTGACGATCAGCGTGCGCGGCTTCAGGTCCGGTGCGAGTCGGGTCAGGGAAACGTGGCGGGCATCGTCGTAGACGAAGTGTTCATAGATCTCGTCGGCCATGATCAGCACATGGGGATGACGCCGCAGCACCTCGGCCAGGGCCAACAGCTCGGCTTCGTTATACACCGCGCCGCTGGGGTTGTTCGGGCTGTTGAGGATCACCCATTTGCTGCGCGGGGTGATCGCCTGTTCCAGGGCTTGCGGTGACAGCTTGAACCCCAGTGACTCATCGCCGGGAATGATCACCGGCGTCGCGTCATTCAGCCGTGCGATGTCCGGGTACGACACCCAATACGGTGTGTGCACGATGACTTCGTCGCCGCGATTCAGGGTCGCCGCCAGGGCGTGATAGATGATGTGCTTGCCACCGCAGCCGGCAATCACTTCGTCCAGCCCATAGTCCAGCTGGTTATCACGCTTGAGTTTGAGGCAGATCGCCTGGCGCAGGGCGAGGGTGCCATTGGTGGCGGTGTAGTGCGTGTCGCCACTGTGCATCGCGACGCTGGCTGCTTCGAGGATATGCGCGGGCGTATCGAAATCCGGCTCGCCCACGGTGAAGTTGACGATGTCCCGGCCCTGGGCGCGCAGTTCGCTGACCAGTGCGTTGGCGGCGATGCTCGGGGAAGGCGCAATGCCCAGCACCCGATCGGACAGAAAGGCAGTACTCATGATGATCCCCTTCAGCCCGCCAGGCCGGCCTGTTGCAGCACCTTGTCAATCCAGCTCTGGCGCACCGCACCGCTGGAGATTTCGGCTTTGACTTCTTCTTCATGGGCCGCGTGTTGCGCCGCCTTGCGCAGTACTTCGGGGGCGTCGGCCTGGGAGAAGGCGACCAGGCCGTCTTCGTCACCCACCAGCACATCCCCCGGGTTGATCAGCATGCCGCCGATGGACACCGGCACATTCACCTCGCCCGGGCCGGTCTTGTACGGCCCGCAATGCACCACGCTGCGGGCGTAGCAAGGCGTGTCCTCGAAGCTCGCGACATCCCGGATCGCCCCGTCAATCACAAACCCCACGCAGCCGCGTTGCTGGGCGTAGAGTTTGACCAACTCGCCGATCACCGCGTTGTGGGTGTCGCCCTGGGCGTCCACCACCAGCACGTGGCCAGGCTCGAGCATGCTCAAGGCCTTGTAGATCAGCAGGTTGTCGCCGGGGCGGGTTTTCACCGTGAGCGCGGTGCCCACCAGCTTGCCGGTGCGGTTGTAGCGGTTCAGCCCACGGGCGCCGATGTGCCGGCCGAGGTTGTCGCTGATGTGCGGGGTGACCACGTGGGCAAACGCTTCAAGCACTTGCGCAGAAGCCAGGGGAGGGTTGGGCAGGATGCGGGAACCGGGCAAGGACATGGCGTATCTCCGATTGATCTTATGGGCCAGTGGCTAGATCTTAGGAGCGATGAACATACAGTTTTAGCGATATTTTATTATCTGATATGATCGCTTTTTTTCATGTTAGTTGGCCGATGATCACGTTCAAGCAAATCGACGCGTTGTACTGGATTGCCGAGCTGGGCAGTTTCGAGGCCGCGGCGAACAAGCTGAACATGTCGCAGTCGGCGATTTCCAAGCGCATCCAGGAGTTGGAAGAAACCTTCGATGTGGAGATTTTCGACCGCAGCAAACGCAATGCCCGGCTGACCGAAAAAGGCGCCGAGTTGCTCGACTACGCCAAGGACCTGCTGGAGCGTCGTGACTACATGCTGGAGCGGGTCAGCACCCGTGAAGTGCTGGTGCGCAGGTTTCGTTTGGGGGTGACGGAGTTGACGGCCTTCACCTGGTTGCCGGCGCTGGTGGAGGCGTTGCGCGAGGCCTATCCCAAGGTGCAGATCGAGCCGTCGGTGGAGTTGAGCAGCGAGCTGTTTCGCAAGCTGGAGAGTGATGAACTTGACCTGGTGATCGTGCCCGATGCCTACAGTGATTCGCGCTTCCTGAGTACACCGTTGGGCAGTGTGGAAAACGCTTGGATGTGCGCCCCGGGGCTGGTCAGCGAGCCTGATCCGGTGGGGCTTGAGGCATTGGCCGGGTATACGGTGTTGACCCAGGGTTCGCACTCGGGGACGGGGCTGATTTATGAGCGCTGGCTGGCGGCGCATGCTGTGCAGATGCCGCGTAAGCTGACCAGCCACAACTTGCTGGTGCAGGTCGGGCTCGCGTTGTCGGGGGTGGGGGTGAGTTACTTGCCCAAGGCGTGCTTGTCGCATTTGATCGAGCGCGGAGAATTACGCGCATTGGAGACGGAACCGGCGCTGCCCAAGGTTGGGTATGTGGCGTTGCATCGGGGTGATCGGCAGTTTGGCTTGAACCAGAACGTGGCGCAGCTGGCGGTGCAGTGTTGTGATTTTTCGCGGTTGTTGTTTTAGTTTTTCGAAGCAGTGCGTGAGTCCTTAAATACCTACCCGGTGTAATCCATCATGAAACGCCATTTCGAAGATTTGCAGCTGGGCAGCATCGAGCTGTTCTGCCTGGCCGCCGAGGCCAGCAGCTTTACCGCCGCCGCCCAGGTGGCAGGCGTGACCCCGGCGGCGGTGAGCCGCAGCATCTCGCGGCTGGAAGAGCGCCTGGGTTCCCGGTTGTTTGTGCGCACCACCCGCAGCATCCGCCTGACCGATGGCGGCCGGACGTTTTTCGAGCAATGCCGCCAGGCCCTCACGCAACTGGTGGAAGCCCAGCAGGAAATGATGGGCGCGCAATCGGTGCCGTCCGGGCTGTTGCGCATCAGTATCCCGACCACCTACGGCCATCACCGGATCCTGCCGCTGCTGCCGAAATTTCGTGCGCTGTACCCGCAAGTCACCGTGGATATCCACATCAGCAACCGCAACATCGATTTCGTCGCCGAAGGCTATGACCTGGCCATCCGCGTGCGGGCCCAGCCGGACTCGACGCTGATTGCGCGGTTGCTGGAAGACGCCAAGCTGGTGGTGGTCGCGACGCCGGCGTACCTGAAGCGTGCCGGCACACCCCAGACCCTGGAGGATTTGCCGGCCCATGAGTGCATCCAGTACGAATTGCCGAGCAATGGGCGGCGCATTTCCTGGTTGTTCCAGGTGGACGGCAAGGAGCGGGAGTTTGCCGGGGAAGCAGGCTACAGCTGCTCTGACGATGTGCTGGGTGGCGTGACCCTGGCCAAGCATGGCGCCGGGTTGTTCCAGACCTACAAGTTCATCGTCGAGGAGGAATTGGCCAACGGCAGCCTGGTGGAGGTGTTGCAGCCGTACGGCGGCCGTTCGCGGCCGTTTACCTTGCTGTATCCCCACGGCCGCTTCGTACCCCATCGGGTGCGGGCGTTTGTGGATTTTCTGCTGGAGCATCGCGCCGAATGGGCGGCGCTGTAGCGGCGGATAAATCCCAGGTCAGCATCAGTTGGCCGATGGCCGTGTCGATGGCTTCAGCGTCGACGCCATCCCGGGCGAGGATCGACACACCCTGCAGGAAACTGTCGTAGACCGTGGCCATTGCGCGGGCGTTGGTCTCGGCCGGTAACTGGCCCGCCCGGATGCCGCGCTCTACACAATGCACGATGCCTGCCCGGGTGCGCTCCCGCGACTGAGTCAGCCCATGGGTGACTTGTGCGTTCTCGGGGGAGGGCGCGCTCATCACGCCCAGGGCTACCATGCAGCCTTTGGGATGCCCCTCTTCACACTGCATGCGCGCCGATTGGCGCAGAGCGGTCTCGATGGCCTGGCGCGGTGGCAGGCTGTCATCCCACAGGCATTCGGTGACCTGGGCGAACGTCGCCAGATAACGCTGCACGCACTCCTGGAACAGCGCGTCCTTGGAGCCGAACGCCGCGTAAAAACTCGGCGCGGAGATGCCGCCACCCAATCCGGCTTTCAACTGGCTCAGGGACGTCGCGTCGTAACCGTGCTGCCAGAACAGGTGCATGGCCTGTTCCACGGCCTGGTCGCGGTCGAAAGTGCGGGGGCGGCCCATCTGCGCCATGGGGGAATCCTCTCGGGTGATGAGATAAATACTAGTCGATACATAAGTCGTTGACAACGCCGGTTGGCGCGCCCAACATTTATATCGATCGATATTTAAGTCCTCTCACTCAAGGAGTTTCCCTGTGACCCCCTCAACCACCTTATCGGCAGACGCCGCTCCCGACCGCTTGCCCATCGGCGCCTTGCTCGCCCTGGCCATGACCGGTTTTATCTGCATCGTCACCGAAACCCTGCCGGCGGGCCTGTTGCCGCTGATCAGCGACGGCCTGGGAATTTCAGCGTCCATGGCCGGCCAGATGGTCACCGCGTATGCGCTGGGCTCGGTGCTGGCGGTGATCCCGCTGACCATCGCGACTCGCGGTTGGCGTAGACGCAATGTGCTGCTGCTGACCATCCTCGGTTTTCTGCTGTTCAATTCCATCACGGCGCTGTCGTCCCACTACGGGCTGACACTGCTGGCGCGGTTCCTTGCCGGGATGGCGGCGGGGCTGGCCTGGAGTTTGTTGGCCGGCTATGCGCGGCGCATGGTTGAGCCACATCAACAGGGCAAGGCGTTGGCGCTGGCCATGGTAGGAACGCCGATTGCCCTGTCACTCGGCGTACCGCTGGGCACCTGGCTGGGTGGGCTGGTGGGCTGGCGCACCACGTTCGGGATCATGTCGGCGCTGACCCTGGTGTTGATTGTCTGGGTGCTGGTGAAAGTGCCGGATTATCCCGGCCAGTCGGCCCATCAGCGCATGCCGTTGCGCAAGGTGCTGACCACGCCGGGCGTACGGCCAGTGCTGGCGGTGGTGATCTCATGGATGCTCGCCCACAACATTCTCTATACCTACATCGCACCCTTCGTGGCCCCGGCGGGCTTGGTGGATCGTGTGGACCTGGTGTTATTGGTGTTTGGTATAGCGGCGCTGCTCGGGATTTGGGTAACCGCCCGGTTGGTGGATGGGGCTTTGCGCAAGACGGTGCTGGTCAGCCTGGCGGGCTTTGCGGCGACGTGTTTGGTGTTTGGTTTTCTGGCGCAGGTGCCGGGCGTTATTTACCTCGGTGTGACGGTGTGGGGCTTGAGTTTTGGCGGCGCGGCGACGTTGCTGCAAACGGCATTGGCGGATGCTGCCGGGGATGGTGCGGACGTGGCGCTGTCGCTGAATGTGGTGGCCTGGAACAGCGCGATTGCCGGAAGCGGCGTGGTGGGCGGAGTGTTGCTGGATACCTGGGGCGTGGCGTCTTTCCCATGGGCAATGTTGGTGTTGCTGGCGGTGGGCTTCGCGATTGTGTGGTGTGCACGATTCCATGGCTTCAAGCCGGGACACCGGGCCCACGGTAAACCTGTGGTTGGCGGGCACTGATATTTCCAAAGTCTTTGGAAAAACCGCTTCTAACATCAGACAAATCTTAAAATAACCTGCTGCTCGGCCGATATCCCGGGGCATAGGCTTTATCACCCCCGGGAGTATCGGCATGCGCATCAAGAGAATGTCTGCAATCCATGTTGGCCTGTTGTTCAGCCTGTCCGGTGCCTGCATGGCCGCGAGCCCGGTGGGGCAGGGAGTCATTAACTTTCACGGCAGCATTGTCGAGACGTCTTGCACGCCGCTGACCATGGCCGACGGATTAAAACTCAGCAATTGTCCGAGCCTGGCACGCGGCAGCGCCATCAGCGTCCGTAACGTGGAACCTGTGAGCTCGGTCACCGCCCTTGATCACAGCGCCGTCAGCGTGAAACTGGTCGCCGACAGCGGGCGGTCGGGGCCTTATTACCAGCAGCAATACACATTGGTGGATGGGCAAGGGAAGCCTGTGAATTCAGGAAAGTATCTGGTGACATTGACCTCCCCTTAAGCGGAAAAAAAACCGGCTTATTCAGGTGCCTTGATCAGCATGTACTTGCTGAAATTGTTGATGTGATCATCAAGATTATCCTCAAGCATCATCCGGTACTGATCACAGAAATACTTCAGCATCGCCTCACGCGCCTGGGCCATTTCTTCGCCGGATTTAAAGCTGCGTGCGCTGACCCAGGCATTGAAGCGTGTGGTGCCGAACATCATCGAGGCGCTGACTTTGCCCAGGTCGGCGAACGCCCTGAACTGCTCGTTGGACAGCTCGATGTGCGCGTCCGCGCGATCATAGAAGCCGTTGTCGGTGGTGTCTGGCATTGCGGTTACCTTCCTGTTCGTGAGTGCGGCGAAGGTACCGCCGCGCTCCACAGGAAGGCAACCACGTTGACCGCTTCAGGCCTTATTTATTGCGCGTCACCCGCCACACCGTGTTGGCCAGGTCATCGGCAATGATCAGCGCACCCTTCGGGTCAACCGTGACCCCCACCGGCCGCCCGCGAGTCTTGCCATCGTCCCCGCGGAAACCCGTGGCGAAGTCCAGCGGCTCACCGGCAGGCCGGCCATTGCTGAACGGCACGAAGATCACCTTGTAGCCCACCGGATTGTCCCGGTTCCAACTGCCGTGCTCGCCGACGAAGACGCCGTCGGCATATTTCTCGCCCATGGCCGGGATGGAAAAATCGACGCCCAGCGCGGCGACGTGGGAACCCAGGCTGTAATCCGGCTTGATCGCGGCGGCGACCTTGGCCGGGTTCTGCGGTTGGGCGCGGGTGTCGACGTTCTGGCCCCAATAGCTGTAGGGCCAGCCGTAGAACTCGCCTTCGCGCACCGAGGTCAGGTAATCCGGCACCAGGTCCGGCCCCAGTTCATCCCGTTCGTTGACCACCGCCCACACCTGCCCGGAGCCCGGTTGAATGGTCAATGCCGTCGGGTTGCGCAAGCCGGTTGCATAAGGCTTGTGGGCACCGGTGGCGGCGTCGATCTGCCAGACCATCGCCCGGTCGATCTCGACCTCCATGCCGCGTTCGGTGATGTTGCTGTTGGACCCGATGCCCACATACAGCGAGCGGCCATCGGGGCTGATCGCCAGGGATTTGGTCCAGTGGTGATTGATCGCGGCGGGCAGCTCGGTGACGGTGGTAGGCGGGCCACCGGCCTTGGTCTGGCCGTCTTCGTAGTCGAAGCGCACCAGCGCATCCTGGTTCGCCACGTACAGCTTGCCGTCGGCGAACGCCAAACCGTAGGGCGCGTTGAGGTTGTCGGCGAACACGGTTTTCAACTCGTAGGTGCCGTCACCGTCGGCATCCCGCAGCAGGGTCAGGCGATTGCCGCCCTTGACCTTGGTGTTGCCCTCGGCCTTGATGACGCTGGCGATCACGTCCTTGGGCTTGAGCTTCGCCGCGCTGCCGCCCCGGCCTTCGGCGACGAGAATGTCGCCGTTGGGCAGCACCAGGGTCTGGCGCGGAATCCGCAGGTCGGTGGCGATGGCCGTGATGCTGAAACCCTCGGGCACGGTGGGTTTCTGCTCGCCCCAGGCCACTGGTTTGGCGATCTTCATGCTGGGCAACAGGCCGCGTTGGGGTTCCGGCAGCTTGGGGTCGGGGCCGCGAGCCTGAGTGCTGTCGGCTTCGCCACCGCAGGCGCTCAACAACATCGCCATGCTTAAAACGGTCAGCGTGCTGGAAGGCTTCATTGGGCACCTCCCGAGCGCAGGTTGGTCAGCCCGACCCATGTGGTCACGCAGGCCAGCAGGGTCACGACGGCAGACAGCACCAGGCCCGAAGGCATTACGGCCCAGGCATCCTTCGCATGCTCAAAGGCATTCACCAGGCCCAGCGCCCAGGTCACCAGCAACAGCAGGAAGTACACCGTGGGGCGTCCGGCCTTGGGCTCGGCACGCAGCAGGTTGGCCAGCGCAAACAGCCACGCCAGCCCACAGAACACCAGGCCACCGGCGATCAGCCAGGCGGCGAAGTTGCTCCATTGGATCTGGTAGGTCTGGTAGTAGGCAATGTCACTCAGCAGGGCGCCGAGAAACAGCGGGACGGTACCGGCCAGCAAGGTCGCGTGAAGCGGGCCAGGCGTGCAGCGGTAGGTGAGGGCGGTGGTGACGGTCACGGGCGGCTCCTTATCGTTGAGCGGCCCTGATGAGGGTCATCAGGGCCGCGCTGACTGCGATTAAGGAAGGAGCCTGCTGCTTGCGCGTTAGTTCACCCTGTATTCGTTTCCAAATATGTTGCGTCAGTTGATGCGTGGGTGCTGCTGCACCAGGTTTTCGCGCTTGGCTTCCAGCTCGGCGATTTGTGCGTCGATGTCTTCGATCTTCTGCTCGATATTGTCTTCGTGCTCCTGCAGCAGCTCCTTCGCTTCTTCGATATCCGAAGCTGCTGGTGCCGCGCCGCGCAGGGGTTTGTTGGCGGTTTCTTTCATGGTCAGGGCGGTGAAAAGCCCCAGCACCGCGAACACCATCAGGTAGTAGGCCGGCATGTACAGGTTGTTGGTGGTCTCCACCAGCCAGGCCATGGCGGTCGGCGTGAGGCCGGCCACCAGGATCGAGATGTTGAAGGCGCTGGCCAACGCGCTGTAGCGGATGTGGGTAGGGAACATCGCCGGCAGGGTAGACGCCATTACGCCGATAAAGAAGTTGAGCACCACCGCAATGATCAGCAGCCCGGAGAAAATCAGCCCGAGCTTGCCGCTGTTGATCAGCATGAACGCCGGAATGGCGAGGAAGAACAGGGCAATGCTGCCGACGAGAATGAAGGGTTTACGCCCGATCTTGTCACTGACAAAGCCAATCAGCGGTTGCACGAACAACATGCCGACCATGATCGCGATGATGATCAACACGCCGTGGTTTTCGCTGTAGTGCAGGTTGTGGGACAGGTAGCTCGGCATGTAGGTGAGCAGCATGTAGTAGGTGACGTTGGTCACCACCACCACGCCGACGCAGGTCATCAGGCTGCGCCAGTGCTTGGTGGCGACTTCCTTGAACGAGACTTTCGGGCCGCCTGCCAGGCCTTCGCGATCGCCTTGTTCGAGTTGTTCCACATGCTGTTGGAAGGCGGGTGTTTCTTCCAGGGCATGGCGTAAGTACAGCCCGATCATGCCCAATGGCAGCGCGAGGAAGAACGGCAGGCGCCAGCCCCAGGACTGGAACGCCTCTTCGCCGATCACCGCCGAAATCAACACCACGACACCGGCGCCGAGGACAAAGCCGGCGATGGAGCCAAAGTCCAGCCAGCTGCCGAGGAAGCCGCGCTTGCGGTCGGGGGCGTATTCGGCGACGAAGATCGACGCGCCGGTGTATTCACCGCCCACCGAGAAGCCCTGGGCCATCTTGGCCAGCAGCAACAGGATGGGCGCCCAGATGCCGATCGAGTCATAGGAGGGGATCAGCCCGATGGCGAAGGTGCTCAGGGACATGATCACGATGGTCGCTGCCAGGACCTTTTGCCTGCCGTACTTGTCCCCCAGTCGGCCGAAGAACAGGCCGCCCAGCGGGCGAATCAGGAACGGCACCGAGAAGGTCGCCAGGGCGGCGATCATCTGTACGCTGGGGGACGCCTCGGGGAAGAACACCTTGCCGAGTACATAGGCGACAAAGCCATACACCCCGAAGTCGAACCATTCCATGGCGTTGCCCAGTGCTGCGGCGGTGATCGCCTTGCGCATCTTGGCGTCGTCGACGATGGTGATGTCATCCAATCCAATCGGATTGACGGTTTTCTTGCGTGATTTCATGGGAATTACTCAGCCCTGGTCCATTTCATTGCCATTGTTTTAATGGCACGTGCTCTTTGGTCAGATACATGCGGACACTGAATAATTCACCGTTGGCTGGATTTTTTTGTTAATGGCCCGGCAAGGCTCAACGGATCCGCTCGCCCCCCAGTGAGTCACGCTGCATCGATTGCAGGTTTTTCTCGATGGTTTCGCAGAGAGCCTCCATCTGAATCTGATGCTCGCTGTCGCGAAACGGGCTTTGCAAATCGGTGCCGATGCGCTCGATGGCCAGCAACATAAAGCCCACCACCGTGGAGGCCAGCGGGGTGAACCAGCCCAGGGATTCCACCAGGCCTACCGGCACGATCAGGCAGAACACCGAGATAAACAGGCGCGGGAAATACACGTAAGGGTAGGGCAGTGGCGTGTTGGCGATGCGCTCCATGCCGCCCTGGCTGTTGGACAAATCCACCAGGGTCGACTCCAGCCGCGCCAGGCGAATGCTGTCCAGGCGCCCGGCCTTGTATTCCTGGGCCAGCAGGGCTGCGGAGCCGTTGAGGATGTCGTTGGAAAAGTTATTGGTACTGGTGCTGCGGGCGAATTCGTCGGCGGGCAGGAATGCGCGGATTTCCTCCGGGCAAGGCTGGCCTCGCAAGTGCGCCGCCAGGCAGTTCACATACGCCACGTGACGGCGCAGCAAGGTCGACTTTATCGGGTTGACCTCATTGTCCGGGTCATCCAGCAGCGTCAGTACTTGCCGCGCAAAGCTGCGGGAATTGTTGACCATCGCGCCCCATAACGTGCGTGCTTCCCACCAGCGGTTATAGGCGCTGCTGTTGCGGAAACTGATCAACACCACCAGCGCCGAGCCGAGCAACGTCAGTGGCATCAGCGGCAGGTTGATCTTGCTGTTGAGGAACAGCATGAAGTCCACGGTGACGGCGATATCCCAGAGCAACAGCCAGAACAGCGCCCAGCCCACATAGCCCATGGTCTTGATGATCAGGCGGTATTTTTTGATGATGGCAGCTTTCAAACGGAAACCTCGCGGCGAGCGGTAAGCATCAATGCCCTAGCTCGGACGGTGTTTACCGGGTAAAGGTTCGCCGGGGCGCTGCGTGTTCAGGCCTGAAGCGACAGGACGAAGCGGTTTTCGCTGTGGGGCATGCCGTCCGGTGCGGGCTGTTCAGGCACGAAACCGCAGCGGGTCAGGACTTTTTGTGAGCCCACATTCTCCGGGTACACGTAGGCCACCAGTTGCTTGAGTGCCCAACGCGCCTGTGCCTCGTGGATCAGATGCTTCAGCGCCAGGGTTGCCAGCCCTTGCCCGCACGAGCGCTCGCCCACGCGGTAACCGACTTCGGCAGAGCCCTTCGGTGTATCGATGCTTTTCAGGTTGGCGCGACCGACGATTTCGCCGCAGGCGTCTTCGATCACGAACGGGTGCCAGGCGCCGGTGGCAAGGCCAGATAAGTAGCCGTCAATATGCTCGGCGACGCCCTGCATTGAGTAAAACGAAGGGTCGCGCGCCTCAATGTGCGACTCGAACCACTCACGGTTACGGGTTTCGAAGGCCAGCAATGCTTCAGTGTCCGTACTGCTCAGCTCGCGAACGCGAAATGACGTCATTGCTCACCTCTTCCTGGCAATTGTGCGGTGAGCAAGCATACCCCATCAGTTATCCTGAACCGACCAGCTCATTCGCGGCAAAAAGGAACGGCAGTTGAACGAACACACATTGTCCATGCGCCTGGAGCGCGTGGCGGCCCATATACACGCCGGGGCGCGCCTGGCGGATATCGGCTCTGATCACGGCTACCTGCCGGTGGCGTTGATGCGTCGCGGCGCCATCTCGGCGGCGGTGGCGGGCGAGGTGGCCTTGACTCCCTTTCGCGCAGCCGAGCGCACGGTGCGCGAGAACGAGCTGGAGCAGCACATCACCGTACGCCTGGCCAGTGGCCTGGCGGCGATCGAGCCGGCAGACGCGATCACCGCGATCAGCATCTGCGGCATGGGCGGCGAGACCATCCGCGACATCCTCGACAGCGACAAGGCACGCCTCAACGGCCAGGAGCGCCTGGTGCTGCAACCCAACGGCGGCGAGCAACCGTTGCGCCAATGGCTGATGGAAAACGGCTACCGCCTCGTGTGCGAAGAGCTGCTGCGGGAAAATCGCTTCTTCTACGAAATCATCGTGGCCGAGCGCGCGGAGCCTGTGAGCTACACCGCTGAAGAGCTGTACTTCGGCCCGCTGCAAATGCAGGCGCGCCGTCCGGAATTCCTGCTCAAGTGGCAGCGCATCCTGCGCCACAAACAGCAGACCCTCAGCGACTTTGCCCAGGCGCGGCAGGCGGTGCCCGAGGACAAGGTGCGAGAGGTTGCCCAGCAGGCGCGGTGGATTACCGAGCTGCTCAGCACTAATGTGAATAGTGATGGTCCATAAGCCCCGCACGGAGCCGGCCGGCTCCGCATTGGTATTTTTGATCAAGGACAATGACAGAATGCTCGCCGCAAAGTGATCAGCCACTGCCTCCATCCGACCCTGTAAATCGCGCCTCGCCTTACGTTTTTCCTCTCACCCATTTGAAGATTTAACCCATGCACCTACGCAAAATTGCAGTTGGGCTGTCGGCCCTTGTTTTGCTCTCCACCGGGGCAGAAGCTCGTGGTCTGCTGGACCTCATCAAGCTGCCTGCCGAGCATCAGCAACACACCTCCCGCTCGGGTTCCATCAGCCAGGGTGCCGCCCTGGCTCTGTATTCAAACAAACAGAAACAGGCCTCGTTCGACGGCTGCGCCGACCTGTTCCCGGCTGCGCAACCGATCAACACGGCCACGGTGCCGGCCACCCTGAAACCCCTGGCGCTGTGCTCGGATAATTTTGCGGTGCTGTACTCGCAAACCAGCAAGACCCCGCTGGTAGTGGTCGAACGCCTGAATGCCCGCCAGTTGCAGGACGCCAAAGGCGAAGAACGCACCAACCAGTTCTACCCCGACCCGCGCATTCCCAAGGGCGCGCGCGCCGAGTTGAGCGACTACCGTGGCCAACACCCGGCCGTGGACCGTGGCCATCAATCCCCGGCCGCCGATGCGCCGAGCACCAACGCCATGGCCCAATCCTTCGCACTGTCGAACATGGTGCCCCAGGACCCGACCAACAACCGCAAAATCTGGAGCAAGGTCGAGGCAGACGTGCGCAAGTTTGCCAAGCGCGCCGACGGCAATGTGTACGTGTTCACCGGCCCGTTGTTTGACCCGGGCTACAGCACCATTGGCGACAACAAGGTCTGGGTGCCGACCCGCCTGTTCAAGCTGGTCTACGATGTATCGTCCAAGCGCGCCTGGGCGTATGTACTGCCCAACGCTGAAACCCGTATCCAGAAGCCGATGGATTACGACACGTTTGTGAAGACTACCGGGCTCAAGTTGCTGGGGAATTTGCCGGTGACGGGGTCAGTCGGGCGTAGTTGATGGCTTGAAGCGGTTGGCGTTACTTGCCCTTTTTCAACGTCTTCAAACGCAACGTTGCGCGCTGCACAGCGGCCATCTTCTCTGGCCGCTTCATCTTTTTCCATTTGCGAATGTCGTCCTTGGTGCGTCCACAACTGACGCACAGCTCACCACTGAGCTGGCAGGTTGAGACACATGGATTCTCGATATCCTTAGCCAAGGCATCACCCCTTCACGGCATACCGTTTCGCCAGGCGCAGACGCCAATCGCCGCCATGCTGGAGGCGGCATTCTTCCTCGGAGTCGAAGCGCACGTAGCGGTCCGAAGAGGGGCGGTCCACGCCGGCGTCTTCCAACGCCGTGGCTGTCAGCTCGCGCATCCGCAGGTCCAGTCCGGTTGCAAGGGCCAGTTCCCTGTTCGCCCGGGTATCAAAGACCCAGATGACCACCAGGCTTTGTGCAAAGGCCTGGTAGTCGACTTCGTGGGACAGCCAGTCGAAGCCGGTGATTTCCGCCTTGGCGATTTCACAGGCTTCGGTCAGGGTCGCGACCAGGCGACGCTCGATGCGTGCGCTGTCGCGTTTGGTTGAAGACATGGGGATTCCTTGAGGAGCGAGGAGGGTGATGATACGCGAGAGATCAACTGAGGGAGCTGTCGAGGTGATCGTTCCCACGCTCTGCGTGAGAATGCCGCCTCGGACGCTCTGCGTCCAGCTGACGATGCAAGGTTCAAGTCCTGTGCAATGGTGACGCGGAGCGTCACAGGATGTATTCCCACGCAGAGCGTGGGAACGATCAGCTGTGCAAGCCTGCGAAGATCAACTGTGGGAGCTGTGTTGCCCATCAGATAGTTTTGGGCCGATCCAGCTTGCGCGTCATGGTGTACACCGCCACTCCGGCGGCCAGGATGCCCGAGGCGGCGCCGACCGCCAGTGCCCAGCGTGGGCCCAGGTGGTCGGCCACCCAACCCACTATCGGTGCTCCAATCGGTGTGCCGCCAAGGGCCACGCCCACTCGCAGGGCGATCACCCGGCCGCGCATGGCAGGATCGGTGGTGAGTTGCATCAGGCTGTTGGTGGTGTTGCTGAAGGTCAGGGCGCCTACGCCGATAATCACCAGCGCCCCGGCGAACAGCCAGTAATTCGGGGCAATCGCCGCCAGGGTGCAACCCACCCCGAACACCAGCGCGCCGTACAGCAGCGACTTGAAGTGCGGCCGCTCACGACCGGCGGCGATCAGGGCCCCGGCGATGGTGCCGATGGCCAGGGTCGACGTCAGCAAGCCATACCCACGGGCATCGGAGTGGAACACGGTGACGGCCATGGTCGAGATAAAGATCGGAAAATTCATGCCGAAGGTGCCGATCAAAAACAGCATGATCAGAATCGCCATCAGGTCCGGCCGCGCCCACACATAGCGCAAGCCTTCGGTGAGGCTGCCCTTGGTGCGCAGCGCCCGCAGGCGGGTGTGCAGCCCGGAAACCCGCAGCAGAAACAGCGACGCCAGCACCGCGAAAAAGCTCGCGCCATTGAGCAGGAAGGCCCAACCGGTGCCCACCGACGCGATGGTCACGCCGGCCACCGCCGGGCCGATCATGCGGGCCATGTTGAACGAAGTGGAGTTGAGCGCGATAGCGTTGGACAGGTCCGCTTCGCCCACCAGCTCCGCCACGAATATCTGCCGCACCGGCGCATCGAACGCCGAGGCACAGCCGGACAAAAACGCGAACACATACACGTGCCACAGCTGCACGATGCCGGTCAGGGTAAACACCCCCAGCATCAGCGCCAGCACACCCATCACGCCCTGGGTAACGATCAGCAGCTTGCGCTTGTCGTAGTGGTCGGCGGCGAAGCCGGTCCAGGGCAGCAACAGCAATTGCGGCCCGAACTGCAACGCCATGACGATGCCGACGGCCGAAGCGTTGTGCGGGGTGAGTTGGGTCAGTACCAGCCAATCCTGGGCGGTGCGTTGCATCCAGGTGCCGATATTCGACACCAGGGCGCCGGCGGCCCAGATGCGGTAGTTGACGCTGCGCAGCGAGCGGAAAATGCCCATCGAACTCACACCGGCCTTGAGGGATTACCACCATTGAAGCGCCCGAAATGCTGCGCCAGGAAAACACTCAGCGCCAAGGCCCCGAGCCCGAGGGCGAGCACATCAGCGGTGCTTTTGAGGTCGAAGTCCCCGACCCGGCAGACCAGCACGTAGCCGAGCACCAGGTTGAGAAAACCCCAGAGCACATTCAGCGTCGAGGAAGACCGCCCCTGGCCGCGCGGCTTGGCAAACGGCGTCTGGAAAGACTGCCCCATCAAGCCACTGACGCAATGGGGCAGCGCGTTGGCTAGAAACACACCGCCGAAGAAATAAGACACCCACTCATGCCATTGCATCGTCATGCACCTCGTGTTTCAAGCAAACCGATGATGTCGTGTGCCGTGCCGGTTTCCCCGAGCTTCGGGAATACCTGGTTCAGGCTGTAGTGATGGGCCTCGGCGTTCGCGTCGGTCATGGCGTCGATGGCCAGGGTCACGTTGAAGCCGGCCTCGTAGGCCTGGCGCGCGGTGGACTCCACGCCGGTCCCGGTGGCAACCCCGGTGATCACCACCTGGGTGACACCGAGCGCCTTCAACTGCGCCTCAAGATCGGTGCTGGCGAAGGCGCCCCAGGTGCGTTTGGTTACCACAATATCGCCGGGTTGCTGGTCGAGTTCAGGCAGCAGGTCGGCCCATCCTGGTGGAAATACATCACTGCGCCGTGGCCGCTCGGTGCGCCCGGGGGCGAAGCCTGTGACGTTGACCAGCACCACCGGCATCCCGCGTTCACGGAACGCGTTGAGCAGCGCACGGGAGCGTTCCACCACACCGCCGATGGGGTGAATGAACGGGTATTCGGCGATGCCTTTCTGCAAGTCCACGATGATCAGCGCGGTGTTGGGATCCAGCAAGGTGACGGCCATGGAATGTCCTCGAACGGGTAGAACGGTTCAGAAATCAGCGAGGCGCTCCAGCAGCTTTACCGCTGCCGCGAGTTCAGCTTGTTCTTCGGCAGACAGTTGCTCCTGCAGCGCCCGCAGCAGCCAATCGTCCTTGGCTGCCCGGCTGGCGATCAGGTGTTTACGAAAGCCGGGAGTCAGCTCGATCAGGGTTTGGCGCCCATCGCTGGGGTCGGGTTTGCCCCTGATCGCTTTCATCGTTTCCAGCCCGGCCACGGTGATGCGCATGGACTGCGGCCGCACGCTCTCCGCCCGGGCCAGGGCCGAGACGGTGCTGGGCCCGTCTCGGTCCAGGCGCAGCAGCACCGACTTCTGGGCCGAGGTGAAATCGTTCGGGTGGGTTTGTTCCCGCAGCCGACGTATCAGCTTGCCCAGGGAGATGCGCAGCTCGGCGGCCAGGGCGGCGGATTGGGTTTCGGAGGTGATGGAAGGTTTGTTCATGCTCGGACGTTAGCATGCGTGCAGAAAAACTGTACAGTTTAGCTGTATGAATTTTTTGTCATAAAACTCGGTCCTAACCGCAACGCTCCGACAAAATGGCTACCCCAGTTTTGCCTTAGGGTATTCATCGGATGTCTCGCCCGTGAGCTTGCGAATTTCGGCCTTTACAGTGGCCAGCCTGGCCTTTCAGATCCTGACACCAGCGCCTCCCTTAGATCGACTGTCGCCGGCTGGCACCCGGCGGCTGCCCGGTAACGCGCTTGAACGCCCGGCTGAACGCGGCCTGTGAGTTATAGCCAAGGCGCTGTGCCACGGTTTCGATCGGCAGCCGCTCCAGCGTCAGCCACTGGCTGGCCAGGCGCATCCGCAGTTCGGTGGCGTAGCGCAGCGGTGGCGTGCCGATGGTGGTTTGAAAGTGCTGGGCGAACACCGAGCGTGAGGTGTGACATTGCGCTGCCAACTCCTCCACCGTCCAATCGCGCCCGGGCTGCTGGTGCAACGCCAGCAGGGCCTTGGCCAGGCGCGGGTCGCGTAGCGCGGCCACCAGGCCGGACGCATTCCCGCAGGCACACTCGACCCAGCCCCGAACAACCATGGCCGCCACCACGTCCGCCAGGCGCGCCAGAATGCCGGCGAAGCCAATGCGGGCGCTGCTGACTTCACGCTCCATGGCCGCCAGGATCGGCATCAGCCCCGGATAACGTTGGCCCTTGGCGTCGATCAGCATCAGGTCCGGCATCAGGCGGCCAAGGCCGTGCAAACTCCCGAGTTCAAACTCCATGCAGCCGCTGAAGAGCAGGGCGCTTTGCGTCACGCCCACGTCGGCCCGGGCATCCACGGCACACACCGCATCGCCGAGGGCTGCCGCGTTGAAGCTGTCGATGTCCTGCACCGGCACCTCCGGGCTGGAGAGCAACTGATGGGCGCCCCCGTGGGAGATGAACACGGCGTTGCCTGGCGTCAGTTCGTACAGGGTGCCGTCCTCGGTACGCAGGGTGACGCCGCCAGCGGCGACAAGGTGGAAGTACGCATGCCCGGGTTTGGCCGCAAAGCCCAGGCCAAACGCCGGCCCGGCCTGGATGCGCCGGTAGTCGACACCCCGCAGGCGCATGCCGCGCAGCAGCTCGTTGATGAGGTCAGAGGACTGGTCGAACGGGTCGGTGGGCATCATTTTCGGGGTTTAGGTAAAGGATTCGAGATTTTGCATCATAGATCATCCTGATCGTCGCACCTAGACTGCCGGTCGCGATCACTTTTGAAGGATGACCCTGATGAGCAGTTGTGTGTGTGGCGCCGTAACCGGTGCAGATGTGGCGCCCGCGACGCCGGCCTGGATGGCGGTGTTTTCGTTGGCGATGGGCGTGTTCGGATTGCTGACGGCGGAGTACCTGCCGGCCAGCCTGCTGACGCCGATGGCGGTCGAGCTTGGCGTATCGGAAGCCTTGGCAGGGCAGGCGGTGACGGTCACGGCGGTGGTCGCGTTGTTCGCAGGGTTGCTGGTACCGGGCCTGACCCGCGGGATCGACCGCCGCGTGGTGTTGCTGTGCTTCAGCGCACTGATGATCTGTTCCAACCTGCTGGTGGCGGTCTCGTCGAGCCTCACGGTGTTGCTGCTTATGCGCGTCCTGCTGGGCATCGCACTGGGGGGCTTCTGGAGCATGGCGGCGGCGGTGGCGATGCGGCTGGTACCGGCGGCATTGCTGCCGCGTGCCTTGTCGATCATCTTCAGCGGCATCGCGGTGGGCACTGTCGTGGCGGTACCGCTGGGCAGTTTTTTGGGCGGGCTGTACGGCTGGCGCAGCGCGTTTCTCGCAGCCGCCGCAGTGGGCGGCGTGACCCTGGTGTTCCAGCTATTCACCCTGCCGCCACTTGCACCCCGCCGGACGGCACGCTTGAAAACCGTGCTTGAGGTGCTGCTGCGTCCGGGCATTGCCGTGGGCATGTTGGGATGTGTGCTGGTGCATACCGGGCACTTTGCGTTGTTCACCTACATCCGGCCATTCCTGGAAAGCACCACTGGTGTCGGCGCCGAAGGGCTGGCGCTGATGTTGCTGGGCTTCGGCGTTGCAAACTTCGCCGGCACGCTACTGGCCGGTTGGCTGCTGGTGCGTCTGCCACGGGGAACCCTGGTGCTGATGCCGGCCCTGGTCGGCGTGGCAGCACTCGCCCTGGCGCTGTTGCCGGCGACCGTGACGGGCCAGGTGTGGCTGTTGATGCTCTGGGGCCTGGCGTTTGGCGGCGTGCCGGTGGCCTGGTCGAACTGGGTGGCGCGGGCAGTGCCTGACCAGGCCGAAAGCGCCGGCGGCATGGTGGTGGCTTCGGTGCAATCGGCGATTGCCGCCGGGGCGGCGGCAGGCGGCGCGATGTTCAGTTTCAGTGGTATCGACGGGGTCTTTGTCGCGGCAGGTATCTTGATGCTGCTGGCGGCACTGTTGATTGCGCTGAAGGTGAAGGTAGAAGCGCCTCCACAAGGTGCAGAGGCGGGGCCGGCGTTTCATCTTTGAAAAGGCGTTACATGGCGTACGAATCAGCGTACGACCTTCAGTCGTCCGAAGAGGGGGCGATTCGAGATGGGGTGAAGCTCAGGTCAAAAGCTGAACTCTGGATACGGTCTACGCGTCTGACCTAATGATAAAATCTATGGCTCTACCGTGACCTCTAGCGTCCTTGAGGCGCCCGAATTCGAATCGATGAGTGTGACGAAAATAGGTTCGGTAGTTATCGCTTTGCCCTCGATGACAAACGACCGGATGTTATTGGATGACTCTAGTTTGGCTACGACATTTGTCGAGTCGGGTGATTTCTTGATTGTGAGGAGTCCGGATCCGTCCAGAATAGTGTATTGCTGCTTGGCGTCTTTCTTAAGTTTAAGTTTTCCATCGGGCGGGAACTCAGCGACGACAAGGTCTGAGCTAAATATAGAGCACTCTGGCTTGAGGTGGTTGGTTTTGATTTGTGTGTGACGCTCAAAGGCGCGAACCATCCAATTGGCTAGCGCTAGAACAGCTTTATTGTTTTCAGCGTCTTGAGTCTCTGAGATAACTAGCTTTGTTGTTAAATCGGATTTAGAAATGCCGGCAATCGATTCATTAATTGATGTTTTAACGGTTGAGTATGACTGTGCAGTAGTTGGCTGAAGAGTGCTAAGTAGCTGGTTTATTGACTTTGCCAAGTTTTGAACGTTTGCTTTGTATTGGTCATCATACATCTCCGCCAAGAACATAATGCTCAAATACTCTGTGCTGATTTTTGCTCGCTGTTCCGGCGTTAGCTTTTTGTAATAGTATTCTCCAACCGCAGGATCCAAGTCGCTGTAGAAGTTGTCGATGCAAGACAGTGCAGCGGAACCCCCCATCCAAACCTGTTCACGAGTAGGCTTATAAAGAGCGACGCCTGTTCCGTACAGCGCCCCCCCACCAGCCGCGAGTGCGACATATTGATGGCCGCTACTGGCGACGATGGATTTGTATGCGCCCAATCCAAGAGCACCAGCCAAAACAATCGTGGATGTCGAAGAAAAGTACGCTGTGTTCTGCGCATTTTTTTCGAATGTTTGGCTGAAATGGCAGGACTCTGCACGACCGGAGCCATCTCTGGGCGGTGGTATAGAATTACAGAATCGTTCAGCAACTGGAGTATATGGAGAAAGCATCGCGCAACCGTTTACGGTCGCGAGGCAAATGGCGAGTGCGGGCGCGCGGAGGCTTCGTATCATGACTGTCCCTGCCTGGAGTGAATGCAAGGAGGATGGCACAGGGCCATGGTTTTTCAAGGCGCATAAGTCGAAAGGTCTCGCAGCTTGGTTTGGTCGAGCTAGGCTCAAGCTGCTGGTAGGCGCAACGCGCGAATACTGCGAGCCCATCCTTCTTTACTTCAGACTCCGCACAAAATAGCCTCTGCCTCACAGGCACCGTCCTGCCCATCCAGACTGGGCAAGGCGCCTCACACTCACCAGCACCGCTTGGCTCCTTACACTTCGATGCAGGTCAGCCGCTCCAGTCGAACAATCAGGGAAGATAATGTTGACGACTACCGATGTTGTTCACACGCTGCGTGCACCGTCAGAGCTTGATTACTACGACACCCGGTCAGCCCCGCTGCCTATTGAAATCACCACGCTGGATGCCTGGAACATCATGACCGGCGAACCGGGGCCGTTGATGCAGGTGGCTTTCCGAATCAGGGATGCCATTTCCTCGTTGTTTGGTGTGAAGCGCATCGGCGGGTTCTCCGGCACCTTGCGCGAGGCTGTGCAGGTCGGCGACCGGCTGGACTTCTTCCTGGTGGAACGCAGCGCGCCCGACATGCTGGTGCTGACCGAGCGTGACCGGCACCTGGATGTGATGATCTGCCTTTCAATCGCTGACCGTGTACTCACGATCACCTCGTCGGTTGTCACCCATAACACCTATGGGCGCCTCTACATGCTGCCGGTGGGGCCGGCGCACAAGCTAATCGTCAACAGCCACCTCAAACGACTGAAACGAACGCTGCAAGAGACCACATAACGCCCGGCGGGTAGGGGGCCAACTACACTCCCTTGGCCTCGCCAATCAGAATATCCTCGAAAAACGCCCCGATCGGTTGGGTGGGATGGCACAGCTGAATCTCCAAAACCCAGACCATCTCGCTCGGCACGATCTCGACCTCAGCCAGCTTGTCTTGCCCGAACAAAGCATGCGGGAAGTCAGCGATGCGGTGCCCGGCCAGGTTGCGCTCAAGGCGCCAGCCCTTGGAGTGGGCGCTGCCCTCGGCGAAGTCGTACAGCTCGCGCCCGGTCAGCCCGCGGTGCCAGGCGTCGCGGGTTTCGTCGAACACTTCATGCAATGCCTTCACGCAGGCGCCATGCAACGGGTGCTCGCCGAAGACGAAGGTGTCGCCGTAATCGCCTTCATAGCCATCCCACACCGGGCCAAGGTCGACCACGGCGATGTCGGTGGCGCGCAGCTTGCGTTGCGGGTCGATGCCTTGGCGCGGTGTGCGGATGGTGTCGTCGCCAAAGCGGATATAGGTGGGATGCCAGGTGTGAGACGCGCCCATGGCCTGCAAGGTTTGACTGGCCATGTCGAGGGCTTGCGCCGTGGTCATGCCGACTTTCAATTGGGTGGCGATGGCGGCCAGGGCTCTTACCGTCTGCTCGCGGGCAGCGAGCATGCCGTCCAGCGAGTAGCGCGGGCCGACTTTTTCCAGCACCGGGTGCCGTGTGTTGAGCGATTCCGCCTGGGTCAATGCACCGCTGGGAACGAAGGCTTCGGCGACAAAACGATGAGCCTGGGCGCCCACTGCCAGGCAGGTTTCGCGGACTTGGCTGATCATCTTGCTGTTACCGCAGGCATAGATCTGGCTCTCCGCCCAGTGGTGTGGCTGTGTCAGCGCGACCTGTTGCACGCGGGCGTCTACCGACTGCACTCGATGCCAGTGAAAGCGTGGATGTGCCTGGCTGGCGCGCTCAAGAAACTCAGCGTCGTAGAAGTCTGCCGGCGACGAGTTACCCCAGTACAGGGTGACTTCGGCCTGGCGGGCCAGGGCCGTCAGTAACAAGGGCTTGATACCGGCATAACCGGTCCCGGTGGCGAACAGCACAACCGGACGCACATCGTCGTGTTGCCAGGTGCAAGCGCCTACGGGGCCTTCGAGTTTCACTGCGTCACCCACTTGCAGGGTCGGCAGGATGCGTTCGGAAAATAGCCCGCCGGGGACCTGGCGAATATGAAACACCAACCGGCCTTGGTCCTGCGCGGGCAGATTGGCCACGGAGAAACAGCGGCTGTCGCCATCGTCGAGGCGAAACCTGAGGTATTGGCCGGCCCGGACGTCGAGTGGCTGGGCGGTCAGCAACACCAGCTCGACGATATCTGCGCTCAACGCGCGTTTGCTGATCACCTGTGCGCTGACTGCCAGTGTTGGTGTGTCCAGTGACCAGCCGGGAATTTCCAGGCGCATGTCGCTGCAGGCATGGCTCTGACACAACAACATCTCGTCAGCCGCGAGTGGGTAGGAGGGCGCCGGGGTGTCGGGTGTGAGCACCTTTTCGCGGAACTGGCCCGACACCACCTTGACCTTGCACGACCCGCAGGCGCCGCGCCGGCAGGAAAAAGGTACGGCAAGACCGCTGGCCAGCATGGCGTCGAGCAGCAATTGGTCGGCGGCTTCGAAGGATTTGCCCGAGGGCAATAATTCAACGACATGACGGTTGTGCATAAACACCTCGGGGCAATTGAGGTTCGATTGTTGCGTTAGACTAGGACCAGAAGAACCTCCAGTTTTGGATAATTCACATGGTCCAGCTTCGCAAATGGCGCCCGCTGCTCAAACTCGACGGGGCGCAGCCGCAGGCCTCCTATAGAAAGATCATCGAGGGCTTGGTAAACGCGATTGTCGAGGGTCGCCTGCGCCCCGGAACTCTGTTGCCCGGCACACGGGAGATGGCGCAACTGCTGGACGTCAACCGCAAGACGGTAATCCTTGCCTACGAAGAAGCGGTGACCAAGGGCTGGCTGGTCAGCATTCAACGTCGCGGCACTTTCGTCAGTACGCAACTGGCGACAGGCGCGGTGACTGCCGCCGGCGCGCCGAAGTCGTTTGCCCCGGCGTTGCGGGACGTGCCTGCGGCTGCCTATTTCACCCCGGGCGAGCAGGTGACAAAACTGCAACACCGGCCGGGTGCGCTGTTTTTCGATAATGGCGCCTGTGACCATCGTTTGCTGCCCCAAGCCGTCCTGCATCGCTATTACCGCAACGCCTTGCGCAACAGCTTTACCACCAACACCGTGCGCCATGGCACCGAAGGCAGCGGCCAGTACCTGCGCAACGCCCTGGCGGAAATGTTGCGCCACAATCGCGGCCTGAATGTCGACGCGCAGCAGATTTGCCTGACCCAAGGCGTGCAGATGTCGCTGTACCTGACCGCCAGCGCGCTGCTCAAACCCGGTGATGTGGTGGTGGTCGAACGCCTGAGTTACCCACCGGCCTGGGAGATTTTCCGCCAGTTGGGCGCGCAACTGGTCACCGTGGACCTGGACGACGAAGGTTGCCGGGTCGACCAGCTCGACGAACTGTGCCGCCGGCACAACGTGCGGATGATGTATGTCACCCCCCATCACCAGTTTCCTACCACCGTCAGCCTGCGTGCCGGACGTCGCCAGCAACTCCTGGAATTGGCCCGGCTGCATGATTTCTGCATCATCGAGGAAGATTACGACCACGAGTACCACTTTGCCGGGCGGCCCTATTTGCCCCTGGCCAGCGACAGCGCGCAGCGTCATGTGATCTACATCGGCTCACTGTCCAAGTCCCTGGGCAGTACCTTCCGTTGCAGCTATATCGTTGCCCCGTCGAACCTCATCGAAGTGCTCGAGCGCACGGCGGCGGTGAGCCTGGGCCAGGGCGATGCCGTGATGCAGCGGATGCTCGCGGACTTGATCAACGATGGCGAGCTGAAGAAGCACCTGCGTCGGGTATCCAAGGAATACCGTCGGCGTCGGGAGACACTGCTGAGTTGTTTGCTGGAGGCGTTTGGCGAGCAGATAGCTGTGCAGGAGCCGGAAGGCGGGCTGGCGTTGTGGGTCAGGTTCTGCGACTCAATCGACGTCAATCAACTGGCTGAAAAAGCCCTGGAGCTGGACCTGGTGGTGCGCAGCGGTCGCCTGTTTTCACCCTTTGATCATCCTGAGAATGCCTTGCGCCTGGGCTTCGCCTCGCTCAACCCGGAGGAAATCCGCGCCGCCACGCAGCGCCTGGCTCAGGCGGCGCGGGCGATTGGGGAAGCGGCTAAATAATGATGCCGGCTGAAAGGTGAATGTGTAAGGATATGTTGCTCAGCTTTTGATACTGCCCATTACAGGAACCGACTCTGATGCTCGCTGCCTTCAGACACTACCCGTTTTCGGTCAATCTGCTGCTGTCGTCTGCGTTGTTCCTGACACTGGGGCGCGCCATTACCCTGCCGTATATGGTGATTTATCTGTCATCCAACTTTACGTTGGGCATCAGCGAGATCGGACTGGTCGTGGGCGGTGCAATGCTGGTCGGCTCGTTGCTAAGCCTCTACGGCGGCTACCTGACTGACAAAATCTCCAGCTACCGATTGATCCTCAGCTTCACGGGTTTTTTCACCGTCGGCTTCATCGGTATGTGCGTCACGTCGCACCTGTGGCTGTTTTTCCTGTTTCTGGTGTCGTTCAATTTTGCCTATTCGGTAATCGATATCGTGGTCAAAGCCGCGTTTGGCAAACTGCTGCCGGAAGCCGAACGCGGCAAAGTATTTTCGGTGCGCTACACCCTGATCAACGTTGGCTACGCGGTGGGCCCGTTCATTGGCGCCGGGCTCGCGCACATGGACATGAAACTGCCGTTCCTGGTGTCTGCGATCCTGGGCATGGGCTTCTTCCTGACCTACATGGTGTGGGGCGACAGGAGCCTCAGCTCCGCCGACCCGGCCAATGCCCCAGTGTCGTTTGTCGCGGTGGGGCGCATCCTGCTCAAGGACTATCGCCTGGTCTGCTTCACGGTTGGCGGCGCGTTGAGCGCCGTGGCGTTCGGCCAGTTCACCGGCTACATCTCGCAATACCTGGTGACCACAAGCACACCGGAATTTACCTACCGGGTCATCAGCTCGGTGGTGGCCGTTAATGCGACGGTGGTGATCTGCCTTCAGTACATCGTGGGCAAGCGCATTACCAATGAACATCTGAATCAATGGCTGACGGCGGGCTTCAGCCTGTTTCTGCTGGGTGTTGTCGGTTTCGCGTTGTCCACCACCGTGCTGCATTGGGCGTTGGCCGTGGCGATCTTCACCGTGGGCGAAATCATCGTCTTCCCGGCCGAGTACATGTTCATCGACCGCATCGCGCCGGACCACTTGCGCGGCATGTATTACGGCGCACAAAACCTGTCCAGCCTCGGCGGCGCGCTGGGGCCGGTGTTATGCGGGTTTGCCCTGGCAACGCAGTCGGCGCATTTCATGTTCTACATGCTCGCGGCGTTTATCGTGGCGGGCGGGTGCTTCTATCTGATGGGAGCCTCGTATTCCAAACGCTACGACACTGGACGTGGTGATCGTGGGCAATGAGAAAAATGGAGAGGGAAAAAGCGGACGCTGAAGCAGGCTATCTTGCAGATACGTAGTGTTTGATTGACCGTTACCTTCCCTGGAAATCGCCCAATAAGGACTACGCACATGGACGTTGGAATGGCTCATGCGATCGAGACCGCAGAAAGCGAGTATCTGTGTTCCCGCGTTGAGAGTTTGTCTCGGATAAGTGGAAACCCTTTTGGTGCTCGTGTGTTTTTCAACGAAGCGTTTCCATGCTTTCAAGTAAAGGCATCGCCCAGCCCAATGTTCAATCGCATCTACGGCGACAGCGCCAGCAAACCCCAGGCACTGTTGACCTTGCTCAAGGAATCAGCAGAGTACTCGACCGTAACGCCTCTTATCGGCAAGGCCTCGACGTTGGAACAGCACGCTTATATGGGGGAGGGGCGACTGGAGCGCCTGAGGGGTTGGACGCACCTGCAGCTCGCGTGCTCCATCGAGGATGTGGCCTTGAATCACCACGCATTCGAAATCGAAGAAGCCACCTCACATACGCTTCCTGAATTCGCCGCCGTTCATGCGAGTGGCTTTCATACCAAGCCAGAGCATCGTCAGATGAGCCAGGCTTCGTTTGCAGGACTGATGGCAAATGACCGTCTGAAAATCTACGTCCTTAAGGCTGACGGACAGGTGGTTGCAGGCGCGTTGATGTACCTGGCCAGCAACGGAGTTGCCTACCTAGGGACGGCTGCCACCCGAAAAGATGCACGAGGCTTGGGTTATCACGCAGCCCTGATATCTCACCGGATAGCGCAAGCAAAGAAGCACGGCAGTCTTGTGGTCGCCGCAACTGCGCTTCCCAGCTCGCAAAGTCGCCGTAATTTGCAGCGCGCAGGGCTTACGGCATCTCACGCTCAGGCGCTGTATCGTTTGGTGGGTAGTTGAGGTGTGTCAGCGTGGGAGCGCCTGCTTTTGGCCGATCGCTGCCTGTCCTAAAGAGTCGCCACCGCCTCATTACTCAGAGCCCCAGCCATCCGATGCCGGTAGATCAGGTCATCAAACACCTGCCCGTTAATTTGATAAGCATCGCCCTCACGTTGCTCAAACACGAAACCGCACTTCTCCAGCAGCCGGCAAGAAGCCGCATTACCCTCTGTCACAACTGCCTTCAGCACCTTCAGCCCGAGTGTGTCGTGGGCGTAATCCATAACCCGTTGCAGCGATTCAAAACCGTATCCCTTCCCGTGTTGCCCGCTGAGGAACAAGTAGCCGACTTCTGCCGTCGCTTCTTCATCGGGCTCCAGCTTCAATCCCGTGACCCCAACGGCACAACCACTTTGCCGGTCGAACACGACCAGGCACAACCAGTGCCTGGAGCCTGGCAACCAGTGCGGTAACCTGGATTCAAATCTCTCGCGGGTTTCGGCTTCGGACGGGGCGTCGCAGACGTACTGGATCACCGACGGGTCGGTGTGCAACGTGAGGAATAAATCCCAGTCGCCGGCTTCCAGTTGCCGCAGGTAAAGCCGCTCAGTGTGTAGCTCCATGATTTGACGCCCCCTGTTGATCCTGGCTCAAGCGGTTAAACAAATCGGGTATCTTTAGCCGCCTCAGCCGCCAGTCTGCCTCAGGCTCAGCGCATGATCGATAGTTTAGGGAAAAATGGAATGACACTCAGGGTGATGGTGGTCGGTGGCTACGGCAATTTCGGTAGCATCGTTTGCCGGCATTTGGCGGTAGCGCCGGGCATTGAGCTGGTGATCTCCGGCCGCGACCCACACAAGTTGCAGCGCAAAGTGGATGAGCTGAAAAGCCAGTCGGGCACCGGGTGCGAAGGATGGTGCGGCGATGGCATGGGCGCCGGGTTCGCGTCCGTTTTACGGTCGATGAACATCCAGTGGGTGATCCACACCGGCGGGCCGTTCCAAGGGCAATCCTATGCGGTCGCCCAGAGTTGCATCGACGCGGGCGTGAACTACTGCGACCTGTCCGACTGCCGCACCTTCGTCAATGGCGTGAGCGTGCTGGATGCACAAGCCCGGCAGGCAGGCGTGGCGATCCTCAGTGGTTGCAGCTCCGTGCCGACGTTGTCTTCCGCCATCATCGATCAGTACCGCTACCGCTTCACCCGCATCGACGCGATCGAACACGGTATTTCCTCTTCGGCCAAGATGCCGGGCCTGTCCACCGTCGAAGGCGTGCTGGCTTACGCAGGCAAACCGATCAAGCAACTCCGGCATGGCCAGGTGCATGAAGTGCTGGGCTGGCAGGACCTGACGCTGCGCAAGATGCCCGAGCTTGGCATGCGGGTGTTGGCGAATGTGGACGTGCCCGACATGGACATCTTCGCCAGCCGTTATGGCGCCCACACCCTGAGCTTCAAGGCTGGCGCGGGGCTCAAGCTTGGCGGTGTCGCCAACTACCTGTTGGCCCAGGCGCTGCGCACGGGAATCGTGCGAGACCATGTCGCCTGGGCCGCGCGCCTGCATCGGCTGGGCACCTGGTTCGAGCGCTTTGGCGATGGCAAAAGCGCGATGTACATCGACGTGCAAGGCCTCGGCACCGAAGGGCAGCCGCTGTCCCTGGCGGTGCAACTGACGGCCCTGAATGACAAAGGCCCGGAAATTCCCAGCTGCGCCGCCGTTGCCCTGGCCCTCAAAATCGCCCAAGGCTACGTGCCCGAACCCGGTGCGCGACCGTGCGTAGGTGAAATCACCGTCGATGAATACATGGCCGCCATCAACGACCCGGCGAACCTCAGCCTGGCCGTGCAGTTCTCTGACGGGCAGGGCTGACCCATGCTCTACCTGGGCCTGAAGTACATTCACATCATCGCGGCGATTTTCCTGTTCGGCTTCGGCATGGGATCCTACCTGTACCTGATCGCCGCTAGCCGTACGGCCAACCCGCAAGTAATCGCCCAGGTGGCACGGATGGTGGTGCAGTTCGATACCTGGATTACCACGCCGGCGGGCTTTATCCAGATCATCACCGGCTTCCTGTTGATCAAGCTTGCCGGGCTGCCGTTTACCACTGAATGGGTGCTGACGTCGCTGATCATCTTCCTGTGCGTGGGCGCACTTTGGCTGCCGGTGCTGGTGCTGCAGAAGCGGTTGCAGCAGATGGCGCTCAGTGCGGTCGAGACGGGCAGGCCGCTCGATGATGGATACCGCGGCGTTTACCGGAAATGGTTCTGGATGGGCGTTTTCGGGTTTTCGGGGATGTTTGTGATCGTGCTGATCATGGTGACGAAGATGACGCCGTGGCAGTTGATTGGGCTGTTGGTATAGGAGGGCGGGCGATCCAGTTGATGCGCACCAAGGTATTCATGGCTGTTCCTTCAAAAAGCGCTGCTCATGATCCGGATCGGGCAACAGGCAAGTGTCGTATTTCCCGAAGAGCCGGTAGCGATTGCGTGCAATGCGATCGTAAGCCCAATCCCGAAGAAAGCGCGGGATGGCGCGCAGGAGCAGCAATGGGCGCCAGCGGGCAGGCAGTTGCGCAATGATTTCGAACACCGCCTCCGAACGCTCCCAGTAATGCCTGTCGCGGATCACTGCGATGGTGTCGAACTGATCCAAAGGTAACCTGGCCCAGGCCAATAGCGCCTGACCTTCGGGCGACTGAACGGCCGCCAACCGCACGCGCCGGTCGTGGTCGTGGCGAATCAGGAACCTTGCCCAGCCGTTGCACAGCTTGCACACACCGTCGAACAGCACCACGGTTTCGCCGGGCTTGAGGAGTGGTGCGGGGGTAGGGCGTGTGTGGGCGGCGGGCATCAGCGTGGGTCCAGTCGAGCCGGGTTAGCCTGGATCATACCCGCGTTCGCCCACACTGCTCAGTCCGGAAGCGGAGATCTAACAAGCAAACAAAATCCAGTGTGGGAGCGGGCTTGCTCGCGAATGCGGTGGCTCAGTCCGCACATTTTTCACTGACAGACCGCATTCGCGAGCAAGCCCGCTCCCACAGTTGATCTTTGTTGGATTGGGCATTGCGTTCACAACAGCCGAACCTAGCGCGACAACACCGGCGCTGCGCCTTTTTCCTCCGCGCCCACCTCATGCAGGGAAATTCGCGAGGTCTCCGGCAACGCCAACCCACCCGCCAGCGCCAGCACCGCCACCGCAATCAGATAAAACGCCGGCGACAGATTGCTGCCCGTGGTGCTGATCAACCACGTCGCCATCAACGGCGCCGTGCCCCCAAAGATCGTATAAGCCATGTTGTAAGTAATCGCCGAAGCGGTATACCGCGTGCGGGTCGGAAAGGTCTCCGACAGCAAGGCCGCTGTCACCACTCCACACAACACCGCGCCCACCGCCAGCAACATCACCCCGACGATAGACGCCGCGAACGAGCCGGAACTGGCCATCAGGAATGAGGGATACACCACCACCATCAACAACACACACGCCGTCATCACCGTGACCCGACGTCCCACCCGATCCGAATACAACCCCGCCAGCGGGCAAATCGCCGCCGCGAAGATCAGTGCAATCAGCGACACCAGCAACGCCATCGCGCGGCTCAGCCCACCCGCCACCTGCAGATACGTCGCGAAGTAGGTGGTGAACATATAAAACGACAGCGCCGTGAGCGACACAAAAGCGCCCAGGCAGCAGATTGCTGCACCATGGTTGCGCAGGGTTTCCTTGAGTGGGGAGTGGGCGACCGCGTGTTCCTGCTTCACCGCCTGGAACGCCGGCGTCTCATCCAGCTTCCAGCGCAGGTAAAGCCCCACCAGACCCAGCGGCGCGGCGATCAGGAACGGCAGGCGCCAGCCCCAACTGCCCATCGCCTCGGCGGACAACGACGCTTCAAGTGCATAAGCCACCACCGCTGCGGCGGCGAACGCAGAGAACGTCGACACCGGCACAAAGCTGCCATACCAGGCGCGTTTGTCACTCGGCGCGTGCTCCATCAGATAGGCACAGGCGCCGGCGTATTCACCCCCGGCGGAGAAGCCCTGGGCGCAGCGGATCAGCGACAACAGAATCGGCGCCGCTACACCAATGGCGGCGTAGGTGGGCAGCAGGCCGATCAGCGTAGTGGCGCCGGCCATCAGCAAAATCGTCATGGCCAGCGTGCGTTTGCGGCCGATCCGGTCGCCGAGCATGCCGAAGAAAATTCCGCCCAGGGGCCGAAACGCGAAGGCCACGGCAAATACCGCGAAGGTCTTGAGCAGCGCCGCACTGGCGTCGCCGCTGGGGAAAAATTGTTGGGCGATGGTGGTGGCGAGGAAGCCGTAGACGGCGAAGTCGAACCACTCGACGAAGTTACCGATGCCGGCGGCGATGATCACTCTTCGCAGGGTTTGCGGGCTGACCTGTTCGGTGGAGGGGCTCGTCATGGGGGAAGGCCTCGGCGGTGGTAGGGGGATGCTTGATTATCGGGGGCGGCCGTTGGGCGACGGGGCTCAAAAGAGTCGTCCGCGTAGTCAGTAGCGACTTGATGGGGTAGGGGAGAGGCAGGAATTGGGCCAGGCAAGGCGGGCGCTATCGACGGGCGGCGCTGGTAACTCGCCGTTCAGCCTTGGTATTACTCAACCCGGCCCCATAACTAGGGCTGTATCCATCCAGGGGAAGAACACGCCATGAGCAACCAAACTGAAACCGCCATCCTCGCCGGCGGCTGCTTCTGGGGCATGCAAGACCTGTTGCGACGCTACCCCGGCGTGCTGCAAACGCGCGTCGGCTACACCGGCGGCGATGTGCCGAACGCCACCTACCGCAACCACGGTAACCATGCTGAAGCCATCGAGATTGTTTTCGACCCGACGGTGATCACCTACCGGCAGATTCTCGAGTTCTTTTTCCAGATTCACGACCCGAGCACGCCCAACCGTCAGGGCAATGACCTTGGCCCCAGCTATCGTTCGGCGATCTATTACCTCAGCGAACAGCAACGCGACGTGGCGGAAGACACCGCCGCGGATGTGGATGCCTCCGGGTTGTGGCCAGGCCGTGTCGTGACGGAAATCGAACCGGCGGGGCCGTTCTGGGAAGCGGAGCCGGAGCACCAGGATTACCTGGAGCGGATTCCGAATGGCTACACCTGCCACTTCATCCGCCCGAACTGGAAACTGCCGAAACGCGGTTAAAAATGTGAGAGCGGGCTTGCTCGCGAATGCGGTGGGTCAGTGAAGAATTTGCTGACTGACACACCGCATTCGCGAGCAAGCCCGCTCCCACATAAAGCAGCTCCTGCATAAAGCGCCTCTCTCACAAGGCGCCTTTCCCCTCAGCGCATCTGCAGAATGATCGGGCTGCTGCTCGCCGGGCCCGTGTGCTCACGCAACTTGCCCACCGCCTTCGCGTCCACCGCACCGCCCTGATTGCCCCACGTGCCGCGCACAAAGGTCAGCACTTCAGCAATCTCCTGGTCCGACAACTGCTCCCGAAACGCCGGCATGCGATAAGCATCCGCCACATTCGCCGCCACCACCCGCTGCGAGCCGTTCAGGGTGATGTTGATCGCCGAGGCATTCTCCTTGGCCAACGCCGAAGTCGCACCCGCCAGCGGCGGCATCCAGTCCGGTTGCCCTTTGCCTTCCAACCCGTGGCACGAAGCACAACGGGTCACATAGGTATGGGCGCCCGGTGCATCCAGGCGTTCCGCGGCCGACACCGCCTGATACTGCCAGGCCTTACCATCACGCTGCTCATCCCCCGGCAACGACCTGAGATACCGCGCAATCGCCGCCAGGTCATCGTCGGTCATGAACTGCGTGGAGTTGTTGAACGCCTCGGTCATCGACCCATAGACCACCGCATGCTTATTGCGACCGGTCTTCAGGAATTGCACCACTTCCGGCTCGCTCCAGCGCCCCAGGCCCGTGTTGTGATCGTCCCGCAGGCTCGGTGCGTACCAGCCATCCAGCAAACCACCGGCCAGGTACGGCTTGCCGCTTTCATCCAGAGCCTTCTCGTTAAAGGCCAGGCCCCGTGGCGTGTGGCAACTGCCGCAATGCCCCGGCCCTTGCACGATGTAAGCGCCGCGGTTCCACAGCTCATCCTTCCCGGCCTTCGCTACGTAGGGCTTGCTGTCGGTAAACACGCCATTCCACAGCGCGATGGGCCAACGCATATTCAATGGCCACGGGATCGAACTCTTGATATTCGCCTGCCGCACCGGCGCCACGCCCTTCATGAAGAACGCGTACAAGGCGCGCACATCCTCGTCGCTGAGCTTGGCATAGGACGGATACGGCATCGCCGGATACAGCCGACGCCCACCCGGCGCGATACCCTGGCGCACCGCGCGGTCGAAGTCGGCGAGGCTGTAGCGGCCGATACCCGTTTCCGGGTCTGGCGTGACGTTAGTGGCATGGATCGCCCCCAGCGGCGTGGCCATTTCCAGCCCACCGGCAAAAGGCGCGCCGTTGGGCACGCTGTGGCACGCCACACAGTCGCTGAGCCGGGCGACGTACTCACCTCGGGCGATCAGCGCGGGGTCTGCGGCGACAGGCTCGGCGCCCAGCGGCGAAACCGGCTCACGGGTGACATACCAGGCCAGCAGGCCTGCCGCGACCAGGCACGGCAGCGCCAGCCAGCCAACGGTTCTTGCGAATCGACGGTTGTTCATAAGTGCTCAGGCCCCGGTCAGGTGAAGGAGTAGCGGCTTAACGGCATGCTGCGAATGCGCTGCCCCGTCAAGATCGCCACGGCGTTGGCCACGGCAGGTGCCACGGCTGGCAGCGGCGGTTCGCCGATGCCACCCATTTTTTCCCCGCTCTCGATCACGCGCACATGCACCCGCGCCATCCGCGAAGGTGGCAGCACCGGGTACAAATCGTAGTTACGCGCCCGAGGCAAGCCGTCCACATACACCGCCTCTTCCAACAGCACCTGGGACAAGCCCAAGGACACCGCCCCATTCACCTGCGCCTCGACAATCGCCGGGTTGACGATGCTGCCCGGGTCGATCGCCTGCCAGATGTCATGCACCTTGACCTGCCCGTTCTCGATCGACACCTCGGCGATCACCGCCGTCTGCGTGCCGAACGGCGACGCCATCGCCACCCCACGGGCGCGCTTGCTGCCGTCTTCGGCGACAAACGGGCCACGTTTCCAGCCTCCCGACAACTCGCCCACGGCCTTCAGCAGCGTGGTCAGCCGTTGGTTATCCCGCAACAGATGCAGGCGCAACTCGAATGGGTCTTTGCCGCCCTTGTCAGCCATTTCATCCAGAAAGGCTTCATAGAAAAAGTCATTCAGCGAGTTACCCACCGACCGCCAGTAACCCAGCATCACCGGGCCCTTCACATAAATCTGCGCGATGCGCTTATTGGGAATCGCATACGACTTCCCGGACAGCCCCTCCAGCGCCGTCGGGTCGAGCTTCTCGCCCTGTTTGCCGGCCAGAGCCTCGGTCGGCCCCTCAGTGGCACTCACCGCTTCAATCGCCACCGGCCAGCCATCACTGTCCAGCGCCCCACGGAAATTCACCGACGCCACAGGGCGCAGTACATCCCGCAGAAATTCTTCTTCACGGCTCCAGATCAACTTCACCGGGCGCCCGACCGCCTTGGCCAACTCAATGGCCTGCGGGTAAGGGCTGGCGGAGTCATACAGAAAATGCCGGCCGAAAAACCCACCCAACAGCGGCGAATGCAGGGTAATCCGCGACGCGTCCAGACCGGTGCGCTTGGCGATATCGGCCAGGAACATATCCTGCGCCTGATTCGGCAACCAGATCTCCAGCGAACCGTCAGGATTAAAACGCGCCAGCGCCGAAGGCGGCTCCAGCTGCGCATGGTGCAGATACTGGTTGTGGTAAGTGGCCTCGATCCTGGTCTTGGCATTGGCCAGCGTACCGGCCACATCACCCTCGTTCTCATCATCCCGGGCCGGGCCGGTTTCCGCGGCCAGGCGCTTGAAATGCTCGTCGCTGGAAAAGTCCTTCGGCATCCCGCGCACTTTCGAATCCGCCGTCGGCTCCAGCCAATCGACCTGAATCGACTCCACCGCACGCTTGGCATGCCACCAACGCTCAGCCACCACCGCCACCGCACCCGGCAGGCGATGCACCGAATGCACCCCCGGCATGGCCTTGACCTGGTCCTCATTGCGCAGGCTGCCCACCGTCATGCCCAAGCGAGGCGCATGCTGCACCGCCGCGTGGAGCATGCCGTCCACCTTCATATCAATGCTGTACAGCGCCTTGCCGGTGGACTTGTCATACGCATCCAGACGCTTCACCGGCTTGCCGATCCAACGGAACTGGCTCGGATCCCGCAGCTTCACACTGGCCACATCCGGCACCGGCAGGTCCATCGCCCGCCCTGCCAGCTCGCCATAGGTAAGGGAGCGCCCGGACGCCGCGTGCACCACCTTGCCTGGCTCGGTCGACAACTCACCCACCGGCACCTTCAACGCCTGCGCCCCGGCCTCCAACAACATCGCCCGGGCCAGCGCACCCAGCCGACGCATCGTCGGGTAACTCATGCGCACCGACATACTGCCGCCGGTGATCCGCATGCCGTTCTCCATCACCACAAAGGCTTCACCGGGCGGGGCGCACTCAACCAGGAACGTGGCCGGGTCGGCGTCCAACTCCTCGCCGACAATCTGCGCCATCGCCGTGAACGTGCCCTGGCCGCCTTCAATAAAGGGGCTGAGCAAACGAATCGTGTTATCAGGACGAATCTCCAGGAACGCCGGCACCTGCGTACCGCGCTCACCAGCCGCGGCAGCAGTGGCCGCCTGCACCCGGCCAGAACCCAACGGCAGACCAAAACCAATCACCAGCGCACCCACGGCCGTACTGGCCAGGAAGCGGCGGCGGGACAGATTCACCGGGTCATTCAACGCCGCGACCAAAGGCAGGGCAGCGGGATCAATGCGAACGTTCATCAGGCCTCTCCCTTCGCAAGGTCATGCACCGCCGCATGAATCGCGTTATAGGTGCCACAGCGGCAGAGATTGACCATCGCCGCGTCGATTTGCGCATCCGTCGGCTTGGGCGTTTCCTTGAGCAGCGCCGTCGCCGCCATCACCTGGCCGGACTGGCAATAGCCGCATTGAGCGACCTGATACTCGACCCAGGTCGCGACCACCCGCTTACCGACATCATCGGACTCGATCGCCTCGATAGTCGTGATCTCCCGACCGACCACACCGGAGACCGGCGTGACGCAGGAACGGACCACATTGCCGTCCACAAGCACCGAACACGCACCACACTGCGCCAGACCGCAGCCATATTTGGTGCCGGTCATGCCCAGGTTGTCGCGGATGACCCAAAGCAGAGGCGTGTCGGGTTCTGCATCGACTTGGTGGGTCTGCTGGTTAATTCGTAATTCCATGGCTCACCCGCTGATCATCGGTTGGTTTTGCATTTTTTTAGTATTTTTGGGCGGTGAAGTGGGGCTTCGCCGCAGGGCATCGTTGGCCCGTTATGGTTCACGCGCGCGTGGTTGGAGTAGTTTAGCGGGCGTTTGGATTGACTCTAGACCGTAGGTCAGGGGGGCGCTATGCGGAGGGTGAAAGGTCGGAGGATTAGGCAAGTATTCGACAGGATTGCGATAGGGGAGGCGGGAGTATGCGCGTAAGCGTCAATCGGTGGACGTTCGATCCACGAAGCTCCGTGGTTGCCTTGCTCAGCGCAGAAGCTGTAACTTCGATCTTCAGTTAGCGAGGATATTTCATTGAACGACTCTGAACACCTGGAAGAACTGTGCGCCCGTTTCAACTCTGGAGAACGCTTGAGTTTTACGTTTTTCTGGGGGCACCAACGCAGCAAAGCGGCCATCACCGCTTCGTGCTTCAGCCAATGGTTCGAGGCTGGGTTTATTGTCGAGGGGCAACATTACCCTACAGCCGAACACTTCATGATGGCCGAGAAAGCGGCCTTGTTCGACGATCAGGGAATTCGTGCGCAAGTGCTCCGCGCTCCTACACCTAATGCCGCCAAAGCACTTGGCCGCAACGTGCGCGGATTCAATGACAAGGTTTGGCTGCAACACCGATACGACATCGTCGTTCGAGCGAACCAGGCCAAGTTCTCTCAGAATCCACCGTTGAACGAATACCTTCTACAAACCGGTTCAAGCGTTATTGTCGAAGCCAGCCCGGTTGATAACATCTGGGGTATAGGGCTCGCACAGGACAACGCGGATGTGAACAATCCGAATCTGTGGAAAGGTTTGAATCTGCTGGGATTTGCGCTGATGCAGGTGCGGGATGGGACAAGTATTCCAGCCTCAAGGTAGTGCCCTGAGCTTACTCAAGGAAAACGCACAAGCCCTGGTATACGCCAGGGCTTATTGCATGCGGCCTTATCGAAGACAGCGCGTTAATCAACAGAAGCTGAGTCGCCCGAGTTTTCGTCGATGCGTTCGAGCGGCGGCTTTTGGCCAAAAGCAATCACCGCTTTAGTCGTCCGCGCCAAGCTTCTCGACGCCCTATGCGGCGAGTCATCGGGCTAGTGAGTTGCAGGGTTAGTCATTAGCCAGGGCAGGGCGCTTTGCGGTCGAGGAGCCTGGCGTTGATTGGTCAAGAGTGGGTTGTTATCAAGGTGCTGGTAGCTGGACAATAGGTCCGGACGAGCCGGCAACCATGGACCAAGTGTGCGTACTTTTGGTTCGCTCGGCTGGGATCTACGAACTGCAAGATTACTGATCGGAAAAAAGACCAATGCTAGGGAAAGTCAGCAAAAAATATCTCGTCTGGGGCGCGGTTGCACTCTGCGCGACCCTTCTGTCCGGGTGCGCGACGTCGCGCTACGACGGCAAGCACGCACCGGACCCGAGTAAGGCGATCATCGTGGGTTCGATTGGTGAGAGCTATCTGATGCAGCCGCATGGGCTGGTGGTAGAGATCAGGCAAAAGGGAGGGCCCGGCACCGTACTGCGGCTGACGACGTTGGGCAATGAAGATGACCAGCCGTCACCAAATATACTGGGCCATTTCTTCATGTATGAAGTGCCGCCTGGTGAGTATGAGTACACGCAGTGGAGTTACGTGTATTACGCGGGAAGATCCATGCCGCGCCCTGTGCCTGCGGTGTTCTCGGTGAAGGCCGGGGAAACCCTCTATATCGGCGATCTGCGCGCCGATGCCCTGCGCTTCTGCCTGTCCAACGTGAATAACGCCGAGAACACTGTGGAGGAGCTGAAGCGCAAGTACCGGATGCTCAAGGATCGGAACATCGTGAATTTGACGGCAAAGAGCGGTTTTGCGCCTTGGCCGAGTTCTGATGCCACTGACTTCGGTAAAGGGCTCTGCACGCTCTGAATCCGGTACCGGTGACAGTCACCGATACCGCCGCCCATTGATCCAAGTTCAAGGAGTTCCATGCCATGAAGCGCTGCACGCTACTCTGGGCCAGCCTGTTCGCGGCCCTGGCCTCACTGACCGGCTGCATCAGCGGTCCGGACCTGACAGGCCAACCATTCTTTACGTCACCGGCAGAACCCCGTCCGAACGAGGCCACGGTGTACTTCTATCGCACGTCGGCCAGCATCGGTAACGGAGTCGCCCCGACCATTCTGGTCGATGGCCGCGCCATCGGCAGCTTGCCCTCCGGTAGTTTTTTCAAAGCCGGCATTCCCGCCGGCAAGCACAGCGTCGCCTCCACCTCGCCACCTATCATCAGCGGTATGGTTAACAAACGTTTCGATATCACCGTCGAGAATGGAAAGGTGTATTACATCGCAGACCAACTCAGCACTTCTGTCTACAAGGACGGACAGACCTTGGGCGAAGTAGATGAGGGTCGTTTCGGTGGAACAATGTTTTACTCGCGCTACGCGCTTGTACCTGCCGAGGAAGCGCTGCGTTCTATCAAGTGGTGCCAGGAGCTGCCGGCAACCGCACCGTAGCCATGCGTAACCCATGCTCCGGCCAGCCTCGTTCCAAGCCTGCCGTGGCAGGATAGATTGTTGAGGGAAAATCCGACCAGCCCTACGGGGCTGCATTGGAGAGCGTGACCACGATAGAAAATCGTGAGACGTGATCTGATCTTCCTATACTGGCCATCCCAGCATGCTAGGCGAAGCGCAACCTATGCCCATCAAACCCAATCAAATCTCCCCAGTGACGTTAGTCCGCGCTCAACAAATCGACTTGGACGATCTTGCCGCCATCCGAATTGAGGCCATGCGCGAAAGCCTGGAGCGCGTCGGGCGATTTGATCCAGTACGGGCGCGCGAGCGGTTTGTTAGCGGTTTTGAAGCCCACAACACACATCACATTGAGGTGTCTGGAGAGCGGGTTGGCTTTGTAGTGGTCAAGCATCACCCCAATGAACTCGTGCTCGACCACTTATACGTGAAGCCCAGCGCGCAAGGATCAGGGATCGGCTCTGCTGTGCTCACTCAGATTTTCAAAGTGGCGGATGCGGCGGCACTCCCGATTAAAGTTGGTGCCCTCAAAGGCAGCGCCTCGAATCGTTTTTACACCCGCCATGGTTTCCAGTTCGTCGAAAGCAATGAGTTCGACAATTATTATGTCCGTCAGCACCTTACGGCAGGCAACACACCTTGCCTGCCAGGTGAAATGATTTGAATCCGGCGCGCTCCTTCTAGACAATCCCCGCCTTTGGCTCGAAAGGATGCGTGCGATGAAGTTCGAAGGGACTTTCCAATACATGGGCAATCACGGGATCGTGTTCAACGTCTCGCAGATCACCCTCACCGACAGCGAACGCGGACGTCTGAGCGAGCTGCATTTTGGCGAAGCGAAAAGCGCCCACTACGAGGTCAACCGCAAAGTCGTCGAGGTTTACGACAAGATGCTGGCCAAGAATCTGCCGTGCCTGATGATGATCGGCATCTCCAAGCCGCTGACCCGGCAACAGGGCGACGTGCTCAACGCCCAACGCACCAAAATCGCCAACCTTGCGGCCTCGGCCTTTGCTGGCGCCACCTCTTACATAGCGTCCCCCTACGTGGGTGCCCCTGTCGGCGCCGGAGTGCGCATGTATGTGAATGACACCCTGCCCACCTATCATGCAGGCGACATACTGGTCAGCATCGAAGCGCAGGTGAACGGCGGCATCGGCCCGCAACGCAGTGCGTCGACACTGATCATCAAGACCTGACGGGAGAAACACATGTCTGACATTACCCAACTGGTCATTGCCCTGGTGCTGTTCTTTCTGCTTGATCGGTTTATCAAGTCGTACCCGCTTCGCAAATGGCTAGGGGTGCTGTTGGTTGCGATGGGGGCGGTCGGCTGCGTGGCTGTGAGCCAAATCCGCTTGTTTGGGGTTGACCTGGGGCTGCTGTCGATCTTTGCCGTTGCACTGGGGGGGGGGTTGTTCCTGAAGCGGCGGCGGTTCGAGCCGATTGGCTGAAGGAGGGCAGGAATTTCCCCACGCCCGGCAGTAAAAAGGGACGGACTGATCTGAAAAAAGATCCGTCCCTTTTCCGATTCGCCTTTCGACCTACGCAGCCTGAGCCTTGACGACCGGCTGGGGCGACTTGCGATACGTCAGCAGCACAATCCCCGTTACCACAATCACCCCGCCCACCACCTGCCCAGCGCTGAGCATCTGGTCGAGCACGATCCAGCCCATCAACAACGTCGCCAGCGGCTCAATGTTCATCACCGGCGCATTACGCGGCATATCCAGGCGCGGCACCGAAATGAACAGCACGATAAACCCCGTGCCATACAGCACCACCAACGTGGCCAATGCCAACCAACCGGTACTGGTGGCCGGCAGGTTCAGGCCATCGACAAGCGCACCGCTCAAGCCCGCGAGGTTGACGCTGCTGAACACAATGAAAATCGTCAGCAGACTGCGCACCGAACCGCGTACCTGAGACAGCTTGTGGTCGGTGATCCACAGCGCGCAGGCGAATACGAACGCGGCGCAAAAGGCCAGGGAGACGCCGACCAGCCATTCCGGGCCGAGGGTGGTGTTGGCGGAGAGACGGCCGGGTACGTCCAGCACAAAGACCAGGCCCACCAGAATCAGGCCCATCAGCAATGCGGTGCGTGCGGTGGGGCGTGGGCCGCCGAGTGCCCAGGTGAGCAGGGCCAGCAGGATAGGGAAGACGTTGGCGACCAGTAAGGCCAGCGCTACCGGCACGCGGGCGACGGCGGAGTAGAGGCAGAGGCTTTGGGTGGCGATGAGCAGACCCAAGAGAACTTGCCAGCGCCATGCACCTGGGGGGAGGCGGAGGTTTTGGCGTTGGTATAGAACCAGTATCGCCAGAACCAACAAGGTGCCGCCGGAGCGCATGAGGATTGCGAGGAGGACTCCGGCGCCGTCGTCGAAGGCTACGCGCGCGGCGATGTGGTTGCCGGCGAAGGCGCAGCCCATGCAGAGGAGGATTAGGACGGCGATGTGGCGGGGGAATTGGGTGGGGGCAGGGGGAGTCATGGTTGGGGCTCGGGGAGTTGGCGCCATCGTCGGGGATGGGGATTTATTTTAGGTTGTCGTACAACTTGGTAGTGGGATTTGTAGCGTGTTTGGTACGAGGGGGCAAGGGGGTGTTTGAGTTTGGTTGGCTGAGAATGCCTACCGAAGCAGCTTCCACCGAAATTCGTAGGGGGCGCAGGGCCTGGGACGGATAGCTCTAATTCAGCTGGTCGTTAGAAGGAGGTCGTATGAGTCGTTTGGCGGAAGCGTCCCAGCGTGTTTTCGGCAACTAGGTCGGAAAGGGATGGATTTATTGATTTGGAATAGATCGCTTTTGTCCCAACAATGGAGATAAGTCGAATAGTTCGTGATGGTCGAGAACGGCTGTTCGCGAAAGACCACTTTCGGCCCAGAGTGTGTCAAAACCCTTGTTAGCGGCTTCCACTCTAGTGTTTTTTCCTACTCAGCCCAGGTCAGACATCAGTTGCTCAGATTCAGTATAAGATTCCGGAAATCAGCAGGTACGCCGACAACGTGGGCTAGAGGCTAGAAATCTGGGGGTTGGATGATTGCAAGCAACGTTTCATATCTTTGTCCGGTTTGTGGATACCCCGGGCTTGAAGAGCCTCCATACGATGAGGTTGGCTGCTCTTCGTTTGGCATGTGCCCGTCCTGCGGTACGCAGTTCGGCTATGATGACGCAACATCTGCTCATGCTGATTTGCGGAGATTATGGATCTCTAAAGGAATGCTTTGGTGGAGCAAAGCTCAAGCGTCGCCGAGTGGTTGGGACCCGGTAAAGCAACTACAGGCGGTTGAAAAACGCATCAATATCTGAACAGAACACCGCTCTTAGCCCTGCTATGATTTCTGAGGATTTCATCGCAGGGATCGCCCATGAAGCGCTTTATCCAAGGTGAACATCGAGGCCAAGAAACCTTCCTTCCCGCGAGCCTCGACGATTACGTCACGGATGCCAATCCGGTGCGCGTAGTCGACATCTTTGTCGACGAACTGGACCTGGTCAAACTAGGTTTCGAGGGCGCCTTACCTGCTGATACAGGCCGGCCGGCTTACCATCCCTCGGTCCTGCTGAAGATCTACATCTACGGCTATCTGAACCGCATTCCATCGAGCCGGCGTCTTGAACGAGAAGCCCAACGCAACGTCTAGCTGATGTGGCTGACCGGGCGTTTGATGCCCGATTTCAAGACCATCGCCAACTTCCGAAAAGACAACAGCAAGGCCACCCAGCAAGGTAGAAGCGGCGCCAGGGGCTCCCAGACCTTCGTGATGATCCGCAGGACTTGTTGTGAGCGATTACTCAGCTAACAACCGTCAGCGCTGCGCGCCGACAGTGCATCAGCGCGTTTTTACACACTCTGGGCCGAAACCAGCCCTTTAATTCCCATACCGGACTACCATGCCACCCCCGGCAGTGGTTCCACGCGCTACCGACCTCAATCTCAAGGTATCGCCCATGACCTCGTTTACCCGCGCCACCCCATCCCGCACCTCATCCGAGGCATCCCAATGAGCATCGACCAAATCAGCCTCCCAAAAGGTGTGGGCCCGCAGGCCATCAAACTTCTTGACGCCATCACCGGTGCTGACACCAAAGAAGACCTGAACCGCGCAGGCGGCAAAGCCGAAGGTTTTGTATTGGGGCTGGAAAGCGCCAAGGCCATCAAAAGCCAAATCGCCGAGTCGCTGTATGTGGCATACGACGACGCGGCGAGTAATCGGTTGGGTGAGTTGAAGGGCTAGTTCCGCTGGACCGCGTTAGGCTCTATGCCCGAGGTGTTTCGCGGTCCATCAGTTTACCGATCAGCAGTACGCTCAATTCGCTCAGTTGGTGTATGGCCAATGCCACGTCGCGGTCTTTGCCGGTCAGTTCGTCGGACAGGTCGAGCAGCAGGGCGCTGATGGAGGAAACGGTTTCGTAGCTGTTGGCGATCAGGATTTCGCTGCTGACGCCGGAGGTGACGCTGAAGAGGGCGGTTGTCTCTGGGACTGTCTCGGCATCGGTGCCGGGATTGAGGTAGTGATCAATGGCGCGCTGGGCAGCCTGGTGGAGTTTTAGATCCGGCTTGTTTGGCGGATTCGGCGTTATTTTGAACATCTATAGATACCCTGGATGAGGCGGCCACCTTGTCGCTACTAAACGATAGGGTGGCAGCTGTGCACAGGTTAGTAGACCGGTGGATATCTAGAGCCGGCGCGCCCGAAGGCGCCCTGCACACAGCCACCATCAAGCACAGACAACTTGTCTGAAGAAGGTGAAGCTCATGCACAGATATCCAAACTCAGGCTACTAAACCCGATCACTGAGTTTTCAGCGACCGAGCAACCTTAGAGATGGCCACCCAGGTGCACAAGCCGGCGGATTCTGACGCAAGCGTAGGCAATGGAGCAAGGTGCTACGGCCTACGCAAAGTCTCCTTTATCCCGCAAATGGAAGCACCAGCCGGTACGCCCTCAACCCCAAATCACTAAACCCCTCCAGGCTCTCGCCCTGGCCAGGCATGAGCAGGCTGATCCCCAAATAATGCTCAAGGTGCAGGGTGAGGGTCTGGCCTTCGACGCACAAATCCCAATAGCGCTGATCCAGCCCGTCGGCCTTTACGGTCCATTCGCCTTTCAAACCGTGCTCCAGCGTTTCGGCGATGGCGGCGAACAATTGCCAGTCGGACGTTTCCGAAATCTGTATTTCCATAAGGGATCATCGATAGGGTGAAAGGGCGTGTTCCGCCGTGAGATGCTTGTCATAGAATGTGACAGAACCTGCGCAGCTTTCAAAGGAATGAACCCCTGGCAAGCCACGCCCCACCGCACGGAAGCCTGTTTATGAAAATCCCCCTCTGGATTGCCCTGTTCATGGGCTGCCTGTTACCGCAACTGTGCACGGCCAACAGCCCGCACATCGACCCGCACGCCGAGAGCCTCTATCAGCAAGCGGTGCCGTACCTAAAACAAGCAGATGCCAAGCTGGAAGCGGTGCCTGCGAACTTTCCCACCGCCAGCGCAGACGAGAAAAAGCGTTCCCAAGTGCTGGTGGAGGAGGCAGGCGAGTTGCTCAAGCCGGCGATCAAGTTGCTTGAACAAGCTGCCGCGCTGGACCACCCGGTGGCCCAGCATCGCCTCGCGATGATCTACGTGATGTTCTACCCGGTCGACGAGATCAAGGAAAAGGCCTGCCCGTTGTTTCAAAGCAGCTTCCTACAAGGCTTTGCACCACCGGCGCTGCAGCTTTCATCCTTTTGCTTTGAATTTACGGACACGCCTGAATTCCAGACAACGCTGAAGGCCATTGCGACCAGCGCACCTGGGTATGAGCAGTATTATCCGCAGCCTGCGGTGAAGCTTGAATGCAGGGCCGAGATGCCTCAGGGCATGGCGTTGCAGTGGGGCAGCAGTCGGGATTATCAGGCTGAAATGTACCGGCTGCTGGGGGACAGTAACCGTGCGCAGCGTACGGAGTATTACCAGCAGGCGATCGCGATCAATGATTGCTACAAGGCGAAAAAGCGCCTGGGGTTAAGTCAGTAAAAATTTCGGACTTTTGCCGCTGCCTGGCGTCCAACCCTGAAACCGCCGTCAAGGCTTTCATCTCCAGGCAGCTGCTCTCAGCTAAGGACCGATTATGGTGACGTTGTTTATTTTTCTTCTGGCCTGCGGTGCTGCGGCGAGCACCGGCATTATCTTCAAACCGGGCGACTGGTACGCCTCCTTGGTCAAACCAAGTTTCACGCCACCCAACTGGCTGTTCCCGGTCGCCTGGACCATCATCTACCTGCTGCTGGCTTGGGCCGGCTACCGCCTGACCCTGATCCCCGGCAGCGAAATCGTGCTGGCTCTATGGGCTGCGCAGATCGCACTCAACACCCTGTGGACGCCGGTGTTCTTCGGCGCCCACCGCATTCTCGCCGGGATGGTGATCATCACGCTGCTGTGGCTGGTGGTCGCCGCCATGGTGTTGCTGACGGTGCGGCTGGATTTGATCACGGGGCTGATCCTGTTCCCGTACCTGGTGTGGCTAAGCGTTGCGGCTGCGTTGAATTTCTCCATCCTGCGTAATAACCGCTAAGCCTGGCGACGTGGGCAGAGGGCGGAAACATCATTGCCATGATGCCCACGCACACTGGCCAAGGTGAACATCTCTTTTAGAGATAGAGGGAATACAGATTGGGAACTCATACGCTGTGGCCTGCTGAAGAACATGAACTGGCGCAAATGCAGCGCTTCAACCAAAGGCTCGCGTGGTTGCCGCGCTTTCGCATCCGCAACCGCGTGACGCCCCGGGTGATCCAGGCGCTGTTGCGCTCCGGCCAGATGGTGGCCGGCAACAAGTTGCTCAAGCATGGCCTTCAGGCAGAAAGCCGGCGGGTGGGCTCGGTGCCGCTGCGTATCATCCGGCCGAAGGGCAAGGCCAAGGGCGTGGTGCTGGATATCCATGGCGGCGGCTGGGTGATCGGCAATGCGCAGATGAATGACGACCTCAACGTGGCCATGGTGAACGCGTGTGATGTGGCGGTGGTGTCGGTGGATTACCGGCTGGCGGTGAACACGCCGGTGGAAGGGATTCTGGAAGACTGCCTGGCTGCGGCACGCTGGTTGCTCGCGGACTGTGAGGAGTTTGCTGGCCTGCCGGTGATCGTCGTCGGCGAGTCTGCCGGAGGGCATCTCGCGGCGGCGACGTTGCTGGCGTTGAAGCAATGGCCCGAGTTGCTGGCGCGGGTGAGCGGGACGGTGCTGTATTATGGCGTCTACGATTTGACCGGTACACCGAGCGTGCGCACGGCGGGGCGGGAAACGCTGTTGCTGGACGGGCCGGGCATGGTGGAGGCGCTGCGCTTGCTGACGCCGGGCTTGAGTGATGAGCAGCGTCGGCAGCCGTCGTTGTCACCGTTGTATGGCGACCTTGCCGGGCTGCCGCCGGCACTGATGTTTGTGGGGGATCTGGACCCGTTGCTGGACGACACGCTGCAGATGGCGGAGCGGTGGGCGGGGTCCGAGGTGTATCTGTTACCGCAGGCGGCTCATGGGTTTATTCATTTTCCGACGGCGATGTCGGGCAGGGTGCTGGCTTACAGCCGTGAGTGGATAAAGGCCCGAGTCGTAGCGTGATGAGTGACCACTCCGCGAAGTCGCGCAGGCCTCCATTTCCGGGGGCCTGCGCCTAAGGTTACTTACGCGGTGGTGTTGATGCGTGTCCCGACCGACCCGGAGGTTGCTTTGGGCAGTTGCACTTCGCTAGGCCGGCTAGCGTCATGGTCGCCGTCGCTGTCTACCCCCACAGGGGGAGCCTTTGGTGCGGTCATGGCGGTAGCTTGCGGCAAAGTGACCTGGGTTGAACCATTGATGGCTGATGTCATGTTGATCCCCTTCAAGAACAGTAGTGTGAGTTAATACTATCGGCGCCGATCTTTAATAGTTAACGTAATTAAAGAAGGTTTGAAGTAATTGAGAGTGCCTCCTGTTATTAAGGTTTGAGCGTGCTTGAAGTTTTAGTGTGTGTGAAAAAAGTGTGATGCAGTTGTGAATTTAGTCTGTGTTTTTCCGCGCACCTGTTTTAGAGGGGGCTCGCGTTTTGAGTGGTTTTTTTCTTTTTACTGTGCGTTTAGATGGGGCTGTTCAACGGTCGGCCCGCTAATGACTGGAGGCGTCTTGGTCAGCCAGGCGAGGGTTATCTCTTCGACTTGCACCCATTGGCCACCGGGGGGGCGGTCGCATTGCTTAAAACCTATGCAGAGGCCGTTGCTATCCATTCGCGCATAGTTTCTATAGTTGTTGTGTGGTTTGAAGAAGCATAAGATCGATCCCATTGTTATTTGCCTCTTCAGAAGAGTGTTGGTGTGCTTTATAGTCTAGATCGATAAAGGTGTGGTGTATCGATTTTTAATGCCTGGGGAGTGTTTATTTAAGGTTTCTGTTAATAAGATTAAGTCTTGTTTTAGCGTGCGTGAATAATACGAAATTCTGACGTCAAAAAATGGAATAAGTAATGGGGCCAAGATGGCTTTTTTTCACCGTTCTGCTGGCGTTGATCTGGGGACTGTTCATGGTTCGAGTAGTGCTCAAGTTTTCAGCTTGAAAAAGTCCTCGAACCACTACGCCAGTGCCGGTCAGCCAGCTTTAAACCGCTGCTCAGTACAGCGCTCAGACGGCCGCCGCTCCCCAAAGGGTTACCTGCCAAGCGCCTGGCAGGATGTTGCTGCTCGTTCCCACGCGGAGCGTGGGAATGATCAAAGATCCCTTCATGAATCAGTTTCCGCGCACGTTCCAATTCCATTGGGCGGTTTCCTTCTAGTTGGATGGACGCGGGAGCGACGCGATCATCTGGTCAAAGGCGCTCAACGCATAGCGCCCATCAAGATTTTCCAACGCTGGAATGCCTGCCGGAAAATCGAATCGCACTCTGCCTGGCAGTGCCTTATCGAGGGCTGAGTACCAGGTCAAAAGGGCGGTTTGCAGGCGCACGTGCAGTTCGAACTTTCCCCGGCGGCGGGTCGAATCTGCCTGAGCGCGTTGCCGCGCCAGCGCTGGATTGATCCTGCCAACGATGTAGCCGTCGGCAAAGCCGATCCGTCCTTGTGCGATCGTTTCTCTGGTGGCCGCCAAATCCAATAGCCAGTCCTGCTCGCTCGCCTCACCGATCTGCCACAAGCTCCAAATGTAGTGAAGCTTGAGTGGGTCACTGTCGCACAGCGCCCACGAAGACGTTTCTTCCATGGCGAGTGCTGCCTGCCAACGATCTACGTTCCGTTCTGCCCAGAAAACTGCCGCGCCGGCTGGGTCTTGCAGGCGATCCGGCTCGCCCTCGAAGCGTCCGTTTTCAGCGATGACATGCCGCCCACCGTGCTTTGCGCTCCACGTGGTTTTCCCGCAGGCGCTGATGCCTTCGACCACCAATATCATCGTCTTTGCCCCTTGCGCTCGTAGTAATCCGCTGCGTTTATAACGCGTCGGGGTTTATGATTCTGAGCCAAGGCCAGCGAGCCTGATAACTTTTGGATTTCTGGTCGAACAGGTCTGGCTGAGGGTTTTGGGGGTTGATACGAAGCACTCCTTGCTCTATCTCGGTGAGGCCAAAGGGCGCATAGACGTCGCCTGTTCCTGCTTCCAGCCCAACACACGTAGCCGCAATCAGGTAACGATCAATTCCCTCTTTGGCAGACTGAAGTTGAGGATACGACCTGCCGAACCGCTGGTTGTACCAGAGGTGCACACGCGCCTGGTTTTTGATTTCGACATTAACCCTGAGGTCCTCGAAGAGGCGCTGGGTGGCGTTTATAACTTCATTTTCGGCCTCCCACGACAGGTCATTGTCGAAGTAAAAAACGTCGTAGTCCTTAACACCCGAATCCAGCGGCCGCTGTGCCTGATGATTCCAAATGGCCTGGAACAAGCAGCCCGCCGTGAGCATGCATTGATTCAAACCGAGTGAAGGTAAGCGTGAAACGATTGCAGCATTGATGGGATTGGCCATTGCTATCCCGATGAACCTTTCGACCGTCAATGTCATTTTCACCCCTCTGGGACGTGCTCGTTCCCACGCTCTGCGTGGGAATGCATACCGTGACGCTCTGCGTCACCCAGTGCGGGACGCAGAGCGTCCCCGGCGGCATTCCCACGCAGAGCGTGGGAACGATCAGTCACCGAGTCAGCAACCGCTCAATGCCACTTGCGGACGCTCACCTGCAAAGAAGAACGGCCGCAACCTCACACCCACGCTGTTGCCGATAAACGCCGCCACCAACCACACCCAACCATGCAGGCTGCCCGACGCAATCCCGCTGAAGTACGCGCCGATATTGCAGCCGTACGCCAGTCGCGAGCCATAACCCAGCAGCAACCCACCGATCACCGCGGCGAACACCGAACGTGCTGGAATCTTCAGGCTTGGAGCGAAACGCCCTGCCAATCCCGCAGCCAACAGCGCACCAAGGATGATGCCGATGTCCATCACGCTGGTCACGTCTTCCCACACCGGCGCTGCCAGGGCCTTGGCGTTGCCCGGCATTTGCCAGAACACCCAGCTGCCCACGTCCACTCCCAACCCGCTGGCGACCTTGGCGCCCCACAGCGCGAACGCGGAAGTGATGCCCCACGGCCGCCCGGCCAGTGCCAGGGTGGCGTAGTTGAGCAGGGCCAAGCCAATCGCGCCCCATACCAATGGCCACCGCCCGCGCAGGAAACGGCGCAGGCCATGGTGTTCGCTGGTGACACCGGCTTCAAGTTGCCCGTGACGGCCTTTTTCCAGGCGCACGGTGACTGCCGCGATGATGCCGAACACCGCCAGGCTCAGCAGCAATGCCGGTACCACGCCGAAGCTTTTGACGATGGAAACCGCCGGGAAGGAGGGAAGGGCAAACCACCAGTCGACGTGGTGAGTCGCAATCAACGAACCGCAGATAAAGAAGAACAAGGTCACCAGCATGCGCGCGTTACCGCCGCCCACGGTGAACAGGGTGCCGGACGCACAGCCGCCGCCCAGTTGCATGCCGATGCCGAAGATGAATGCCCCGAACACCACCGACACCCCGGCCGGCGCCACCAGCCCGACCACGGGTTGGCCGAACAAGGTGCCGGCTCCCAGCGCGGGGAAGAACAGCACCACGGCAATCGCCAGCATCACCATCTGCGCACGCAAGCCCGCGCCACGCCGGTCGGTGATGAACACCCGCCAGGCCGAGGTAAAGCCGAAAGCGGCGTGGTACAGCGTCAGCCCCAGTGCGGCGCCGACCACCAGTAACAGCACTTGGCGCGAGCCGACGCTGTTTTGCAGGAAGATGGCGCCAAACAGCAGGATGACAAACGCCAGCAGGGGCGCGAGCGGCTTGCGCGCAGGGGTTGTAGAGAGGGAAAGGCTCATCGGGTATCTCGGTTCGTAGGCCGTGGGTTAAAGGCGAGGGTGCCGAGTATAAACCGCGCACCCTTCCACTGGCGTCTCGAATCCTCCAATGAGGGGTATTAGCCGAGGCGAACTGACAGCTCGACGTCGTCACCGATCGGCACCGACAGGTAGCCATTTGCAGGCGAGCGCACCCGTGCCAGGTAGTCGGGGCAGTAGTCGGTGTTGTCGGCGACGATCAACGCGCCGGGCTTGAGGCGGCTTTCCACCAGGTTCAGTACATCGCCATACAAGGCTTTGGCGCCGTCGAGCAGCAGCAGGTCGACGCTGTCGGGCAGGTCGGTGGCGAGGGTGACCAGGGCATCACCTTGGCGGATCTCCACGAGGTCGCTGACGCCACCTTGTTCCAGGTGTTGCCGCGCCAGGGCGATCTTCGAGGGCTCGAACTCGCTGCTGATCAGCGCGCCGCCGCCGTTGTCCCGCAGGGCGGCCGCCAGGTGCAGGGTGGACAGGCCGAACGAGGTGCCGAACTCGACAATGGCCCGCGCTTTTGCGCTGCGGGCCAGCATGTAGAGCAGGGTGCCGGTGTCGCGGGAGACGGGCAGCCACAGGTCTTTCAGCATCCCGTAGAGTTCCAGGTAGTCGGTTTTGCTGCGCATCAGGCGATCACGTTCTTCAGGTGTCACCGTGCCGAGGACAGGGCTCGTGGCGGCATTGGCCTGTGTGTACAGCCGTTCAATCAGGGCCGCCATCGGGGCCGAGGTAAGCGTATTCATGGGGAGGTCCTGTTGCAGGTTGAGCGCCTTGAGGCACTGGGCTAGTATGCGAATGATTCGTCGCATTTAAAGTATGCGAACAATTCGTCACATTCGCTATTCGCATTCAAACCGCCGCAGGCACGCCCCATGACCGATCGCCAGACCTCGCAGATTTCCTCACGCAAAGAGCCCAAACAGGCGCGATCCACCGAGTTGGTGTCGGCCATTCTCGAAGCGGCTATTCAGGTTTTGGCCAAGGAAGGCGCCAGCCGTTTCACCACCGCTCGGGTTGCGGAGAAGGCGGGCGTGAGTGTGGGTTCGGTGTACCAATACTTCCCCAACAAGGCGGCGATCCTGTTCAGGTTGCAGACCGATGAATGGCAGCAAACCTCGCAAATGCTCAGCCGGATTCTGGAAAACGTAAGCCAGCCGCCCCTTGAGCGGCTGCGGGCGTTGGTGCATGCGTTTATTCGTTCGGAGTGTGAGGAGGCGCAGATGCGCGTCGCCTTGAGCGACGCCGCGCCGCTGTACCGGGATGCGCCCGAAGCCCATGAGGTTCGGGCGGGAGGGCAACAGGTCTTTCGGACGTTCATGCTTGAACTGCTGCCGCAGGTACCTGAGGCGACCCGCGACCTGGCGTGCGACTTGATCGTCACCACCTTCAGTTCGGTGGGCAAGGAATTCTCGGGAAGCCCGCGCACCGAAGCGCAAATTACTGCCTACGCGGATGCGATGGCGGATATGTTCGGAGCGTATGTGACGGTGCTTAACCAGACAGCACGATGACCCGCAGGGCGGGCCATCGTTTGCAGTGCTTGCCTTAGCGGCGGTTCAGCCACACGGTTTGCGCATTGCAGAATTCCCGCACACCGAAGTGCGACAACTCCCGCCCGAATCCACTCTTCTTCACACCCCCAAACGAGACCCGAGGGTCGGACACGCTGTAGGCGTTGATGAAGATCCCGCCGGTTTCCAGTTGGTTGGCGATGTGGCGCGCCTTTTCCGGGTCGGTGGTGAACACGCTGGCGGTCAGGCCGAATTCACTGTCGTTGGCCAGGGCCACGGCGTGATCGGCATCGCGGGCAGTGATGATGGAGGCGACCGGCCCGAACAGTTCCTGTTTGAACGAGGTCATCTGGTCGGTGACGTTGGCCAGCACGGTGGGTGCGTAGTAGTTGCCCGCGCCTTCGACTTTATGGCCGCCCAGCAGCAAGGTAGCGCCTTCGGCCAGGGTGGCCTGGACCTGGCCGTCGAGTTCGTCCCGCAGGTCGAAGCGGGCCATCGGGCCGATGTAGGTTTCGCTGGCGGTCGGGTCGCCCATCACCAGGTTGCGGCTGGCTTCGAGGAATTTGGCGGTGAAGGCTTCCACCACGCCTGCCTCGATGATCAGGCGCTTGGCAGCGGCGCACACCTGGCCGGAGTTCTGGAAGCGGCCGATCAGGGCGGCTTGCACGGCTTCGTCGAGGTTGGCGTCGTTGAGCACGATGAACGGGTCGGAGCCGCCCAGCTCCAGTACGCATTTCTTCAGCGCGGCCCCGGCCTGGGAGCCGATGGCCATGCCGGCACGCACGCTGCCGGTGAGGGTCACGGCGGCGATGCGTGGGTCGGCGATGGCTTTGGACACGCCGTCCTGGGTGACGTTGATCACTTCGAACAGGCCATCGGCGAAGCCGGCGCGCTGGAAGGCTTGTTTCATCAGGTACGCGCTGCCCATCACGTTAGGCGCGTGTTTGAGCACGTAGGTGTTGCCGCTGAGCATGGTCGGCACCGCGCCGCGCAGCACTTGCCACACCGGGAAGTTCCACGGCATTACAGCGAGGATCGGGCCGAGCGGGCGGTATTCGATCTGGGCGTTGCCGTTGTCCACCAGGGTGGCTTCCGGGGCGAGCATGGCCGGGCCGTGGGCGGCGTACCACTCGGCCAGTTGGGCGCATTTCTCTATTTCGCCACGAGCCTGGACGATGGGTTTGCCCATTTCCAGGGTGATCATCTGGGCCATTTCTTCGGCCTGATCACGCAGCGTGCTCGCTAGCGCCAGCAGCAGTTCGGCGCGCTGGGCGACGGGTGTATTGCGGCCGCTGCGGAAAGCGTTGATCGAGCGGGTGAGGGCGGCATCCAGCTGCGCCTCGGTTTCGTAGGGGTAGCTGGCGACCGTTTCACCGTTGGCGGGGTTGATCGACAAGGCGTGGGTCTGGGAGGAAATCGAGTTCATGGCACCGTCCTGCGCAGTGAATGGGATGGAGGCCAGCGTACGGGGCTGTATCTTTTTCGGAAACTGAATAATATTAAGCAATACGTTCACGTTTGGAGAATGACTTGGATCTGGTCCAGCTGGAAATTTTCAAAGCCGTTGCCGAGCAAGGCAGCATCAGCGCCGCCGCGCAGTTGATCCATCGGGTGCCGTCGAACCTGACCACGCGGATCAAGCAGTTGGAGCAGGACCTGGGCGTGGATTTGTTTATTCGCGAGAAGAGCCGATTGCGGTTGTCACCGGCCGGGTGGAATTTCCTTGGCTATGCGCGGCGCATTCTCGACCTGGTGCAAGAGGCCCGGGCAACGGTGGCGGGGGAGGAGCCCCAGGGCGCGTTTGCTTTGGGTTCGCTGGAGAGTACGGCGGCGGTGCGCATCCCGGCGTTGCTGGCGGCGTATAACCAGAAGCACGCCAAGGTCGAGCTGGACCTGACCACCGGGCCGTCCGGGGCGATGATCGAGGGCGTGTTGTCGGGGCGGCTGGCGGCGGCGTTTGTCGATGGGCCGGTGCTGCACGCGACCCTGGAAGGTGTGGCGGTGTTTGAAGAGGAAATGGTGGTGATTGCGCCGTTGCACCACGCGCCGATCACCCGGGGGCAGGATGTGAGCGGGGAGAGCATCTACACGTTTCGCTCGAACTGTTCGTACCGGCACCACTTTGAGCGCTGGTTTTCACAGGATGGCGCGGTGCCGGGGAAGATCTTCGAGATGGAGTCTTATCACGGGATGCTGGCGTGCGTGAGCGCCGGTGCGGGGTTGGCGCTGATGCCGAGGAGCATGCTGGAGAGCATGCCGGGGTTCAGGACGGTGAGTGTGTGGCCGTTGACGGATACGTTCCGGATTCTGAATACCTGGCTGATCTGGCGGCGGGGTACGGTGTCGCAGAGTTTGAACAGTTTTGTGCGGTTGCTGGAAGAGCGCGGTCTGAAGGCGGAATAGGGGGGGATGTGGGAGCTGTCGAGCTTCAGCGAGGCTGCGAAGGCGTCGGCACAGTCGACATTAAGGGTGCCTGACCCACCGCTATCGCGGCCTCGCTAAAGCTCGACGGCTCCCACATTTGGTCTTGATTAGCCGCCGAACTGGAAGGTGCCCATGGCCAGTTTGGCCATCAGGGCGCCGGCGCCCAGTTGCACCAGCCACAAGGCCAAACCACCGAGGAATACGCCGAGGGCGACTTGCAGCACCAGGCTTTTCTGGCGCTTGGCGGGCGGTGGGCGCGGGGTGAAATGGTCCAGTTCGTCGCGGTCGGCACGCAGGTCCAGGTCGTCGTTTCTCATAGGGTACTCGAGGGGAAGGGACTGTCTTGCTGTCAGTCTAGGGGTAGCGGGCTGAAAGCAGCGAATTTTTAGGAGCGATGCACTCATCTATTGAAGCCATCCACTCACCCTGTGGCGAGGGAGCTTGCTCCCGCTGGGGCGCGAAGCGGCCCCCATTCAGGCACCGCATTCATTCAGAAAGTTCACGATGGCAGGTTTCAGGTCCGCTGCGCAGCCCAGCGGGAGCAAGCTCCCTCGCCACGTTGGGCGCGCTCGCAGAATGAAAAAGGGGAAGCCACCGGCTTCCCCTTTTTTTGCATCACAACAGGCTTACAGCACCTGAACGATGGCCTTGGTCACGGCATCAATGTTTTTCTGGTTCAACGCCGCCACACAGATGCGGCCAGTGTCCAGCGCATAGATACCAAACTCGCTACGCAGGCGCGTCACTTGCTCAACGCTCAGGCCGGAGTAGGAGAACATCCCGCGCTGGCGACCGACGAAGCTGAAGTCGTGGCCTGGAGCTGCCTTGGCCAGGTCAGCCACCATCTGCTCGCGCATGCCGCGAATGCGCAGGCGCATTTCGGCCAGTTCGGCTTCCCACTGGGCGCGCAGCTCAGGGTTGTTCAGCACCGCTGCAACGATCGCCGCACCGTGGGTCGGCGGGTTGGAGTAGTTGGTGCGGATCACGCGCTTGACCTGGGACAGGATGCGCGCGCTTTCTTCCTTGGAGTCGGTGACGATGGACAGGGCGCCCACGCGCTCGCCGTACAGCGAGAACGACTTGGAGAACGAGCTGGACACAAAGAAGGTCAGGCCCGATTCGGCAAACAGGCGCACCGCAGCGGCGTCTTCGTCGATGCCGTCGCCAAAGCCCTGGTAGGCCATGTCGAGGAACGGTACGAGGTTTTTCGCCTTGACCACGTCCAGCACTTGTTGCCAGTCGGCCGGGCTCAGGTCGACGCCGGTCGGGTTGTGGCAGCAGGCGTGCAGCACGACGATGGACTGGGGCGGCAGGGCGTTGAGGTCTTCCAGCAGGCCGGCGCGGTTGACGTCGTGGGTGGCGGCGTCGTAGTAGCGATAGGTCTGTACCGGGAAGCCGGCTTTTTCGAACAGCGCCTGGTGGTTTTCCCAGCTCGGGTCGCTGATGGCGACGACGGCGTTGGGCAGCAGTTGCTTGAGGAAGTCCGCGCCGATTTTCAGGGCGCCGGTGCCGCCGACCGCTTGGGCGGTGATGACGCGGCCGGAGCTGATCAGTGGCGACTCAGCGCCGAACAGCAGCTTTTGCACGGCCTGGTCGTAGGCGACAATACCGTCGATCGGCAAGTAGCCACGGGCGGCGTGTTGCGCCACGCGAATGGCTTCCGCTTCGGCAACGGCACGCAAGAGTGGAATCTTCCCCTCCTCGTTGCAGTAAACGCCCACGCCAAGGTTCACCTTGGTGGTTCGGGTATCGGCGTTGAATGCTTCGTTGAGGCCCAGGATTGGATCGCGTGGTGCCATTTCGACAGCGGAGAACAGGCTCATTTTTGCGGCAGCTCTATAGAGAGTGGAGGGACGTGTCGCGCTCCAGCCGAATGCACTAGAGCGGTGCACAAACGGGGAGCTAGTATAGAGGCCATCACCGCTCGCGGCGACAGCCGAAACGGCTTTTCGGCCAAGTTTTTCGGTTTATTTGCCGACCGTTAGTCTTATTGCAACGTTGACCGGTCATGGCATGTAGGACGATTGCCTTGAAACCCGTGACATTTGCCTCCACTTCTACAGCTATCATGGTTTTTTCCTGCAACCTGCGCCGAACAGTCGTGGGTCGCGGTCTTTTTCGTCCCCGCTGCTTTTTCCGGCCTCGGGGTGACTCAAGAGGTACGTTATGTCGGATTTCCAGCTAGTCACCCGCTTTGAGCCCGCCGGCGATCAACCGGAAGCCATCCGCCTGATGGTCGAAGGCATCGAAGCCGGCCTGGCGCACCAGACCTTGCTCGGGGTGACCGGCTCCGGCAAGACCTTCAGCATCGCCAACGTGATCGCCCAGGTGAACCGGCCGACCCTGGTGCTGGCGCCGAACAAGACCCTGGCCGCGCAGTTGTATGGCGAGTTCAAGGCGTTCTTCCCGAACAACGCGGTGGAGTACTTCGTTTCCTACTACGACTACTACCAGCCCGAAGCCTATGTGCCGTCGTCCGACACCTTTATCGAGAAAGACGCCTCGATCAACGACCACATCGAGCAGATGCGGCTCTCGGCGACCAAGGCGCTGCTGGAACGCAAAGACGCGATCATCGTCACCACGGTGTCGTGCATCTACGGCCTGGGCAGCCCGGAAACCTATTTGAAGATGGTGCTGCACGTCGACCGCGGCGACAAACTCGACCAGCGCGAACTGTTGCGACGCCTCACGAGCCTGCAATACACCCGCAACGACATGGACTTCGCCCGGGCGAGCTTCCGTGTGCGTGGCGATGTGATCGACATCTACCCGGCGGAATCCGACCTGGAAGCGATCCGTATCGAGCTGTTCGACGATGAAGTCGAGAGCTTGTCGGCCTTCGACCCGTTGACCGGCGAGGTGATCCGCAAGCTGCCGCGCTTCACCTTTTACCCGAAAAGCCACTACGTGACCCCCCGCGAAACCCTGATGGGCGCCATCGAGGGCATCAAGGGCGAACTGGTGGAGCGCCTGGAATACCTGCGTTCCAACAACAAGCTGGTGGAAGCCCAGCGCCTGGAGCAGCGCACCCGCTTCGACCTGGAGATGATCCTCGAGCTGGGCTACTGCAACGGCATCGAAAACTACTCGCGCTACCTCTCGGGCCGCGAATCCGGGCAGGCGCCGCCAACCCTGTTTGACTACCTGCCGGACGACGCCTTGCTGGTGATCGACGAATCCCACGTCAGCGTGCCGCAGGTGGGCGCGATGTACAAAGGTGACCGCTCGCGTAAAGAGACCTTGGTGGAATACGGCTTCCGCCTGCCGTCGGCACTGGATAACCGGCCGATGCGTTTTGACGAGTTCGAAGGCATCAGCCCGCAGACGATTTTTGTCTCGGCCACGCCGGGTAACTACGAGGCCGAACATGCCGGGCGTGTGATTGAGCAACTGGTGCGCCCGACGGGCCTGGTAGACCCGCAAATCGAAATCCGCCCGGCCCTGACTCAGGTGGATGACCTGCTCTCGGAAATCACCAAGCGCGTGGCCCTGGAAGAGCGGGTGCTGGTCACCACGCTGACCAAGCGCATGTCCGAAGACTTGACCGATTACCTGGCCGACCACGGCGTGCGCGTGCGTTATTTGCACTCGGACATCGACACCGTGGAGCGCGTGGAAATCATCCGCGACCTGCGCCTGGGTACCTTCGATGTGCTGGTGGGGATCAACTTGCTGCGCGAAGGTCTGGACATGCCGGAAGTGTCCCTGGTGGCGATTCTCGATGCCGACAAGGAAGGCTTCCTGCGGTCCGAGCGCTCGTTGATCCAGACCATTGGCCGGGCGGCGCGGAACCTGAATGGTCGGGCGATTCTGTATGCGGACCGGATTACCGGTTCCATGGAGCGCGCGATTGGCGAGACCGAGCGGCGTCGCGACAAGCAGATTGCCTACAACCTGGAACATGGCATCACGCCGAAGGGTGTGTTCAAGGACGTGGCCGACATCATGGAAGGCGCCACCGTGCCGGGCTCGCGCAGCAAGAAGCGCAAGGGCATGGCCAAGGCGGCGGAGGAGAACGCCAAGTACGAAGCGGAATTGCGTTCGCCGAGCGAGATCACCAAGCGGATTCGTCAGTTGGAAGAGAAGATGTACCAGCTGGCGCGGGATCTGGAGTTTGAAGCGGCGGCGCAGATGCGCGATGAGATTGGCAAGTTGCGCGAGCGGTTACTGGCGGTCTGATGATCGGTGTGGCGAGGGAGCTTGCTCCCGCTGGAGTGCGAAGCGCTCCCAGGGTTTTGGGGCCGCTTCGCAGCCCAGCGGGAGCAAGCTCCCTCGCCACAGCAAGCTCCCTTGCCACAGGTTATTTCAGTGGGCTTCCCCAGCCTTGAGCCCCGCCGGTAATGCCTTGGTCAACAAAATCGCCACCATGCTGATCCCCAACGCCAACCCCACAAAGTGAAACGCATCGTTGTAGGCCATGATCTGCGCCTGCTGATGGGCAATCTCACTCAGCTTGCCCAACGCCGCCGTCTCACTGCCAAACGTCTCCGTCAGCCTGGCCATGCGCTCCGCCACCTGCGGATTGGTCGGCACAATCGCCTCACGCAGGTAATCAAAGTAGGTCTTGGTGCGCGCATCCAGCAGGGTCGCCAACAGTGCGATCCCGATCGCCCCACCCAGGTTTCGCAAAATATTGAACAGGCTCGACGCCGACCCCGCGTCCTTCTGCATGATGTACGCCGTGGCAATCAACGAAATCGTCACCATGATCAACGGCTGCCCCAGCGCGCGGATGATCTGGATGCGGTTGAACTGGTCGCCGGCAAAGTCCGGGTTCAACACCCCTGACGAAAAACTCGCCACCCCAAATAACCCGAACCCCAGCGTGCACAGCCATTTGGGCGACACGTATTTCATCAGTTTGGGCACCAGCGGAATCAGGAACAGCTGCGGAACCCCCATCCACATGATCACTTCGCCGATTTGCAGGGCGTTGTAGTTCTGGATCTGCGCCAGGTACAGCGGCAACAAATAAATCGAGCCATACAACCCCACGCCCATCCCCAGGCTGGAAATGCTCGACAGCCCGAAATTGCGATTGCCGAGGATCCGCAGGTTGATCAGCGGGTTGGGCTTGGACATCTGCACGATCACAAAGGTGATCAAACTCAACAGGGCGACGGTGCCCAGGCTGACAATCAGGTTCGACTCCAGCCAGTCCTTGCGATGGCCTTCCTCAAGAAATACCTGCAAACACCCAAGGCCCACGGCCATGGTGACGATGCCGAGGTAGTCGGTGCTTTTGAGCAGGTCCCAGTTGGAATCCTTTTTCTCCAGGCCATACAGCAGCCCGGCGATCATGATCAGGCCCGGCGGGATGTTGATGTAGAAGATGTATTCCCAGCCCCAGTTCTCCGTGAGCCAGCCGCCGATGGTCGGGCCGATGGAGGGGGCGAAGGTGGCGGTCATGGCGAACATGGCCATGCCTTTGGCGCGGTGATGTTCGGGCAGCTTGATCAGGGTGAGGGTGAACGCCAGCGGGATCAGCGCGCCGCCGGTAAAGCCCTGCAAGGCGCGGAACACGATCATGCTTTCCAGACTCCAGGCCATGGAACACATCAGCGAGGCGATCAGGAACCCGCCAGACACCCACACCGCCAGGCGGCGCGCCGACAGCAGCTGCACCAGCCAGGCGGTGAGGGGGATCATGATGATTTCGGCCACAAGGTAGGAGGTTGAAATCCACGAGCCTTCTTCCAGGGTGGCCGACAGTGCGCCTTGAATGTCCTTGAGGGACGAGTTGGTGATCTGGATGTCGAGCACGGCCATGAAGGCGCCGAGCATCACGCTCATGACCGCGATCCAGTCGCGCCGGGTCGGTTCGCCGACCGGCGGCAGCAGTTGATCACCGGCCATCGTGCGGGTCTTGGATATTCACTTTGACCGTCACCGACATGCCCGGGCGGATTTTGCCCTGCAGCGGGTTATCGGCGGCGAAGGTCAGTTTGACCGGAATCCGTTGGACGACTTTGGTGAAGTTGCCGGTGGCATTGTCCGGCGGCAGCAGGCTGAACTGTGCGCCGGAGGCGCCGAACAGGTTGGCCACGCGGCCTTCGATTGGCGTGTCGCTGTAGGCATCAAACGTCAGCTCGGCCTTTTGCCCGGGCTGCATGTGGCCGATCTGGGTTTCCTTGAAGTTGGCCTGCACCCAGATGTCCTGGTCCGGGACAATCGACAGCAGGTAGGCGCCGGCCTGCACGTATTGGCCGTTGCGCGCAGCACGCTGGCCGATCAGGCCGCTGATGGGCGCGTGGATTTCACTGCGGGTCAGGTTCAGTTCGGCCTGGGCCAGGTCGGTCTTGGCGTTGGCGATCATCGCGTCGAGGCGCTTGATCTCGGCGTTGAGGGCGTTGACCTGTTGGCGCTGGCCCTGCAGGTCGGCCTGGGCCATGGTCACCTGGGAGCGGGCGATGTGGTTGTCGGCGTCGAGGGTGGTGACCCGTTCTTCCGAGACGTAGCCGGGCTTGCGCAGGGTTTGCGCACGGTTCAGGTCGATCTGCGAGCGGCCGAGGGTGGCCTGGCTGGAGGACACCTTGGCCTCACTGGCGGCGATCAGGCTGGCTTGCTGGGTGAGTTTGCTCTGGGCCTGCACGCGTTCGGCTTCGCGCATGGCGAGGGCGGCGTTGGCGCGGTCGACGGCGAGGTGGAAGTCGTCGCCTTCGAGCTTGACCAGCAGTTGGCCTTTTTCCACGTGTTCGTTGTCGCCTACCAGCACCTCGACGATGCGCGCGCCCAGTTGGCTGGAGACCCGGGTGATCTCGCCCTGGACGTAGGCGTTGTCGGTGCTTTCATAAAAGCGACCCTTGAAGAACCACTGGGCGAAAAAGCCCGCGGCGATCAGGACCACGATCAACAGGAAGATAAACAGGCGGCGTTTGAGCGGGGCAGGCATGGCGATAAGGTCGTCGACAAAAGGTAATGGAATATAGCCAGCGAATGATCTGGCAAATAGCCATGGCGGGTCTTGAGACCGGAGCTTGTCTCATATGCCCTTTGTTCGCCTCCCCACGCTGGAGCCCAAGGGCTTGGGGCTGTTACCATTCGCCCCTTGTTTCATTTTCAGTTTTATCGCCAATTCGAGACCCGCCATGACCACCGTCCGCACGCGCATCGCGCCATCGCCTACTGGGGATCCCCACGTAGGTACTGCTTACATCGCCTTGTTCAACTACTGCTTTGCCAAGCAGCATGGCGGTGAATTCATCCTGCGGATCGAAGACACCGATCAACTGCGCTCCACCCGTGAGTCGGAACAGCAGATTTTCGATGCCCTGCGCTGGTTGGGCATTACCTGGGCTGAAGGCCCGGATGTCGGCGGCCCCCACGGCCCGTATCGCCAGAGCGAGCGCAGCGACATCTACAAAAAATACACCCAGCAGTTGGTCGACATGGGTCACGCCTTCCCGTGCTTCTGCACCGCCGAAGAGCTGGACCAGATGCGCGCCGAGCAACAGGCCCGTGGCGAAACCCCGCGCTATGACGGCCGCGCACTGCTGCTGTCGAAGGAAGAAGTGGCCCAGCGCCTGGCTGCCGGCGAACCGCACGTTATCCGCATGAAGGTGCCGAGCGAAGGCGTGTGCGTGGTGCCGGACATGCTGCGCGGTGACGTCGAGATCCCGTGGGACCGCATGGACATGCAAGTGCTGATGAAGACCGACGGCCTGCCGACGTACTTCCTGGCCAACGTGGTGGATGACCACCTGATGGGCATCACCCACGTACTGCGGGGCGAAGAGTGGCTGCCATCGGCGCCGAAACTGATCCTGCTCTACGAGTACTTCGGCTGGGAACAACCGCAGCTGTGCTACATGCCGCTGCTGCGTAACCCGGACAAGAGCAAGCTGTCCAAGCGCAAGAACCCGACCTCGGTGACCTTCTACGAGCGCATGGGCTTTATGCCTGAGGCGATGCTCAACTACTTGGGCCGCATGGGCTGGTCGATGCCGGACGAGCGCGAGAAGTTCTCGCTGCAGGAAATGGTCGATCACTTTGACTTGTCCCGCGTGTCCCTGGGCGGGCCGATCTTCGACATCGAGAAATTGTCGTGGCTCAACGGCCAGTGGCTGCGTGACCTGCCGGTGGAAGAGTTCGCCAGCCGCGTGCAGCAGTGGGCGTTGAACCCCGAGTACATGATGAAGATCGCGCCGCTGGTGCAGGGCAGGGTGGAGACCTTCAGCCAGGTTGCACCGTTGGCGAGCTTCTTCTTCGCCGGTGGCGTGAACCCGGACGTGAAACTGTTTGAGTCGAAGAAGCTCTCGGCTGACCAGGTTCGCCAGTTGATGCAGTTGATCCTGTGGAAGCTCGAAAGCCTGCGTCAGTGGGAGAAGGATGCAATCACCGCGACTATCCAGGCGGTGGTTGAATCCCTGGAATTGAAACTGCGCGATGCGATGCCGTTGATGTTTGCCGCGATCACCGGGCAGGCGAGTTCGGTGTCGGTACTCGATGCGATGGAAATTCTGGGCCCGGACCTGACCCGTTTCCGTCTGCGCCAAGCCCTTGATTTGCTTGGTGGTGTGTCGAAGAAAGAAAACAAGGAATGGGAAAAGCTGCTGGGCGCTATCGCTTAAGCCCGCGGTTGTAATGGCCAAACCCCGGTTTTCCGGGGTTTGCTCGGTAAGTGATTGTTATCTCGGCAAAAAATTTTGAAAATTGTTGAAAATAAATTTGACACGTTTCAAATACGCCATTAAGATTCGCCCCGTCCTCACCGACGAGGGGCTATAGCTCAGCTGGGAGAGCGCTTGCATGGCATGCAAGAGGTCAACGGTTCGATCCCGTTTAGCTCCACCAATTTACAGGTTCAAGGTCTGGCCACACCGTCCTTGAATTCGATCAGACTCAGCCTGATCACGTTGTATAGAAGGTTTGTGTCCCCTTCGTCTAGTGGCCTAGGACACCGCCCTTTCACGGCGGTAACAGGGGTTCGAGTCCCCTAGGGGACGCCAGTTTCAACAAGCAGTTCGAAAGGTCTGCTGCGCCGCGAGGCGAAAAATCCGGGGCTATAGCTCAGCTGGGAGAGCGCTTGCATGGCATGCAAGAGGTCAACGGTTCGATCCCGTTTAGCTCCACCAATTTACAGGTTCAAGGTCTGGCCACACCGTCCTTGAATTCGATCAGGTCTCAGCGCTGATCAGTTGTATAGAAGGTTTGTGTCCCCTTCGTCTAGTGGCCTAGGACACCGCCCTTTCACGGCGGTAACAGGGGTTCGAGTCCCCTAGGGGACGCCACGATTACCCGCTCTGCGGGATTTTTAAGGGTCATTCAATTATTGAATGGCCCTTTTGTTTGTCTGGCGTTTGGCCAATCTCCCTTCCTCTTCCCTAAAAATGTTCTTCTGACCAATGGTCATGCCGGTGGCTTGCGAAATATTATTATGGTAATAATATTCGAAGCATGAGATTCGGAGGCAACGATGAACGATAAAAAAGCGCAAACCCGCGAACGTATTCTGCAAGCTGCCAGCGCCGCCCTGGTGCAGCGTGGCCCGGCCGAGCCGAGTGTGGGCGAAGTGATGGGCGCGGCGGGGCTCACCGTCGGTGGTTTCTACGCGCACTTTGAAAGCAAGGATGCGCTGATGCTGGAGGCCTTCACCGCGTTGTTGGCCCGGCGTCGTGCGTCCATCGATGACATGGACTCGACCTTGACCGGTGAAGAGCGCCGCGCCCTGGTGGCAGCGTTCTACCTGTCGCGCAAGCACCGTGACTCCACCGCCCAGGCGTGCCCGATCCCGGCCACCGTGGGCGAGATGAGCCGCTTGCCGGATGAATTTCGCCAGGCACTGAACGAACACTGCGAGCTGATGGCCGCACAGCTGGCCGCCAGCCCCGAAGACACCGACAAGGCCCTGGCTGACATGGCGCTGATGATTGGTGGCTTGTCGCTGGCCCGCGCCCTGGGTCCGGGTGAGTTGTCGGACCGTGTGTTGCGTGCGGCCAAGTCCGCAGTGCGTTAAGAACGGCCTTCTGGCCTGAGGGATGAGCGATGGACACGTTGAAATGGATTCGTGGCGTCAATGGCACCTTGGGCCGGCTGGCACCGCACGCTGTTGCCAGCAAGATGCGTCGGGTGTTCATGACGCCCCGGGATCTGCCACCCCGTGACTGGGAGCTGCCGCTGCTGGCGCAGTCCGAGCGCATCACCTTGCGTTTTGGCCTGTCGGCGCTGAAATGGGGCCAAGGCCCTGCGGTGCTGTTGATGCACGGCTGGGAAGGGCGTCCAACGCAGTTTGCCAGCCTGATCACGGCATTGGTGGAGGCGGGGTATTCGGTGATTGCCCTGGACGGCCCGGCCCACGGGCGTTCGCCGGGGCGCGAAGCCCATGTGCTGCTGTTCGCCCGCGCCATGCTGGAAGCGGCGGCCGAGCTGCCACCGCTGCATGCGGTCGTCGGTCACTCCATGGGCGGCGCCAGTGCGATGCTGGCGGTGCAGTTGGGCTTGCGCACCGAGGCGTTGGTCAGCATCGCGGCACCCTCGCGGTTTCTCGACGTATTGCGCGGCTTTGCCGGCATGGTCGGTCTGCCAGCGCGAGCGCGGTCGGCGTTTATCCAGGAGGTGGAACTGACGATGGGCATGCCCCTCAAGCACCTCGACGTCGCCCACTATCAGATGAATATCCCGGGGCTGATCGTGCATGCCGAAGACGATACCTTCGTCTCGGTCAAAGCCTGCCAGGTGATCCACGACGCTTGGTTCGACAGCCGCCTGCTGCGCCTGGAGCAAGGCGGGCACCAGAAGGTGCTGGCAGATCCGCGCGTGATCGAAGGCGTCCTGGCGCTGCTCGCCGGCCGCCACGTGCCGGAGCGCCAAACCGCCTGAACCATGGGTTACACTGCTCGCCGCCGACATTAATCGACTGGGAGCACCGCATGGGCTGGGATTTGGCAACGCCGTTTATCATTGATCTTCAGGTCGGTGCCGAAGACATCGATGGCCTGGGGCACGCCAACAACGCGGTGTACGTGTCCTGGCTGGAACGCTGCGCCTGGCGCCATTCCCAGCGCCTGGGGCTGGATCTTACCGAGTACCGCCGACTGGACCGCGCCATGGCCGTGGTGCGCCATGAGATCGATTACCTCGCCGCCGGCTACGAAGGCGATGAGCTGCAATTGGCGACCTGGATTGTCGACTGGGACCAGCGCCTGAAAATGACCCGACGCTTCCAGCTGGTACGCCCCCGTGACGGCGCCACCTTGCTGCGGGCGCAGACCACCTTTGTCTGCATCGAGCTGTCCAGCGGCAAGCCCAAGCGCATGCCGTCGGAATTTCTTGAAGGTTACGGCCCGGCGCTGCAAGGCGAGTTACCCTCCGGCGCCTGAAACCCGTAAACTGCGCCACGTTTTTCGTTGAGTGTTTTCCATGCAAATTGCTTTGGCGCCCATGGAGGGGTTGGTCGACAACATCCTGCGGGACGTGCTGACCCGGGTCGGCGGTATTGATTGGTGCGTGACCGAGTTCATCCGGGTCAACGACCGCCTGCTGACGCCTGCCTATTTCCACAAACTTGCCCCTGAGTTGCTGCTCGGTGCCAAGACCGCTGCCGGCGTGCCTCTGCGTGTGCAGTTACTCGGTTCAGACCCGGTGTGCCTCGCGGAAAACGCGGCCCTGGCGTGTGAGCTGGGCTCGCAGGTGGTGGACCTGAACTTCGGTTGCCCGGCCAAGACCGTCAACAAGTCCCGTGGCGGTGCGGTATTACTCAAGGAGCCGGAGCTGCTCAACCAGATCGTCGAGCACGTACGACGTGCGGTGCCGGCGCACATTCCGGTCACTGCCAAGATGCGCCTGGGCTTCGACAGCCCGGATGGTGCCCTGGTGTGCGCTACGGCCCTGGCCGAAGGCGGCGCGGCGCATATCGTCGTACACGCACGCACCAAGGTTGACGGCTACAAACCCCCTGCGCATTGGGAGTGGATCCCGCGCGTACAGGAAGTGGTGAAGGTGCCGGTGTTCGCCAACGGTGATATCTGGAGCGTTGAAGACTGGCGACGTTGCCGTGAAATCAGCGGCGTCGAAGACATCATGCTCGGTCGCGGCCTGGTGGCCCGCCCCGACCTTGCCCGGCAGATTGCTGCCGCGCGAGCAGGGGAAGAGGTGATAGAGATGACTTGGGCACAGATGCAGCCAATGCTTCATGAGTTCTGGCGGCAATCCGTCGAGCAATTGACCGAGCGCCAGGCGCCGGGACGCTTGAAGCAATGGCTGGCCATGTTGACCCGTAACTATCCTGAGGCGGTCGAACTGTTTACGCAGATGCGTCGGGTAACCGACCTGGAGCAGGTAGGACGATTGTTGGGATTACCTGATTCGGTGGCGCTGCAAAATTAAGTTCATATATATAAAGGTTTCAATCCAATAGTCGAGGGCGCCATGGGCGCCTTTTTTTTGCCGGTAATAAAGCGTTGTGCCCTGAGAAGAAAGGTCCCTGTTGGGTAGTAGTGTCGATTTTTAGTTGCTTTATATATGTGAGCGGGCTTCTTGTTTGCTACAGCGTCTTGCTGTGTTAGAAGGCGCTATTTTTAATTTTTATTAGTTTGGTTATTAGGGCGCGCGCAATAACACAGGCGTGATGGGTTTGTGTGTGCGAGTGATTTCAGTAATTTGCCTTAATGACTGACTGTTGCCTGATATATCTGTTTTGCCCACTGCGAAGACCGGTAAAGCACGATGTGCTCAGGAAAGTCCATAGGATAACGTCTCGATTTTCATTTGATTTCCTTATGTGAAGGCCGATTTTCGGAACCCGATGCCCGCAACACCCACGAAAGTAGCGAGTGTGCAGCACTTGGTTTTTTTTAGCCCAGAACCCGGACGGTGTGTTTCAGGCTGTTTACGGCGTTTTGGCAATCACTGAATAAGGGTTGGTTTATGTCTAATTTTTCGGTCTATAACTTCTCTCGCTTGAGTAATGGCTTCAATCAGCAGAGTACGGATCTGCCAAGGTCTGTTGATAACAACGCTGGCGAAAAGCCGGTGCATACGACCAGTGCCGTATTGAGAAATAATCCCGCCGTTGCGTCGGAAGGAACAGTTACGCTCAGCAAAGATGCACTTGAGAAGTTGCTGGAGATGTTTGAGCATGCATTCAAGGCGATACGGAACATGCTGTCCGGGCAGGGTGAGATGCCCAAGTTGATACCCGATGCAGGTCTACAGCCTAAACCCGGGAAAGATGGCGGCGCCCAGATGAAAGATAAGGCCGGGACTCAATCGGAAGTGCTGAACACAGCACTCAAGGATTCGGCAGTGCCTAATCCTGAGGTGTCTGCGCGCAAAGACAAGCCGGCAAACAATCCAGCGGTCCCGAATTCCACGCTCAACGTTACGCCCAAGCCCCAGGCGTTGACGGAGTCCCGCTTGCGGGAATCAACATTGCACGAAGACGTGCAACTGAACAACAAGAGCAATTCCGATGTAAACGTCACGGTCCAGGTGAACTGCCATTGCCCTCACCCGGATGCACCGAAGCCACGCGCGCCAGTTCGGCCGAAGCCGGATGCACCGCACGCACCCATCCCACCCAGGCTAGACGCACCCATCCCATCGAAGCTAGATGCACCCGTCTCGCCGAAGCCAGACGCGCCAATCCTGCCGAAGCCAGACACACCGACGCCGGACGTTACCGCACCCGGGCCGGCCAAGGATGACTTTGAGTTGGAAACCACGGGTAGGCGCCGGGCTTATGCCAACGACTGGCGTTCCAATCCTGATCGCCGAATGAGCCGGTAAGTCAGCAATTTCCTCTGGTTTTTTTCAATAAAGCGCTTCCCGGTCAATAAACGCCGGGGAGCCCTTGGAGATGGATGGTTATATGTCGTGTTCAGAAATTAATAATGCGGGAAAGCTCGGCAACTATTATCAACACGTTGAAACCGGCACACCACGGCGATCGGTTCCGGTTGGGCAAGTAAGCTTTGATAGGCAGCCCCCCTCATCACTCAGTCAAAAAGGTCAAGGTGGCGTTGGTAATACAACCACCGACTCCCCGGTATTAGCGAAGCTCCTTGAACTGTTCACCCAGTTTTTTACGCAGTTGCAAAGTCTGCTCACAGGCAGGGAGCAGACGAACATCGTGCCGACTCAGGTAACGCCTGCGCCCCGGCCCGCAGTGGTGCCCAAGCCGCACGTACCACTACCGGATCCAACGCCACAGCGCCTTCCTGATCTTTCGGATAAGCGCAATGGCGCCAAGCCCGACAATATTTGGAATGGCTTTCGCCAAGGCCCCGACGGCAATTGCGTGACCATTTCGGCGATCAAGGCTGCAATGATGAAGTTCGGGCAGAGCCCGACTGATATTTTCAAGTCTGTTCAAGCCACAGGTGACGGTTATCACGTAGTGATGCGGGATGGATTCAAACTGGACTTGAAAAAGCATGAACTGGCCACAGCGATAAGGGACTCAAAGTTTGTCCCGATGCGTGATCCCGGCATGCTCAAGGACGCGCACTTTCTGTTTGCTGTCAGTGCCAAGCGGGCACAAATGGAAAACAACGATGGGCGTGCAGCGAGGAGCTTTGATGCCGCCGTACGCAGCCTCAACGATGGTGAAGATGAGCGCGGGGCGGGGGAAGGCTTCCTGCGACTGGGCTTGCGCAACCATATGAAGAGAGTATCGGTCAGCGCCTTCCGAGATAAGTCGATGATCGGGATGGTCAACAGGGATGCTCACTCGGTGGCCGTGGTTGATGGATGTGAGGAGTTATACGGCAGAAAAGGAGGACCGCCGCGTTCCGGGGATGCCATCGCACTGGTCTGACGTTCTCCCAGGATTAACAGCAGGTGCGGCGTGTGGTGGTTTTTAGAGGGTTATGACCATGAATGGCTTGAACGCTGGTTTTGCGATGAAGATCGGCCTCAACGTTTTCCCTGGTGAGCAGGAAGCTGAAGAAAGGCCGGCCGATAGTGTCAGTGCCTTCAGTTCTACCGAGCGAAGATTTGCTGAACACTTTGATACCAGCAGCCATTCGGCGGTCATCAAGATGATGATGGTCACGTTCGGCCCACGTCCCGTGGATATGTTCAGCGAGGTCAGGCGCGTCGGCGACGGTTACGATGTCACTCTGAAAGACGGCTACACGTTGCACCTTTCCGGGCATGAGTTACGCCTTACAACAGCGGCGTCGAGATTTGTCGGCAGTGATTCAGGCACGAGGGAGAATGCGAATTTTGCGTTGGCGGTCTTCGTCAAACGCAAACAATTGTGCAGCGCTGACAGCACTATCAACAGCCACTTTGATGCGGCTTTGTCGGCGTCTCTACAGGGCGAGACTGCCTTTAATCTGCTCAAAGGCATGGGGGTGAAGCGGTTTATGCGGCGGCTCCCTTCCCACCAGCTGATCGGCAAGGATGCCGTTGGCGTTATGGAGGCTCATGACTTTGGCGCCTCGTTGATCCGTAATGGGGTCGCGCATCGGTTTGACCGTCAATACCGCCCCGACCGCCCTTATGTCTATGTGCTGGACAACGGAGGGCAGGCGAGACGCAACGCCGAGAAACCCGTGGGCATCCTGAATGGCTTTAATGCGGTGTTTGCCGAGTCGTTTGACGTCAGCAGCCATGCCGCCGTGATCAAGATGATCATGCTGAGGTTTGGCCAAAGCCTCACGGACATGCTTGAGAGCGTCACCCCGGCACGCGGTGGCTATGACATCACGATGAAGGATGGTTTTGCGATTCACCTTTCCCAGCAGGAATTGGCGCAGGCGAGCCAAGCGTCGCGGTTCGCCGGGCCTGACCGGGAGGCCGTGAGCCAGGCCAACTTCATGTGGGCGGCCTATGTAAAACGCAGGCAACTGACGCGCTTTGATCCTGCCCCGGACAACTCGTTTGAAAGGTCTTTATCCAGCGCGCTAAAAGGCGATACGCCCTATAGGGTCTTGAAGGATCTTGGGATGATCGGCTTTTTGCGCTTGGTTCCCGCCGACAAGATGCAGGCGCGGGGTGCTGCCGGGGTGATCAATACCTTTGGCTATTCGAGCGCCTTTGTCCTGGAGGGCGTACAGCACGGCGCTGGAAATAAAGCGCCTGTCACCAGGTTGTATGGCTACATGCTCGCCGGGGAGATGCCTGCCGGATTACCGATTGATTCAAGCGCCGTCGTTTCGCCAACCTCCGATGTGCCGGTGGGCATCAAGCCTGCCGATATCTGGGGCGGATTTTATCAAGGGGTCGAGGGGAATTGCGTCACGGTGTCCGCGATCAAGGCGGCGATGATGAAGTACGGTCAAAACCCCCGAGGCATCTATAAAAGCATCACCCCGACACGGGACGGTTTTACCGTGACCCTGCGCGACGGCTGTACGCTGAACCTGACCCATGACGAGCTGAAAAAGGCCCGGGAAGGCTCACATTTCAAGGGCGCTGACACCGGGTTGCTCAAGGACGCGAATTTCCTGTACGCCGTCAGTGCCAAGCGGGCGCAAATGGAGAATCACGAGTTTCGCGCCGCCGCGAGTTTTGAGGCGGCCATGGGCACGCTCAATGATGGCGAGAGCCCGGGTGATGCACTGCGCCGTTTGGGGTTGTACGCCTTTACACGGCAGAGCAGCGTGCAGGAGTTGGCCGGTGGTGTGATTGGGACGCTGGCGAACTTTCGGCACTCCGTGGTCGTGGTTGATGGCGCGTTAGATGATTACGGGTCCCCAACCCGACTGCGGACATCGGGCTGGATGCGTGAAGATGGCACCGCGCTAAAGTTGGTTTAGAGACCGCGGCCCGGCCTGGACCAGCAACTGCCGGAACCCCTCCACCGGCAACGGTCGGCTATGCAAATACCCCTGGTACAAATGACACCCCAGCCCCTGCAGGAACGCCAGTTGCTCCGGGGTCTCCACGCCCTCGGCGATCACCGCCAGATTCAAGCTGCGGGCCATGGCCACAATGGCGCGGATGATTTCCGCATCGTTGGGGTCATGGGTGGCGTCGCGCACGAACGACTGGTCGATCTTCAGCGCATCCACCGGCAGGCGCTTGAGGTAGGTCAAGGATGAATAGCCGGTGCCGAAATCATCCATCGCAAAACTCACGCCGAGCTTTTTCAGGCGGCGCATTTTGCTGATGGTGTCGTCCAGATTCTGGATCACGATGCCTTCGGTGATTTCCAGTTTCAGCAATGTATAAGGCAGATGGTGCTCACGCAGGCTGCGTTCCACCCGCTCGACAAAGTCGTTCTGGCGGAACTGCCGGGGGCTGATGTTCACGCACAGGCTGAAATTCAGCGGGTCCACCAGGCCCTCGCTGATCAATTGCGCGAAGGTCCCGCAGGCTTCGTCGAGGATCCAGGTACCCACTTCCAGGATCAACCCGCTGTCTTCCAGCACCTTGATGAATTCAGTCGGCGATTGCGCGCCCAGTTGCGGGTGCTGCCAGCGCACCAGGGCTTCAGCGCCGACGATCCGGTTGCCCCGGGCATCCACTTGCGGTTGGTAATGCACGCTGAATTCACCGCGGGACAGGGCCAGGCGCAGGTCGGTTTCCATGCGCAGTCGCTCACTGGCGGTTTTCTGCATGCTGTTGTGGAACATCTGGATCGTGTTGCGCCCCGAGTCCTTGGCCCGGTACAGCGCAATATCGGCACGCTTGAGCAAATCCGCCGGGGTTGAGCCGTGATCGGGGATCAGGGCCACGCCAATGCTCGGCGTGACTTGCAGGCGCTGGCCATCCAGGAACATCGGTTCGGATAACAGTTCGCGCAGGGTATCGGCCAACTCCGAGACCTGGGCGCTGACCTGCTGACGCGAACCCTCCAGCCCGCTGAGCAGCACCACAAACTCATCACCCCCCAGGCGCGCCACGGTGTCTTCCATGCGCACGCTGGCTTCGAGGCGTGCGGTGACGATTTTCAGCACGGTGTCGCCCACCGGGTGGCCGAGGGAATCGTTGATGTGCTTGAAGTGGTCCAGGTCGAGGAACAGCAGGGCGCCCCGCAGGTTGTGGCGCTTGAGCAGGGCGATCTGCTGGCTCAGGCGGTCCATCAGCAGGGCGCGGTTGGGCAGGTTGGTCAGCGGGTCGTGATAGGCCAGGTGGCGAATCTGCGCCTGGGCGTTTTTCAGCAGGCTCACGTCCCGGGCGGTCAGCAGCAGGCACGGGGTTTCATTGAGGGTGATGGGTTCCACCGACACTTCAACCGCCAGCACTTCACCGCGCTTGTTGTGCCAGAGCATTTCCAGGTGATGAATGCGGCCCTTGATCTGCAGCTCGGCCAATAAAGCTGCGCGCTGGTTTTCATCGGCCCAGATGCCGATCTGATACAGCGTCAGGCCGATCGCCTCTTCGGCGCGGTAGCCGGTCAAGCGGCAGAAGCCGTCGTTGACCTCAACATAGCGCCCGGTATCGCGCTCGGTGATCGACACCGCGTCGGGGCTGGAGTGAAAGGCCTTGGCGAACTTCTCTTCACTGGCCTTGAGCGCCGCTTCCGAGCGTTGCTGCTGGGTGATGTCCCGCAAGGTGGTGACGATGCAGGGTTGGTCGCTGACCTGGATCAGGCGGCTGGAGATCACGCAGTTAAGGGTTTGGCCGTTCTTGTGATGAACGGTGATGGCCACGTTGCTCAGGGACTGTTCGCGAATCACCTGCTCGATGCGTTGCAGGCGCTTGCTGGGCTCATCCCACAAGCCGATCTGTTCGGCGTTGTTGTTGAGCACTTCGGCGGCGGTCCAGCCGAAGGTCTGGGTGAAGGCCGGGTTGATCTCGATAAACTGGCCGGTTTCCAGGCGTGTCACGCAAATCGGGTCGGGGCTGGCGAGAAACAGGCTGGCGAACTTTTCTTCCGACGCAGTCAGGCGTAGTTCGCGCTCGACCTGGTCGGTGATGTCGAGCAGCGTGCCGGCCATGCGCAGGGGCACGCCCAGGTCATCACGATACAGGCGGGCGCGGCTTTCGAGGTAGCGGGAACTGCCGTCTTCCAGTTGCACGCGATAGGTCAGTTGGTAGTTGCCCGCCGGGCCTTCGCGCAGGGTGCGGTAGGCGTTGCGCATGCTCTCACGCTCTTCCTGAGGCATGCCTTCAAAAAAAGCGTCGAAGGATTCGTGAAACGGTTGGGGTTCCAGCCCGTGCAACTGGGCGGCGCGGGCCGAGCCGTAGAGCATGCCGCTGGGGATGTGCCAGTCCCAGGTGCCCAGTTGTGCCGAGTCGAGGGCCAGGTCCAGGCGTTCCTGGCTGTCCTTGAGGGCTTGTTCGGCATTTTTGCGTTCAGTGGTGTCGAGGAAGGTGCTGATCAGGTAGTCCTCGCCGTCCAGCTCGACTTTCTGGGCGCTGAGGGTGCCATCGTGGATCTGCCCGTTGCTGGCGCGAAACTGCACTTCCATGGTGATGGGGGCGCCTTTGCGCTGGGTGGCCTTGACCAGATGCGCGCGTTGTTCGGGGTGTACCCAGAGGCCCAGCTCCAATGTGCTGCGGCCAATGGCATCGGCCAGCGGCCAGCCGAACAGGCTCTCGAAGTACTGGTTGGCTTCGCTGATCAGGCCGTCCGTCTGGCGGGTCAGCAGAACCATCAGCGGGCACAGGTGAAACAGCGTGGCGAAGCGTTTTTCCGAGTGGCTGAGGGCGTGTTCGCGTTCGCGCTGGTGGGTGATCTCGCGGATTACCCCGATCATTCGCCGGCGCCCGGCCTTGTCCGGTAGCAGGCTGCCATTGATTTCCAGCCAGTGCAGGCTGCCATCGGGCCATTGGATACGGTGGTGCATGGCTTGGACAGCGGGCTCGCCGGCCAGCACCGCATGAAAGGCCCGGACTACCTTAGCGCGGTCCTCGGGTGCCAGCAGGTCCAGGTACTCCAGGTCTTCAGGCAGCGGCTGGCGCGGGTCGAAGCCGAACAGGGCCTGGGTGCCTCGGGACCAGCTGATCCGGCCGGTATCGATTTCCCAGCTCCAGGCGCCCAGCCGGGCAGCATTGAGGGCCGCCAGCAGTTGCGGCGCGCTGTCCCAGCTCTGTTCCGCCTCCTGTGGGTCCAGGGCGTAGATGCGGGGCAGGGGTGGCACGGTATCCACGGGGTTGCGCATTATCAAAGGGCCTTGGCTCAATGGGCGTTCGGCGCGGGTTCACGGTCTAGGGGCCACGGCGATTCAAGCCTGATTCCCTGGCAGATCGACCTGTGCATCCAATAGGCTCATGAAAGCCCGCGCAGCGTTCGACAGCGTCCTTTCGGTGTGCACGATATAGCCTAGCTGGCGACTGAGCTGTATGCCCGGCAAAGCGATGCGTGCCACCTGATCATCGAGCATGGTGCGGGGCAGCACGCTCCAGGCCAGGCCGATGGAGACCATCATCTTGATGGTTTCCAGGTAGTTGGTGCTCATGGCGATGTTCGGCGTCAGGCCCTGGGCCTCGAACAGCCGCTGCACGATGTGGTGGGTAAAGGTGTTGCCCCCGGGAAACACCGCCGGGTGCCGGGCGATGTCCGCCAGGTTGACGCTGCCGTTGCTGATCAGGCTGTGTTCCGGCGCCACCACGAAATCCAGCGGGTCGTCCCACACCGGGGTGGCCCGCACCAGCGTGTGGGGCTCCGGGGCGAGGGTGATCACGGCCACCTCGGCGCGGCCGTGGAGGATTTCTTCGTAGGCCACTTCCGAATCGAGAAACTGAATATCCAGGGCGACGTTCGGGTACTCCCGGGTAAACGTACGCAGTACCGGCGGCAGGCGATGCAGGCCGATATGGTGGCTGGTGGCCAGAGTGAGGCGCCCGCTGACCTCGCCGGTGAGGTTGGTCAGGGCGCGGCGGGTGTCGTCCAGCACGTTGAGAATCTGATAAGCCCGCGGTAGTAATGCGCGCCCGGCTTCGGTGAGGCCGACTTCACGCCCCAGCCGGTCGAACAGGCGCACCTTTAATTGCTGCTCCAGGCCGGCGATGCGCTTGCTGATGGCGGGTTGGGTGAGGTGCAGTCGTTCGCCTGCACCGGAGAAGCTGCCGGTCTCGGCGATGGCGATAAAGGCATTGAGGTTGGCCAGGTCCATTGTGCTATTCCAGTTGGTAATCCAAAGCATAAAAAATATGAATTTGAGTTATTTAATGTAGCGCCATACCATCAGCCTCACAAGCCAAAGGGTTATTGAATCGTTCAAGGCCCGGGGCATAGAAACACCTGATGAGGACCGCGTGATGGCCGGCAAAACGCTTTACGACAAGCTTTGGGATTCCCATGAAGTGAAACGGCGCGATGATGGGTCGTCGCTGATCTACATCGACCGTCACATCATCCATGAAGTGACCTCGCCTCAAGCGTTCGAAGGCCTGCGACTGGCCGGGCGCAAGCCTTGGCGCGTCGACTCGATCATCGCCACCCCGGACCACAACGTGCCGACTACCCCGGAGCGTAAAGGCGGGATCGACGCCATCGTCGACACCGTGTCGCGCCTCCAGGTGCAGACCCTCGATGATTACTGCGACGAATATGGCATCACCGAATTCAAGATGAATGACGTGCGTCAAGGCATCGTTCACGTAATCGGCCCGGAGCAGGGCGCCACGTTGCCCGGCATGACCGTGGTCTGCGGTGACTCCCACACCTCCACCCACGGTGCGTTTGGCGCCTTGGCGCACGGCATCGGCACGTCCGAGGTGGAGCACGTTTTCGCCACCCAGTGCCTCGTTGCCAAGAAAATGAAGAACATGCTGGTGTCGGTGGAAGGTGAATTGCCTTTCGGCGTCACTGCCAAGGACATCGTCCTCGCGGTGATCGGCAAGATCGGCACCGCCGGCGGTAACGGCCATGCCATCGAATTCGCCGGCAGCGCGATTCGCGACCTGTCCATCGAAGGCCGCATGACCATCTGCAACATGTCCATCGAAGCCGGTGCCCGTGTGGGCATGGTGGCGGCGGATGAAAAGACCATTGCCTACGTCAAGGGTCGTCCATTCGCACCAAGCGGCGCCGATTGGGACGCGGCTGTCGAAGCCTGGAAAGACCTGGTGTCCGACGCCGATGCCGTATTCGACACCGTGGTCACCCTCGACGCTGCCCAGATCAAGCCGCAAGTCAGCTGGGGCACCTCGCCGGAAATGGTGTTGGCCGTTGATCAAAACGTGCCGGACCCGGCCAAGGAAACCGACCTGGTCAAGCGCGGTTCCATCGAACGCGCCTTGAAGTACATGGGCTTGAAAGCCAACCAGGCGATCACCGACATCCAGCTGGATCGCGTATTCATCGGCTCCTGCACCAACTCGCGGATCGAAGACTTGCGCGCTGCGGCCGTCATCGCCAAGGGCCGCAAAGTCGCCTCGACCATCAAGCAGGCGATCGTGGTGCCAGGTTCGGGTCTGGTTAAAGCCCAGGCTGAAGCCGAAGGCCTCGACAAGATCTTCCTCGAAGCCGGTTTTGAATGGCGCGAGCCGGGCTGCTCGATGTGCCTGGCAATGAACCCGGACCGCTTGGAGTCGGGCGAGCATTGCGCGTCCACCTCCAACCGTAACTTCGAAGGGCGTCAGGGCGCCGGTGGCCGTACCCACCTGGTGAGCCCGGCCATGGCCGCTGCGGCTGCCGTCAACGGTCGTTTCATCGACGTTCGCGAATTGATCTGAGGAATACCCGATGAAAGCTTTTACCCAACACACCGGTTTAGTCGCGCCGTTGGACCGTGCCAACGTGGACACCGACCAGATCATTCCCAAGCAGTTCTTGAAGTCGATCAAGCGCACCGGCTTCGGCCCGAACCTGTTCGACGAGTGGCGCTACCTGGACGTGGGCTACGCCTATCAGGACAACTCCAAGCGCCCGTTGAACAAGGAGTTCGTGCTCAACGCCGAACGTTACCAAGGCGCCAGCGTGTTGCTGGCCCGGGAAAACTTCGGTTGCGGCTCCAGCCGTGAGCACGCGCCGTGGGCCCTGGAAGAATATGGCTTTCGCAGCATCATCGCGCCGAGCTACGCCGACATCTTCTTCAACAACAGCTTCAAGAACGGCTTGCTGCCGATCATCTTGAGCGATGCCGAAGTGGACGAGTTGTTCCAGCAAGTGGAAGCCGATGTGGGCTACCAGCTGACCATCGACCTGGCGGCGCAGACCGTGACCCGTCCGGACGGCAAGGTGTATCACTTTGAAGTGGACGCCTTCCGCAAACACTGCCTGATCAATGGCCTGGACGACATCGGCCTGACCTTGCAGGACGGCGATGCGATTGCAGCGTTTGAGGCCAAGCACCGGGCGAGCCAGCCTTGGTTGTTTCGCGACGCTTGATTCTATGTAGACCGGGCTGGCCCCTTCGCGAGCAAGCCCGCTCCCACATTTGATTGCATTTCAACTGAAGAAACTCGGTCGAATGTGAGAGCGGGCTTGCTCGCGAAAGGGCCAGCAGCAGCAACACAAAAACCAGGACATCATCATGACCAGCACCGCCCACACCCAAGTCGTGCAAAAACAATTCGGCGAGCAGGCCTCGGCCTACCTGAGCAGCGCAGTTCACGCTCAAGGCACCGAATTCGCGCTGCTCCAGGCCGAACTGGCCGGGCAGGGCGCTGCACGACTGCTGGACCTGGGTTGTGGCGCCGGTCATGTGAGTTTCAACGTTGCGCCGTTGGTTAAAGAAGTGGTGGCCTACGACCTGTCCCAGCAAATGCTCGACGTAGTCGCCGCCGCTGCCGTGGACCGTGGCCTGGGCAACATCCGCACCGTGCATGGCGCCGCCGAGCGCCTGCCGTTTGCCGATGGCGAGTTCGACTTCGTGTTCAGCCGCTATTCGGCCCACCACTGGAGCGACCTCGGCCTGGCCCTGCGTGAAGTGCGCCGGGTGCTCAAGCCGGGCGGCGTGGCCGCGTTTGTGGACGTCTTGTCACCGGGCAGCCCGCTGTTGGACACTTACCTGCAAACCGTCGAAGTGCTGCGCGACACCAGCCACGTGCGCGACTATTCCGCCGGCGAGTGGATGCGCCACCTCAGCGAAGCCGGTTTGCATGTACGCAACAGCCGCCGCCAGCGCCTGTGCCTGGAATACACCTCGTGGGTGGAGCGCATGCGCACCCCGGAGGTATTGCGCGCCGCGATCCTGGAGTTGCAAAAGGCGATGGGCCAGGAAGTGCGCGATTATTTCGAGATTCAAGCCGACGGCACCTTCAGCACCGACGTGCTGGTGGTGTGGGCCGAACGCTGATTAATTTTTCCCGACCTGCCCATGGGCAGGTCGCTTGATGAAATGAGGAACTCATGAGCAAGCAGATTTTGATTCTCCCTGGCGACGGCATTGGTCCGGAAATCATGGCCGAAGCGGTCAAGGTCCTGGAAGTGGCCAACGCCAAGTACAGCCTGGGCTTCGAACTGAGCCACGACGTGATCGGCGGCGCGGCCATCGACAAGCACGGCGTGCCCCTGGCCGACGAGACCCTGGACTGTGCCCGCGCAGCCGACGCCGTGCTGCTAGGCGCCGTGGGTGGCCCGAAATGGGACAAGATCGAACGTGACATCCGCCCTGAGCGCGGCCTGTTGAAAATCCGTGCGCAACTGGGCCTGTTCGGCAACCTGCGCCCGGCGATCCTTTACCCGCAGCTGGCGGACGCTTCCAGCCTGAAGCCGGAAATCGTCGCGGGCCTGGACATCCTGATCGTCCGCGAGCTGACCGGCGGTATCTACTTCGGCTCGCCACGGGGCGTGCGGGAGTTGGAGAATGGTGAGCGTCAGGCCTACGACACCCTGCCGTACAGCGAGAGTGAAATCCGCCGTATCGCCCGTGTCGGTTTCGACATGGCCCGTGTGCGTGGCAAGAAGGTCTGCTCGGTGGACAAGGCCAACGTATTGGCCTCCAGCCAGCTGTGGCGTGAAATCGTCGAGGAAGTCGCCAAGGACTACCCGGACGTCGAGCTGAGCCACATGTACGTCGACAATGCCGCCATGCAGCTGGTGCGTGCACCGAAGCAGTTCGACGTGATCGTCACCGACAACCTGTTCGGCGACATCCTGTCCGACCAAGCCTCGATGCTCACCGGCTCCATCGGCATGCTGCCGTCGGCGTCCCTGGATGCCAACAACAAGGGCATGTACGAGCCGTGCCACGGTTCGGCGCCGGACATCGCCGGGCAGGGCATTGCCAACCCGTTGGCGACCATTTTGTCGGTGTCGATGATGCTGCGTTACAGCTTCAACCTGACCGACGCGGCGGCTGCCATCGAAAAGGCTGTGAGCCTGGTGCTGGACCAAGGCCTGCGCACCGGCGACATCTGGTCCCAGGGTTGCACCAAGGTCGGTACGCAAGAAATGGGCGACGCAGTAGTCGCCGCGTTGCGGAATCTGTAATCTCTCGGGCCCGCTTGCAGATGTTGCTGCAAGCGGCCCACTTTTGAACAAGGTGTAGTTGCGATGAAACGTGTAGGTCTGATCGGTTGGCGCGGTATGGTCGGTTCCGTGCTCATGCAGCGGATGCTGGAAGAGCAGGATTTTGATCTTATTGAGCCGGTGTTTTTCACCACCTCCAATGTAGGTGGTCAAGGGCCGTCCGTGGGCAAGGACATTGCTCCGCTCAAGGACGCCTACAACATTGAAGAACTGAAGACCCTTGACGTCATCCTGACCTGCCAGGGCGGCGACTACACCAGCGAAGTCTTCCCCAAGCTGCGCGAAGCCGGCTGGCAGGGTTACTGGATCGACGCCGCTTCCAGCCTGCGCATGCAGGATGACGCGGTCATCGTCCTGGACCCGGTCAACCGCAAGGTGATCGACCAGCAACTGGACGCGGGCACCAAGAACTACATCGGTGGCAACTGCACCGTCAGCCTGATGCTGATGGGCCTGGGCGGCTTGTTCGAAGCCGGCCTGGTGGAGTGGATGAGCGCCATGACCTATCAGGCGGCCTCCGGTGCCGGCGCGCAGAACATGCGTGAACTGATCAAGCAGATGGGCGCGACCCACGCGGCAGTCGCCGATCAACTGGCTGACCCGGCCAGCGCGATCCTCGACATCGACCGCCGTGTGGCCGAAGCCATGCGCAGTGAAGCCTACCCGACCGAGAACTTCGGCGTGCCACTGGCCGGTAGCCTGATCCCGTGGATCGACAAGGAACTGCCTAACGGCCAGAGCCGTGAAGAGTGGAAGGCCCAGGCCGAGACCAACAAGATCCTTGGTCGCTTCAAGAGCCCGATCCCGGTGGACGGCATCTGCGTGCGCATCGGCGCCATGCGTTGCCACAGCCAGGCGCTGACCATCAAGCTGAACAAAGACGTGCCGATTGCCGATATCGAAGGGCTGATCAGCCAGCACAATCCTTGGGTCAAGCTGGTGCCGAACAACCGCGATATCAGCATCCAGGAACTGAGCCCGAACAAGGTGACCGGTACCCTGAATGTGCCGGTTGGCCGTCTGCGCAAGCTGAACATGGGGACTCAGTACCTGGGCGCGTTCACCGTCGGCGACCAACTGCTGTGGGGCGCGGCTGAGCCGTTGCGTCGCATGCTGCGGATTTTGCTCGAGCGGTAATCGCTGCAGGTAATAAGAAACCCGCGTTCTGGTGACAGGCGCGGGTTTTTTATTGCTCTCTCGGGCCCTTTCGCGAGCAAGCCCGCTCCCACATTTGATCGCATTTCAACTGAAGTAACTCGGTCGAATGTGGGAGCGGGCTTGCTCGCGAAGAGGCCATCAGCCACACCACAAGCCCCAGGTTCATTGCCTCACCCCCGGCCACCCGGTAAAGTGCCGCTCCCCCCGCAATGCCCGAGGCAGCCCCCATGACCCAGACCTTTGATATTGCCGTGATCGGCGCCACCGGCACCGTTGGCGAAACCCTGGTGCAGATCCTCGAAGAGCAGGACTTCCCGGTAGGCAACCTGCACCTGCTGGCCAGCAGCGAGTCGGCCGGGCATTCGGTGCCGTTTCGGGGCAAGAACGTGCGGGTACGGGAAGTCGACGAATTTGATTTCAGCAAGGTCCAGTTGGTGTTCTTCGCCGCTGGCCCTGCGGTCACCTTGAGTTTTGCTCCGCGCGCCACCGCCGCCGGCTGCACGCTGATCGACCTGTCTGGCGCCTTGCCGGCCGATCAGGCGCCGCAAGTGGTGCCGGAAGCCAATGCCCACATCCTGGATGGCCTGAAAAAGCCGTACCAGGTCAGCAGCCCAAGCCCATCGGCCACCGCCCTGGCCGTGGTGCTGGCGCCACTGCGCGGCTTGCTGGATATCCAGCGCGTCAGCGTCACGGCCAATCTCGCCGTTTCCGCCCAGGGCCGTGAAGCGGTCAGCGAACTCGCCCGGCAGACCGCCGAGTTGCTGAACGTGCGCCCGTTGGAGCCAAAATTCTTTGATCGGCAGATGGCGTTCAACCTGCTGGCCCAGGTCGGCAAGCCTGACGGCCAGGGCCACACCGCCCTGGAAAAGCGCCTGGTGCACGAATTGCGTGCCGTGCTGGAAATGCCTTTGCTAAAGATTTCCGCAACCTGCGTTCAAGCCCCGGTGTTTTTTGGCGATAGCCTGACTGTGTCACTGCAATTGGGGGCAGCGGTCGATCTTGCCGCCGTCAACCTTGCCCTGGACTCGGCGCCGGGCGTCGAGCGGGTAGAAGAGGGCGATTACCCCACGGCGGTTGGCGATGCGGTCGGTCAGGATGTGGTCTACGTTGGTCGGGTGCGTGCGGGTGTCGATGATCCGGCGGAACTAAATATGTGGCTGACGTCAGATAACGTACGCAAAGGTGCCGCACTGAACGCCGTACAGCTGGCGCAGTTGTTGATAAAAGGCCTTGTGTAAAAGATACTTGGCGGCAATTTGTAGATTGATTCTAGCCAAGCGCTATGCTTGGCCCCAAGCTGGAAAGATTGCGCGTCGGTAACCTATCGGCTCGCCATGCCTTATGGCAGCGGTTACCACCCTTCTCGCAGGCCGGGGAGTGTTCAAAAAGGATGAGGCTATGGTTCAAGTTCGCAAACTGGTGTTAGCAATAGCGGCCGCCTCGGCGCTGTCCTCCGGTATGGCGCAAGCACTGCAGCTTGGGGAGATGACCCTCAAGTCGAAGCTGAACCAGCCGCTGTCGGTGGAGATCGAATTGCTCGACGTCGGTGGCCTGACCGCCTCCGAGATCACCCCCAGCCTCGCTTCGTCCCAAGCCTTTGTGGATGCGGGCGTTGATCGCCAGGCTTTCCTGAATGACTTGACGTTTACCCCGGTGGTCAACCCGAACGGCCGCAGTGTGGTGCGTGTCACCTCCAGCCAGCCGTTGCCTGATTCCTATGTGCGCTTCCTGCTGCAGGTGCAATGGCCGAACGGGCGCCTGATGCGCGACTACAGCGTATTGCTGGACCCGGCCAAGTTCGACCAGTCGACCCCGGCTGCCAGTGCACCCGCGCCCGCGCCACGTTTGAGCGCGCCTGCGACGGCTCCGGCTATCAGCAAGCCCAAGGAGCACACCACAACGTCCCACGACACCTTGTGGGAAATCGCCGCGAAGAACCGCAATGGTGCCTCGGTGCAGCAAACCATGCTGGCCATTCAGGCACTGAACCCTGATGCCTTTGTCGATGGCAACATCAACCGCATGAAAACCGGCCACGTCCTGCGCCTGCCGGATGCGGGGCAGAGCACCAGCCTGCCGCAACCGCAGGCGATTGCTGAAGTGACTGCGCAAAACGCGGCGTGGCGCGAGGGGCGTCGCGGCGCCAATCAGCCCGCCGGCAAGGCGCAGCTGGACGCGACCAAGCGTACCCAGGCGGGTAATGCACCGTCGCAGACCAATACCAAGGACAATTTGAGCCTGGTCTCGGCCGAAGCGGCCAGGAAGGGCGGGAAGGGCGCGGCGGGCGACAGCCGGGCCTTGAACAACAAGCTGGCGGTGACCCAGGAAAGCCTGGATTCGACTCGTCGCGAGAATGAAGAACTGAAAAGCCGCATGGCGGACCTGCAAAGTCAGCTGGACAAGCTGCAGCGGCTGATCGAGCTCAAGAACAATCAATTGGCCAAGTTGCAGACCCCGGGTGGTGCTGCGGCGCAGCCTGCTGCCACGGCCGCGATGCCGGCTGAAGTGGCTGCACAACCGGCGGCGCCGGCTGCGGCAACCCCGGTAGCAACCCCAGCGGCTGCGCCGGTCGAGACGCCGGTCAAGGCGGATGCGGCACCGGCCAGCACCGAAGGCAAATTCAATGACCTGCTGACCAACCCGATCGTGCTCGGCGTGATCGGCGGCGCGGCGGGCCTGCTGGTGCTGTTGCTTCTGCTGCTGTGGGCACGTCATCGCAACGCACGCCTTGAAGAAGAGAAACACCTGCGTATGGCGCGGGCCCTGGCTGAAGAGCCGGAATTTGCGCCGAACATTGATCACGATCTGCCATCCGACAGTTTCGAAGGCCTTGATGTACCGCCGCCGAACGTCAAGCTGGCTCCAGCTCCAGCTCCAGCTCCAGCCCCGGCGGCAATGGTTGCTCCGGTGATCGCGCCGGTCGTCGCCCCTGTTGCTGCAGAGCGCCCGGCCGACGCCCTGGCGCAAGCCCAGTCGCACATCGACCGTGGTCACCTGAACCAGGCCGCTGAAGTGCTGGAAGATGCAATCAAGCAAGAGCCTGCCCGTAGTGACCTGCGCCTCAAGCTGATGGAAGTCCACGGTTTGCAGGGCAACAAGGACGGTTTTGTCACTCAGGAGCGTCAACTGGTCGCCAATGGCGAGAATCATGCCCAGGTAGAACAGCTGAAAAGCCGCTTCCCGGGCATGGCCGTGCTAGCGGCCGGCGTCAGCGCTGCCGTTGCCGCCGCCGCCCTCGACGCCCAATACGTCAAGGACCTGCTCAAGGACGAACCTGCGCCGTCAGCACCAGAGCCTGCGCCTGAGCCGGACGCGTTTGACACCGACTTCGACCTGAGCCTGGACGATCTGGAGGCGGCTTCCCCGGCCGTGGTCAATCCGCAGTCGGACGACCTGAGCTTTGAGTCGGTGCTGCAACAGCAGACCGAGGCCAAGGCCAGCGCGGAAGACCTCTCGGACTTCGACCTGGACCTGCAGCTTGATCCGCCATCCTCGACCCAGTCCGACGACGACTTTCTCTCCGGTCTCGAAGACCAGATGAAGGACCTGCCACCGGTAGAGCCACCGACCCTGACGCCGGCTGATCTGGACGACCTCGACCTGCCGGAAGATTTCGACCTGTCTCTGGCTGACGAGCCTGATGCGCCTGCCGCGGCCAAGCCAGATGCATTCGCCTCCAAGCTTGATGACGTCAACGCCGAGCTGGATCGTCTGTCGCAAAGCCTGGAGCATCCGCCGATCGAGCCGTCCTTCACCGAAGAAGACGCGGCATTGGGGGGCGACGAGCCGGAATTCGACTTCCTGTCCGGTACCGATGAAGTGGCGACCAAGCTCGACCTGGCTCAGGCCTACATCGACATGGGCGATGCCGACGGTGCGCGGGACATTCTTGGCGAAGTGCTCAAGGAAGGCGACGACGGTCAGAAAGGCGAAGCCAAGGAAATGCTCAGCCGGCTGGCTTGATCCCTTCCCCCCCCACCTGTAGGAGCGAGCTTGCTCGCGAAGAACTCCCAGGCACCGCGTTCATCCAGGATGGGCGCGTTATCGTTAACGACCTTCGCGAGCAAGCTCGCTCCTACAAAAAGCCCCAAGCTCGGCGCGCGGCCTTATAATGGCCGCCTTTGCGCAACTCATCAGGCTCTCAGTTCTTGGCAAATATAGATAACGCGGCCGCCGAAATGGCGGCCGCAGGTTTTTTCAGAATCGCCCTGGGCGTGGAATACAAAGGCTCACGCTATCGCGGCTGGCAGCGCCAGGCCTCCGGCGTGCCGACGGTGCAGGAAACCCTGGAGAAGGCCCTGTCGAAAGTCGCCGACTCACCGGTGTCGCTGATGTGCGCCGGGCGGACCGACGCCGGCGTGCATGCCTGCGGGCAAGTGGTGCACTTCGATACCCAGGCCGAGCGCTCGATGAAGGCGTGGGTGATGGGCGCCAATATCAACTTGCCCCACGACGTCAGCGTCAGTTGGGCCAAGGTGATGCCGGCGGACTTTCACGCACGCTTCAAGGCCATCGCCCGGCGTTATCGCTATGTGATCTACAACGATCAGATCCGCCCGGCCCATCTCAACGAAGAAATCACCTGGAACCACCGCCCGCTGGACGCCGAGCGCATGGCTGAGGCCGCCCAGCATCTGGTGGGTATCCATGATTTCAGCGCGTTTCGTGCCGGCCAGTGCCAGGCCAAGTCGCCGATCAAGGAAGTCCATCACCTGCGGGTCACCCGCCACGGCAAGATGATCGTGCTGGATATTCGCGCCGGCGCCTTCCTGCACCATATGGTGCGTAACATCGCCGGGGTGCTGATGACCATCGGTACCGGCGAGCGTCCGGTGGAGTGGGCCAAGGAAGTGCTGGAAAGCCGGATTCGTCGCACCGGCGGCGTCACGGCGCATCCGTTCGGCCTGTACCTGGTGGATGTGGAGTACCGCGACGAGTTCGAATTGCCCCAGCGGTTCATCGGGCCACACTTCCTCACAGGTTTCAGCGAACTTGGCGGCTGACGCCCTCAAAAGCATTTGTTACCATCCGGGACTTTCTCGGACACGCCCTGAGGTTTCATCGACATGTCTGCCGTTCGCAGCAAGATTTGCGGGATTACCCGCATAGAAGACGCGTTGGCGGCGGTCGAGGCGGGGGCCGATGCCATCGGTTTCGTGTTTTATGCCAAAAGCCCGCGGGCGGTGAATGTGTTACAGGCGCGGGCGATCATTGCCGCGCTACCGCCGTTCGTGACCACCGTGGGGTTGTTTGTCAACGCCAGCCGTTGTGAACTCAATGAAACCCTCGATGCCGTGCAACTGGACATGTTGCAGTTTCACGGCGATGAAAGCCCTGACGAGTGCGAAAGCTACCAGCGTCATTATATCAAGGCGTTGCGGGTCAAGGCTGGCGACGATATCGCGGCGGCGTGCGCGGCTTATGCCGGAGCGCGCGGGGTACTTCTCGACACCTACGTCGAAGGCGTTCCCGGTGGTACCGGCGAAGCGTTTGACTGGTCATTGATTCCTGACGGCCTGAGCAAGCCGATCATCCTGGCGGGCGGCCTGAATCCGGGCAACGTGGCCAGCGCCATCCAGCAGGTGCGGCCGTACGCCGTGGACGTCAGCGGCGGGGTAGAGCAGGCCAGGGGCATCAAGGATCACGCAAAGATTCGCGCATTCATGCAGGCCGTGCGCGACAGCAGTGGCACGATGTGACGGCTGGCAGTCTGCCGCCGTCCATAACTACCACTGTGTAAAACAGCCCGGTGCCGCCTGTGGGAGGCCCGGAAATGAAGTGGCAACCCTGCACGGCAGGTTGTCTGGAAGGCTGAGGACACAGGCAGGAAATGGCAGGTCGAACGTCTGACCCCGTCCAGTTTGTGTCATCGCCACATATGAATTTAGCTCAAGGGCATACGCGGGGCTGTGTTCAAGCCACCGGTACTGGAGAAAGAAAGCATGAGCAACTGGTTAGTAGACAAACTGATCCCCTCGATCATGCGTTCCGAGGTGAAGAAAAGCTCGGTTCCTGAAGGTCTTTGGCACAAGTGCCCATCCTGCGACGCGGTGTTGTACCGCCCGGAGCTGGAAAAGACCCTGGACGTTTGCCCCAAGTGCAACCACCACATGCGTATCGGCGCCCGCGCCCGCATTGATATCTTCCTCGACGCCGATGGTCGCTCTGAACTGGGCGCCGACCTGGAGCCGGTTGACCGTCTGAAGTTCCGCGACGGCAAGAAGTACAAGGACCGCCTGACCGCGGCCCAAAAGCAGACCGGTGAGAAGGACGCGCTGATTTCTGTCAGTGGCAAGCTGCTGGGCATGCCAGTAGTGGTTTCCGCCTTCGAATTCTCCTTCATGGGCGGTTCCATGGGCGCCATCGTTGGCGAGCGTTTTGTGCGTGCCGCCAACTACGCCCTGGAAAACCGCTGCCCGATGATCTGCTTCGCGGCGTCCGGCGGCGCGCGGATGCAGGAAGCGCTGATTTCCCTGATGCAAATGGCCAAGACCTCTGCGGTACTGGCGCGTCTGCGCGAAGAGGGTATTCCGTTCATCTCCGTGCTGACCGACCCGGTCTACGGCGGCGTTTCCGCCAGCCTGGCGATGCTGGGTGATGTGATCGTCGGCGAGCCTAAGGCCCTGATCGGTTTCGCCGGCCCGCGTGTTATCGAGCAAACCGTTCGCGAAAAACTGCCGGAAGGTTTCCAGCGCAGCGAGTTCCTGCTGGAACACGGCGCGATCGACCTGATCATTCCCCGTGGCGAACTGCGCCCGCGCCTGGGTAGCCTGCTGGCCCAGATGATGGGCCTGCCGACGCCTGTGTACGTCGCGCCTAAAATCGAGCCAATCGTCGTGCCACCGGTGCCTGCAAACATATGACCCAACGTACCCTGGGCGAATGGCTCGCCTACCTTGAGCAGTTGCATCCGTCAGCCATCGACATGGGCCTGGAGCGCTCGCAACAGGTAGCGGCCCGCCTCGGGTTGGGCAGGCCGGCGCCGCGGGTAATCACGGTGACCGGTACCAACGGCAAGGGGTCTACCTGCGCCTTTGTCGCGGCCTTGCTGCAAGCCCAGGGACTGAAGGTCGGCGTTTACAACTCGCCGCACCTGCTGCGCTACAACGAGCGAGTGCAGCTCAATGGCGTCGAAGCCACTGATGAGCAGCTCTGCGAAGCCTTCGCCGCGCTCGATACCGGGCGTGGCGAGATTTCCCTGACTTATTTCGAGATGGGCACCCTGGCGGCGTTCTGGCTGTTCGAGCGTGCGCAACTCGATGTGGTGGTGCTGGAAGTCGGCCTGGGCGGGCGTCTGGACACGGTCAACGTGGTGGATGCCGACCTGGCGCTGATCACCAGCATTGGTGTCGACCATGCGGACTATCTGGGTAATACCCGTGAGTCCGTGGCCTATGAAAAGGCCGGGATTTTCCGCCAGGGCAAGCCTGCACTGTGCGGCGACCTGGATCCGCCGCATACCTTGCTGGACAAGGTGCGCGAGTTGGATTGCCCATTCTTCCTGCGTGGGCGTGATTTCAATCTCGAGATTGGCGACCTGCATTGGCAATGGCGCGGGGTGAATGCGCGCGGCCAGACCGTTGAATTGCGCGACCTGCCGCTGCTGAACCTGCCGATGGAAAACGCCGCGCTCGCGCTGCAAGCCTATTTGTTGCTGGATCTGCCCTGGCATGCCGAGCAGATTGCCGCTACGTTGCAGGCGACTCGCGTGGTGGGGCGCCTTGATCGGCGCAGCTTCGAATGGAAGGGCAAGCGCCTGAACCTGCTGCTGGATGTGGGGCATAACCCTCACGCTGCTGAATACCTGGCCAAGCGCCTGTCACGTACGCCGCCCGTCGGTCGCCGCCTCTCGGTGTTCGGGTTGCTGTCCGACAAGGACCTGGACGGTGTGGTTGCACCCTTGTTGGGCGACGTCCAGGCCTGGGCGGTTGCGCCGCTGGACACGTCCCGCAGTCGTCCTGCCGTCGAGTTGCAGGCCGCGTTGCAGAACCTTGGCGCGTCGGTGACGTCCCATGCAAGCGTGACGGCCGCCCTGGAAGCCCAGTGCGCGGTTGCGACGCCTGAGGATGAGATTCTGTTGTTCGGATCATTTTATTGTGTTGCCGAGGCACTCGAGTGGTTGGCCCGGCGCTCCACGGAGGAAGCTGCACATGGCATTACTGGATAGCGCATACAAGCAGCGAATGGTTGGAGCCCTGGTTCTGGTGGCGTTGGCGGTGATTTTTCTGCCGATGCTGTTTTCCCGTCAGGACGAGCAACGCCAGGTGACCGTCGAGGCCCCGGCTGCGCCCCAGGCGCCCGCAGTGCCTCAGGTTCAGGTTGAACCGGTGGTGGTTCCCGAGCCGCAAGCGCTGCCGGAAGAAGAGCCGGTGCCGACCGATGACGAAGTGGCTGCACAGCAAGCGCCGTCGATGCCGATTCAGCCGAGCGTACCGGTGGTGAAGCCTGCGCCTGCTGCTCCGGCAGTCGCGGCCAAGCCTGCGGCCCCGGCGCCAGCACCAAAACCTGTGGCGCCACAACCGGCTGCACCGGGCAAGCCGGACGTCGGTCAAAGCCGCATTGATCCGAATGGCTTGCCGATCAGTTGGTCGATCCAGTTGGCCAGCCTGGCCAATCGCGAAAGCGCCGAAGCCTTGCAGAAAACCCTGCGCAGCCAGGGTTACAACGCCTATATCCGCAGTGCCGACGGCAAGAACCGGGTATTTGTCGGGCCGCTGATCGAGCGCGCCGAGGCGGATCGCCTGCGTGACTCGCTGGATCGCCAGCAAAAACTCAAGGGTTTTGTGGTTCGCTTTCAGCCCGAAAAAGGCTAAGGCTGCAAGGATTCAAGCTGGAATGCGGTCAATGTGGGAGCGGGCTTGCTCGCGAAGGCGGTGTATCAGTCAGCAGATTTATTGGCTGGCCCACCGCCTTCGCGAGCAGGCCCGCTCCCACAGGTGTTTTGGGTGTGCCGCGACAGGCCGGTTTCCATTCCCCTATAACTCATTGAATTCAAATGCACAGCCAATCACAGCTTACCGATAGCCCGACGCTCTGCTAAAATGCGCCGCCTTATCCGTCTGTAGGCTGAACTGTGCCATTTACCTGGGTTGATTGGGCGATCGTTGCAATCGTCGCCATCTCCGCTTTGATCAGTCTGAGCCGCGGCTTCGTTAAAGAAGCATTGTCGCTGCTGACATGGATCATCGCAGGAGTTGTAGCCTGGATGTTCGGCGGTTCATTGTCCGTCTACCTGGCCGGATACATCGAAACACCTTCGGCTCGCGTCATCGCGGGCTGCGCCATCATGTTCATCGCCACGTTGTTGGTGGGGGCAATGGTCAATTATCTTATCGGCGAATTGATACGCGTCACCGGCCTCTCCGGGACCGATCGATTTCTCGGCATGGCGTTCGGCGCCGCGCGTGGCGGGTTGCTGGTGGTCGTGGCGGTCGGGCTGTTGAGCCTGGGGCCGGTACAGCAGGATTCGTGGTGGCAGGAGTCTGTACTCGTGCCAAAATTTCTATTGGTTGCAGATTGGTCCAAAAACCTCATTTTGGGGTGGAGCAGTCAGTGGCTGGCCAGCGGGATCAGCGTACCCGCTGATCTTCCGTTCAAGGAACACCTCTTGCCGGCCAAAACGCCTCAGTAAGTTGTGTTCAGTCAAGATTCATTAAGTAGGGGTTGCGTCGCATGTGTGGCATCGTCGGTATCGTCGGTAAGTCGAACGTGAATCAGGCGCTGTATGACGCGCTAACCGTCCTCCAGCACCGCGGCCAGGATGCTGCCGGTATTGTGACCAGCCACGACGGCCGGTTATTTCTGCGCAAGGACAATGGTCTGGTGCGCGACGTGTTCCATCAGCGCCACATGCAGCGCCTGGTCGGGCACATGGGCATTGGCCACGTGCGCTACCCGACAGCGGGCAGCTCGACCTCGGCCGAAGCCCAGCCGTTCTACGTCAACTCGCCGTATGGCATCACCCTGGCGCACAACGGCAACCTGACCAACGTTGAACAGCTGGCCAAGGAGATTTACGAATCTGACCTGCGCCACGTCAACACCAACTCGGACTCCGAAGTCCTGCTGAACGTGTTCGCCCACGAGCTGGCCCAGCGCGGCAAGCTGCAGCCGACCGAAGAAGACGTGTTCGCTGCCGTGACTGACGTGCACAACCGTTGCGTCGGCGGTTATGCCGTGGTGGCGATGGTGACCGGCTACGGCATCGTCGGTTTCCGCGACCCCCACGGCATCCGCCCGATCGTGTTCGGCCAGCGTCACACCGACGAAGGCGTCGAGTACATGATCGCTTCCGAAAGCGTGTCCCTGGACGTGCTGGGCTTTACCCTGATCCGCGACCTGGCGCCAGGCGAAGCGGTCTACATCACTGAAGATGGCAAGCTGCATACCCGTCAGTGTGCACTGAACCCGAAACTCACCCCGTGCATCTTCGAACACGTCTACCTGGCGCGTCCGGATTCGATCATCGACGGTGTTTCGGTGTACAAGGCGCGTCTGCGCATGGGCGAGAAGCTGGCGGACAAGATCCTGCGCGAGCGTCCTGACCACGACATCGACGTGGTTATCCCGATTCCGGACACCAGCCGCACCGCAGCGCTGGAGCTGGCGAACCACCTGGGCGTGAAATTCCGCGAAGGCTTCGTCAAGAACCGCTACATCGGCCGTACCTTCATCATGCCCGGCCAGGCCGCACGCAAGAAGTCGGTGCGTCAGAAGCTCAACGCGATCGAGCTGGAGTTCCGTGGCAAGAACGTGATGCTGGTGGATGACTCCATCGTGCGCGGCACAACCTGCAAGCAGATCATCCAGATGGCCCGCGAAGCCGGGGCGAAGAACGTTTACTTCTGTTCCGCCGCGCCTGCCGTGCGTTACCCGAACGTGTACGGCATCGACATGCCGAGCGCCCACGAACTGATCGCCCACAACCGTTCGACCCAGGACGTTGCGGACCTGATCGGCGCCGACTGGCTGATCTATCAGGACCTGCCGGACCTGATCGAAGCCGTCGGTGGTGGCAAGATCAAGATCGATGAGTTCGACTGCGCAGTGTTCGACGGCAAGTACGTCACCGGCGATGTCGACGAGGCCTACCTGAACAAGATCGAGCAGGCGCGTAACGATTCCTCGAAGATCAAGACCCAGGCGGTCAGCGCGATCATCGACCTGTACAACAACTGAGTAGACACCGGCCCTGAGGGGCCGGTTTTGTATCTTTGATAAAGCATTCGAGTTGAGGAGTAGAGCATGAGTCAGGAATGGGATGCCGGTCGTTTGGACAGCGACCTCGATGGCGTAGCTTTCGATACCCTGGCTGTGCGCGCCGGCCAGCACCGCACCCCGGAAGGTGAGCACGGTGACCCGATGTTCTTTACCTCCAGCTACGTGTTCCGCACAGCCGCCGACGCCGCTGCGCGTTTTGCCGGTGAAGTGCCGGGCAACGTGTATTCGCGCTACACCAACCCGACCGTGCGGGCGTTCGAAGAGCGTATCGCCGCGCTGGAAGGCGCCGAGCAAGCGGTCGCCACTGCCACGGGCATGGCCGCGATTCTTGCGGTGGTCATGAGCCTGTGCAGCGCCGGCGACCACGTCCTGGTCTCGCGCAGCGTGTTTGGTTCTACCATCAGCCTGTTCGAAAAGTACTTCAAGCGCTTTGGCATTGAAGTCGACTACGTGCCGCTGGCAGACCTGTCCGGCTGGGACGCGGCCATCAAGGCCAACACCAAATTGCTGTTCGTCGAGTCGCCGTCCAATCCGTTGGCCGAACTGGTGGACATTGCGGCACTGTCCGAAGTGGCTCACGCCAAGGGCGCGATGCTGATCGTCGACAACTGCTTCTGCACTCCGGCGCTGCAACAGCCGCTGAAGCTGGGCGCGGACATCGTCGTGCATTCGGCCACCAAGTTCATCGACGGCCAGGGTCGTTGCATGGGCGGTGTGGTTGCCGGTCGCAGCGAGCAGATGAAGGAAGTGGTGGGCTTCTTGCGCACTGCCGGCCCGACCCTGAGCCCGTTCAATGCCTGGATCTTCCTCAAAGGCCTGGAAACCCTGAGCCTGCGGATGAAGGCCCATTGCGCCAACGCCCAGGCCCTGGCCGAGTGGCTGGAGCAGCAGGATGGCATCGAGAAAGTCCACTACGCCGGCCTCAAGAGCCACCCGCAACACGCGTTGGCCCAGCGTCAGCAGCGTGGTTTTGGCGCGGTAGTGAGTTTCGAGGTCAAGGGCGGCAAAGAGGGCGCCTGGCGCTTTATCGATGCAACCCGCCTGATTTCCATCACCGCCAACCTGGGTGACAGCAAGACCACCATCACGCATCCAAGCACTACCTCCCACGGCCGCCTGGCGCCGCAGGAGCGTGAAGCGGCCGGTATCCGTGACAGCCTGATCCGCATTGCCGTGGGCCTGGAAGACGTTGCTGACTTGCAGGCCGATCTGGCCCGTGGGTTGGCTGCCCTGTGATCGAGTGGTCCATGGAAGCTGCGGGCGCCAGTAACGGGCGCGTCGCATTGGTGACCGGCGCGGCGCGGGGCATCGGCCTGGGCATTGCCGCCTGGCTGATCAGCGAAGGCTGGCAGGTGGTGCTCACGGATCTTGATCGTGAGCGCGGTTCCAAGGTGTCCAAGGTGCTCGGCGACAATGCCTGGTTTATCACCATGGACGTCGCGGATGAGCGGCAGGTTGCCCAGGGCGTGGCCGAGGTGCTGGGCCAGTTCGGTCGCCTGGATGCATTGGTGTGCAATGCGGCGGTGGCCGATCCGCGCAATATCACCCTGGAAAGTCTCGACCTGGCTTACTGGAACCGCGTAATGGCGGTGAACCTCAGTGGGCCGATGCTGCTGGCCAAGCACTGTGCGCCTTACCTGCGAGCCCACGGAGGTGCCATCGTTAACCTGGCGTCGACCCGGGCCCGCCAGTCGGAGCCGGATACGGAGGCTTACGCAGCGAGCAAGGGCGGTTTGCTGGCCCTGACCCACGCACTGGCCATGAGTCTTGGGCCGGAAGTGCGGGTCAATGCCGTCAGCCCGGGCTGGATCGATGCCCGTGACCCGGCTGCACGCCGTGCCGAGCCGCTGACCGATGCGGATCACGCCCAGCACCCGGCGGGCAGGGTAGGCACGGTGGAAGACGTGGCGGCGATGGTGGCGTGGTTGCTGTCGCGCAATGCCGGGTTTGTGACTGGCCAGGAGTTCGTCGTCGACGGTGGCATGAGCAAGAAGATGATTTACAACGAGTAGGGTGGGTCGCAGTGCTGAAGTCATTTTGTCTTTTTCGGAAAAACTTCAAGCAGGCTATTGACTTAGGTCCGCTACCTGCGTAAATTTCGCGGCCTCAACGAAGCAAAGGGTGATTAGCTCAGCTGGGAGAGCATCTGCCTTACAAGCAGAGGGTCGGCGGTTCGATCCCGTCATCACCCACCACTTCTTGAGAGTTTTGCCTTCGGGCAAGACGCAACGTTAAAGGTTGCACCGACGCGCAGCGGTAGTTCAGTCGGTTAGAATACCGGCCTGTCACGCCGGGGGTCGCGGGTTCGAGTCCCGTCCGCTGCGCCATATTTTCCAGGTCTGATGATTCAGATTTGAGATTGAACAGCCAAGGCTGATCAGTCAGATGTTTGAAGGCGGTTGAAGGTGACACTTCAGCAGTCTGAGCGATACGCAGCGGTAGTTCAGTCGGTTAGAATACCGGCCTGTCACGCCGGGGGTCGCGGGTTCGAGTCCCGTCCGCTGCGCCATATCTGTTCCAGGGCCCACTGAACGCCCTGAGACGCCAAAGCAAGCCGCTGGCTTGGTTGGATCGATAGCAAAGACCCTGGTCGAAAGACCGGGGTTTTTTGTGTCTGCGATTTGGCTCGGTGCTTGATGTGCAGGGGCCGGCAAGCCAGCCCCGCGATCCGGGATCAGAACCCCAGCTTGTCCCGCAGCCCGTAATACCAGGCCCCCAGTGCCGCAAACGGCGTGCGCAACAGTTGCCCGCCCGGGAACGGGTAGTGCGGCAGGTCGGCAAATGCATCAAAACGCTCAGCCTGGCCTCTCAGTGCTTCGGCCAGCACCTTGCCCGCCAAGTGGGTGTACGTCACGCCATGGCCGCTGCAGCCCTGGGAATAGTAGATGTTGTCCCCCAGGCGGCCGACCTGCGGCAGACGCGACAGGGTCAGCAGGAAATTGCCGGTCCAGGCGTAGTCGATCTTCACATCCTTGAGCTGCGGGAACGCCTTGAGCATCTTCGGCCGGATGATCGCTTCGATATTCGCCGGGTCTCGCGCGCCATACACCACGCCACCGCCGAAGATCAGGCGCTTGTCGCTAGTGAGTCGGTAGTAATCCAGCAAATAGTTGCAGTCCTCGACGCAGTAATCCTGCGGCAACAGCGTCTTCGCCAGCTCGTCACCCAGTGGCGCAGTCGTGATGACCTGCGTACCGCACGGCATCGACTTGGCTGCCAGCTCCGGCACCAGGTTCCCGAGATACGCATTTCCCGCGACAATAATGAACTTCGCCCTGACCTTGCCGTGGGCCGTATGCACCACCGGATTGGCGCCGCGTTCAATGCGAATCGCCGCCGACTGCTCGTAGATCGTGCCGCCGAGGGACTCAACCGCCGCCGCTTCGCCCAGCGCCAGGTTAAGCGGGTGAATGTGCCCGCCGCTCATGTCCAGGAGGCCGCCTACATAGTTGTCACAGGCGACCACTTCGCGAATGCGGCGCTCGTCCAGCAACTCCAGCTGTGTGTGACCGTAGCGCTCCCACAGGCGCTTCTGCGACTCCAGGTGGCCCATGTGCTTGCTGTTCAGGGCGGCAAACACGCCGCCGTCCTTCAAGTCGCACTGGATCTGATACTTGGCCACACGCTCCCGAATGATCTTGCCGCCTTCAAACGCCATCGCGCCCAGCAACTGCGCCTGCTTGGGGCCGACACTGCGCTCGATCACATCGATATCACGGCTGTAACTGTTGACGATCTGCCCGCCGTTGCGGCCCGACGCGCCAAACCCCACCTTGGCGGCTTCCAGCACTGTTACGCGAAAACCGTTCTCCAGCAGGAACAGCGCGCTGGAAAGCCCGGTATAGCCGGCACCAATCACGCACACATCGGTTTCGACTTCACCTTGCAGCTCAGGGCGAGGAGGTACCGCATTCGCAGACGCGGCGTAATACGACTGGGGGTAGGGGGTGTTCGCCATCCTGGAACCTCTGTTTTATATTTTTTACGAGTGCGCCGATCCTACCTGAGTTGAAAATCCGCTGCCAGCCACCGGAAAAATACTGTCGTGCCGCCCACAAATAAAAAATTCGCATATTCATAGGCTTAGCTGCAAAAAAGGTGTTGACACCCCTCGGGAATTCCGTAGAATGCCGCCTCACAGCAGGCACGTAGCTCAGTTGGTTAGAGCACCACCTTGACATGGTGGGGGTCGTTGGTTCGAGTCCAATCGCGCCTACCAAACAAAATCCGCTCTGCTGGGCGGTCTAGAAGGGCTCACCGAAAGGTGGGCCCTTTTTTGTTGCCTGACTAAAATCACAGGCAAAGAAAAGCCCGCGATGGGGGCGCGGGCTTGAGGGTTTCACCAGGAGCAGGCAAACCATAGGGGTTCATCTGTGAAAGGAATGTGAAAGGGTTTCAGCGCCCAGCGTTCTCACCCGCCAGAGCCAGGTTACCCAGCACCTCATCAATCAGCCCAAGCTGCCAGTTGAAGTACGGATTGAACGTCAACCGCGCGTGCATCTTGCCCGGCTCACGATAACCCCAGTCCGAATACCATACCTCTGACCCTTGTTCACAGGCGCGGGTAGCGTCTTCCGTCTGGCCGTTCCAGCAAAACCGCAGGCTGCCGTGTTCGCCGTAGAGCGCGTTGTCGGGTGAGAACAACAGCCCCATGTGCGAGAACTGGCTGATCCGCAACTCCGGCAGGTAGTCAGTGCGTGCTTTGACTCGCCGGGTATCCCAGGCGCTTTCCGGCAGTGTGCCGTACCAGGCGAGGCGGCTGTGGGGATTACTGAAGCGCTGCTGGAAGGTCTCCAGCACATAGTTCGTATCTAGCACTGAGTCGTGGGCTGCGACGGCAATGAACACCGGTTTGTCATAGGGGCGCCGCTCCAGGTCCTGGCGGGCCACTCGGCTGCTTCTGTAGAACTGGGCGAAGCCATTGGTGGGGACGGTCATGTAGCGCACCAGGCTCTGTTGTGGCCGGCTTGCGTCTGGTGCCAGCAGCCACGGGCGCGCCCAACTGATCAGGGGCGTCAGCCAGTCGTAGGTCATGCTGGACTGGAACGCGGGGGAGAACAGCAGCAGCCCGGCGACGTCGTCGTGTTTGTAGGCGTAGTCGAGGACCAGGTTGGCACCGGTGGAGAAGCCGCCGAGGTAAATCTCGCCCACTTCTGCGCGAAGGATCGCGGCCTGTTCGTCCACCACCCGGCGCCAGTCTTCCATACGTACTTGCAGCATGTCCGCCGGTTGTGTGCCGTGGCCGGGCAGCAGCACGGTCCTCACCAGAAAGCCTCGGGCGGCCAGTGCGCTGCCGATATCGTGGAACGACCACGGAGAGTCGCCCAGGCCGTGCACCAGAATGATCCCGCGCTTGGGGGCGCCTACGGGGCGCCATTCTTGTGGTGCGTTCCAGTTGAGTTCGGCTTCCCTGTCGGTGCCCTGGAAGTCGCGATGGTCCCGCAGCCATTGCAAGGTATCGAGGCGGTAGGCTTCGAATGATTTCTGGCCCAGCGGCATGCCCGGTTCTGCGATGGCGCTCGTGCAGAGCAAAAAGGCGAGGATGCCGCCAGCAACGCTCCAGAGCGTTATTCGGGGCTGCCTGTAAGGTTTGTTGTTCAAGACAGGTTCTCAGCGGAGCGTAACCGTAAGGTCATGCACGATAATGACCTGCTTTGTATCGCCGATAGTGCGAAACAGTAGCAAGACGTTTCTTATGACCTCAGAAACGGTCTAACCGATAGGGCTCAAGTGCCAGCAACCCGTTGGGCGCAGACGTTGCCAGCTGTGCAATCAACTCCGCCGTCACCGCCGCCTGCGTCAGCCCCAGATGCTGGTGCCCAAACGCAAGCAAGACCTTGCCATCGCACACCTTGTCGATGATGGGCAGCGAGTCCGGCAGGGAGGGGCGAAACCCCATCCACGGCGTCGCATCTTCGGCACTCAAATCACGACGAAACAGCCCCTGACTCAGCCGGTGCAACTGCCACGCGCGCTCCATGTTCGGCGGGCGATCGAGGCCGGCAAACTCGACGGTGCCTGCCAGCCGCAATCCTGCGTCCATGGGCGTCATGATGAACTTGCGCTCCAGCGACGTGACGGCGAACGGTAGCCGCCCATGCTCATTGGGTAGCATCAAGTGATAACCGCGCTCTGTATCCAGCGGGACCTTTTTGCCGGTCAGTTCGGCGGTCAATTTGGCCGAATGCGCACCGCAGGCGATCAACACCTGACGCGCCGCGACCGCGCCTTGGTCGGTCCTCAGCGAAACACCGTGCTCATCCAGCTTCCCACCCAAAACCGGGTGCTTGAGAAATTGCACCCCGCAGGCCTTGGCCGCCTCCACGAGTTCACACACCACCCGGTAAGGATCGAGAAAATGCCCGGTGCGGGAAAAGAACAACCCACCCTGAATCCCTTCGCTGAGTTGCGGCGCTACTTTCTGTATCGCACTGGCCTGCCAGTAATCCACCGGCACTGCTTGCTGGCGCATGCGTGCCTGCAAGGCGTCGATGGCCTGACGGGAGTCGGGGCGCTCGAAGATCAGCAATGAGCCGTCTTCGCGCATCAGTTCGGTACGGTCGATACTGCCCAGCAGACGGTGCCAGGCCCCCAGGCTGTTTTCATTCAGCGCGCGGATGCCGGCGACGGTGCGCTGGAATGGCGCCGGTCGCAGATTCAACAGCAGCCGGGTAAACCAGGGCAGGGCGCGCGGCAGGTATTTCCAGTCCAGGCGCAGCGGGCCCATCGGGTCCATGAGCATGGCTGGCAAGCGTGTAAGGATCGACGCATCCGCGATGGGAAACACTTGCTCGGTTGCCAGGTGCCCGGCGTTGCCGAACGAGGCGCCGTGGCCGGGTGGCTGTTGGTCGATGACCACCACGCTCAGCCCCTGGCGTGCCAGTTGCAGCGCGCAGGCGACACCGATGATGCCGGCCCCGACCACGGCGATGTCTGGAATGACGTTATCGCTCATGGCCTAGGCTTCTCTCTGACCTTCGAGCAAGCGCCGCAACAACAATGGATTGCCATGTTGCAGTGCCGTCGGCAGCAAGCCGTCCGGGAAATCCTGGTAGCACACTGGCCGCAGGAATCGCAGGATGGCGGCGGTGCCCACCGAGGTGGTGCGCGAGTCCGAGGTGGCCGGGAAGGGCCCGCCATGCACCATTGCATCACAGACTTCCACGCCGGTCGGCCAGCCGTTGACGAGCAGGCGACCGGCCTTGCGTTCCAGGGTCGGCAGCAATGCGCGGGCGGCGTCCAGATCGTCGTCATCCAGATGCAGGGTGGCGGTCAACTGGCCTTCCAGGTGTTCGCTGACCTGGCGGACTTCATCGGCGTTGGCACATTGCACGATCAAGGAGGCGGCGCCGAATATCTCGGCCTGCAAGCTGTGGTTGGCGAGAAAATGTTTTGCGTGGGTCACAAACAGGTTGGCCTGGCCTTGGTTCGGGCCTTGCGCCGCCAACCCTTTGCCCGCGACATGAGCCTGCTTCGCCAGCACGCTGATGCCGTCTTCATAAGCCTTGAAGATTCCCGGTGTAAGCATGACCTGGGCAGCGCTGCGCTGAAGCAGATTGGCAGCGTTGTCGATGAAGTGGTCCAGCGCCTGCCCTGCAACGGCAATCACCAACCCGGGATTGGTGCAGAACTGGCCGGCACCCTGGGTCAGGGACGTGACAAACCCCTGGGCCAAAGCTTCACCGCGCGCGCTCAACGCGGCGGGAAACAGGTAGACCGGATTGATCGAACTCATCTCCGCATACACCGGAATCGGCTCGGGGCGTGCCTGGGCCGCTTGGCACAAGGCGATGCCGCCGCTGCGCGAACCGGTGAAACCCACGGCCTTAATACGTGGGTCACAGACCAGCGCAATACCCACTTCGCGTCCCGAGCCGTATAACAGCGAAAACACACCGTCAGGCAAGCCACATTGCTGAACGGCCTTGGCCACCGCGCGACCCACCAGTTCGCTGGTGCCAGGATGCGCTCCGTGAGCCTTCACGATCACCGGGCAACCGGCCGCCAGTGCCGAGGCGGTATCACCGCCGGCCACCGAGAATGCCAGCGGAAAATTACTCGCACCGAACACCGCCACCGGCCCCAGCGGCACCTGGCGTTGGCGCAGGTCCGAGCGGGGCAGGGGCTGGCGATCAGGCTGCGCGGTATCAACCCGCACATCCAGCCATTCACCCGCGCGCACGGTGCGGGCGAAGGTGCGCAGTTGGTGACAGGTGCGCCCGCGCTCGCCCTGGATGCGTGGGCGGGGCAGGCCGGTTTCGGCCATCGCCCGTTCAATCAGCTCATCGCCCAGGGCTTCGATTTCATTGGCGATGGTTTCAAGGAATTCGGCGCGAGCCGCCAATGGCGTTTCGCGGTAGGTATCGAAGGCACTCCATGCCAACGCGCAGGCTTGGTCTACCTGCTCGGCAGTGCCGCCGGCGTAGGCGGGTTCCAGTGCAAGGTTGGTGGCAGGATTGATCGCCCGAATTGCCTCGCGGCTGCCTGGAATGGAGTGCTGACCAATCAGCATGGTGCCCGTCAGAGTCATGGCGTAGTCCTGAAAGTAAAGATGGGCTTGGCAAAGAGAATCCACTGTGGGAACTGTCGAGCCCGAGTGAGGCTGCGATGCAGGCGCTGCGGTCTGGCAGGTACAGCGCGGTGATCCCATCGCAGCCTCGCTGGGGCTCGACAGCTCCCACATTTGATCTTTGCTGCCTTGAGTATTGTTAAACGACGTTTTGCTCAGCCGACCAGTTGGCATACCACTGGCGGAACAGCCCGTACTGGTTCTCGGCATAACGACGCTGGGCATCGCTCAGGGCATCGGTCTCGTTGAAGTGCAGGGTGTATGCCTTGTCGCCGTTGAGCACCATCAGATGCTTGTAGAACAGCACCAGGTCGCAGCCTTCGTCAAAGGACGACAACACCGCCAGTGCCGACTCCAATTCACGCGCCTGGCGGCGTGCGGTGGCGTCGCCCTTGGCGGCTTTCTTGCTCAGGGCCACCAGTTGCAGGACTTCCCGTGGCAGCGCGTTGCCGATGCCGGTGATCGCGCCGGTGGCGTTGCAGTTGACGAAACCGTGGACCACCTGGGTATCCACGCCGACCATCAAGGTCACGTCATCGTCCTTGGAGGTGATGTGTTCGGCCGCGTAACGCAGGTCTGCAGCGCCGCCGAATTCCTTGAAGCCGATCAGGTTCGGGTACTCGCGACGCAGCTCAAAGAACAGGTCGGCGCGGGTGGCGAAGCCGTAGTAAGGGCTGTTGTAGATCACCGCCGGCAGGTTCGGCGCGGCCTTGAGGATGGCCGCAAAGTGATCCTTCTGCGCCGTCGCCGAGGCGCCACGGGACAAAACGCGCGGGATGACCATCAAACCATGGGCGCCGACCTTCGCCGCATGCGCCGCGTGGGCCACCGCTTCACGGCTGTTGACCGCGCCGGTGCCGACGATGGTCGGTACCCCGGCGGCCACCAGGCGCGCCACGCCTTCCTGGCGCTCGGCTTCCGTCAGCAACGGCCAGTCGCCCATGGAGCCGCAATACACCACCGCGCTCATGCCGATATCGATCAATTCGCGGCCCTTGGCGACCAGTGCGTCGAAGTCCGGTTTACGCTCGGCGGTGCACGGGGTCATCAGGGCAGGGATGCAGCCGGTGAAGATGTTGGTGTTCATGGTTTCAGCTCCAGTTTGATTGAAGGGGCGGGGGCGGCTTAGATGCCCCACGCGAAGGGATCCTGTTCGTCGATCAGCAAGGTGCTGTCGGCGGTCATGTAGGCGCGGCCGGTGATGGAAGGGCGTACACGCTCGCCTTCCCATTCATAGCTGCCTTCGAATTGGCTGCCGGTGATGCTGGCTTGTATCCACGGTTCACCGGCGGCGAGTTTGCCGTCGGCCGCCAGGCACGCGAGCTTGGCGCTGGTGCCGGTGCCGCAGGGGGAGCGGTCGTAGGCTTTGCCCGGGCACATGACGAAGTTGCGGCTGTCGGCCTGGGCGTCGTCGGCGAACAGTTCGATGTGGTCGATCAGCGCGCCGTCTTCACCGTGGATGCCCTGGGCTTCGAGGGCCTTGAGCATCGCCCAGGTGTAATCGGTCAGGGCCTCGACGTTGTCCATTTGCAGCGCCTGCCCGTGCTCGGAAACCAGGAAGAACCAGTTGCCGCCCCAGGCGATATCGCCGTAGACCCGACCATGCCCGGGTACGTCCACTGGCACCTGCTGGCGATAGCGGTAGGCGGGCACATTGCGCAACGTCACCGCGCCGTCGGCGTGCAACGTGGCGCTGACCGGGCCGACCGGTGTGTCGATCTTGTGCACCCCCGGCGCGATCTGCCCCAAGTGATGCAGCGAGGCAACCAGGCCAATGGTGCCGTGGCCACACATGCCAAGGTAGCCGGCGTTGTTGAAGAAAATCACGCCGCAGGTGGCATCGGCCGAGACCGGCGCGCAATACAGCGCGCCCACCAGTACATCGTTGCCACGGGGCTCCAGCAGGCACGCCCTGCGCCATTGGTCATGCTGAGTGCGCAGGTTGTCGAGCTTGTCGGCAATGGTCTCGCCGGCCAACTCGGGAAAACCTGTCATCACCAGGCGCGTGGGTTCGCCGCCGGTGTGGGAATCAATGATGTGAACTCGTTTCATAGAACAATCCATTCAGTGGTTGGCTGAGGCTCAGGAAGCCAGCTGCACGCGGCCGATGTCGGGCTCAGGGGCTTCACTTTCGTCATCTTCGGTTTCCAGGCGAACCAGATGCGCCGGCACGCCAGTGGCCGCGCCCCAGTAATAAATACCCAGCGCGCAAGCGGCGACGACCAGGGTGTCGAACGGATGGCTGAGGATGCCCAGGCCACCAAAGCTGCCGAGTTTCGACAGGATGATGGTCACGGCGTAGAAGCCGATCAGCCAGGCGGAGGAGCGAACCTGGCGGCCGAGGCTCAGGTGCAGGGTCGGCACAAAACGGCCGCACAGCAGGTACACCACGAACATCAGGATTTGCAGGCCGAGCAGCCACGACACGGTGCTCCAGCCCGACCAGTAGACGATCAACGCGGCGATGATGAACGACAGTGGGCCGAGCACACCCATCCACTTGACCCGGAACGGGCGCGGCAGGTCAGGCGCATTGCGCCGCAGTGCGGCAACCGACACCGGCGCCACGGCGTAGCTCAACACCAGTGCGGCGGACACCACGTTGATCAGCGCTTCCCATGACGGGAAGGGCAGGGTCCAGAACACCGACAAGCCAAAGGTCAGCCACAGCGCCGGGCGCGGGATACCGGACTTTTCATCAATGCGCGTGAAGATTTTGAAGAAGGTCCCGGTTTGCGCCCAGCCGTAGATCACCCGTGGCGTGGCGTTCATGTAGATGTTGCCGCAACCGCTGGGGGAGATCACCGCGTCGGCCACGACGAGGTAAGCCAGCCAGCCCACACCCAGGGCGAGGGCGATGTCGCGGTACGGCAGGGCCAGTTCCTTGGCGACGCCGGCCCAGCCGTTGGCGAGCATTTCGGTGGGAATGCCGCCGAGGAATGCCGTCTGCAACAACACGTAGATCGCGGTGGAGAGCAGCACCGACAGAATCAGTGCAATCGGAATGGTGCGTTGCGGGTTCTTCACTTCGCTGGCCACCGAGATGATCGGCGTGAGACCCAGGTACGCGAAAATCACCCCGCCAGCGGACACCGCCATTTCAATGCCCGACAGGCCGAACGGCGCAAAGCCTTGGGTATGGAAATTCTCTGGCTTGAAGAAGGTGAACAGCACGCCGATCACCAGCAACGGCACGATGAACTTGAACACGCTGACCAGGTTATTGGCCATGGCGAAGGTCTTCACGCTGCGGTAGTTGAGGGCGAAAAACAGCGAGAGCAGCGCAAACTGCACGAACCAGCCGAGAACGGTGGGGTTGCTGGAACCCACCTGCGTCAACTCGGGAAACCAGGCCGCGGCGTATTGGCGCGAGGCGACCACTTCAATCGCCACCAGGCTTGAAAACGCGATCAGCGTGATAAAGCCCATCAGGTAGCCCAGCAGCGGGCCGTGGGAGTAAACCGGATAGCGCACCACGCCACCGGCGCGGGGCAAGGCCGCCCCCAGTTCGCAGTACACAATGCCCAGCAGCAATACGGCGAAGCCGCCCAGCAACCAGGAAAAGATCCCCGCCGGCCCGGCGATGGCAGAGACGTGACTGGCCGCGAACAGCCAGCCCGAACCGAAGATCGCTCCCAGTCCGATAAAGGTGAGGTCGATCAATGAAAGCTGTTTCTTGAACTTGCCTTGGGCTGACATGGCGGCGCCTTCTTGTGGGTTATTGGATAGGCATGCAGTGGCCATACAGTGAACCCATCAACGGCGCCGCGATTGATGTTTTGCGCAGGCTGCGATGACGAAATCAGCACAGTTTCGAGCGCTCGACACGCAGGCGGCCATGGGGCAATCTGCTCGCCAGGCACCGCCCGCCGGGCGTCTGGCCTATCCGCTGAAAGCAGGAGAAAGCGTCATGATGCAGAGCGCGTTCGCAACCCTGTGCCAAGGGAGCGAGTCCGACCGTCCGCACACCATCGAAGAATTACTGGCCGGGGTCGGGCTGCTGTTGCCGATGCTGGACGTGATTCCCAATGCCGCGATCTTTATCAAGGATGTGCAGGCGCGCTACGTATTGGCCAACCGCACCCTGGTGCAACGGTGCGGTTTGAAGCACTTGCAACCGTTGCTCGGGAAAACCAGTGCCGAGGTCTTTCCCGCGCAGTTGGGGCCCGGCTATACCGAACAGGATCGACGGGTGCTGGAGCAGGGATTTGTGCTGGAAGACCAGTTGGAACTGCACCTCTACGGCACCCGCGAGCCGGGTTGGTGCCTGACCCACAAATGGCCGCTGTACAGCCGCGACGGCGCGATCATCGGCCTGGCGGGCATCTCGGTCGACCTGCAAACCGCCAGCGAAACCCACCCGGCTTATCAACGGCTGGCGGCGGTGGACGAGTACATCCGGGCGCATTTCAATCGGCGTGTCACCCTGGGTGAATTGACGCGGATTGCCGGGATTTCAGTGGCGCAGTTGGAACGCTACTGCAAGCGCGTATTCCACCTCACGCCGCGCCAGATGATCCAGAAGGTACGCCTGGAGCATGCGCACCGGCTGCTGCATACCGAGCTGCCGATCACTGACGTGGCGTTGCAGTGTGGGTACACCGACCACAGTGCGTTTACCCGGCAATTCAAGGCATTGACCGGGTTTACGCCGCGCCAGTATCGGCAGGCGACCAGTGGGCAGTGATGTCTGATTGGATCTACGTGAATGTCATGAGCAGCGGTGGCGCCAACAAGGGGGGCGCCAACGCTCTTCGCAGTTGCGCAAATGTGGTCAGTTTTATCCCTGCCGTTGGCGCGACTTATCAAGTCATCCAGTCCGTGCCCGTGAGTGGCTGCGTGCTGGATATCACCGACAAAAGCACCGGGCGCTCTCCTGATTCGTTCAGAAGGGAAGCGGTCATCGGTGGGTGTTAGCCTTGACTGGACGGGCGCGTGCCTGCTGTTAAACATAGGCGTCTTCAAACGATCAGGAGTCCAACGAGATGGAATCGGGTATAGAGTTATCTTTCGACGTTACCGAACAAGAACGCCAGGCCATTCTCCAGCCGCTAAGGGATTACAACATCAGCCATTGCGGTAAGAACCCGTTTGAGACCTTCGGGCTGTTGTTGCGCGACCCCGTCAGCCAGGAAGTGGTGGGTGGCCTCTATGGTCAAATTTCCTATGGCTGGATGTTCATTGAACTGTTGAGCGTGCCTGAGTCAATGCGCACCCAAGGCACGGGTTCACACCTGATGCGCTCGGCTGAGGCGCTGGCACGGGAGAAAGGCTGTGCGGGGATCTGGCTGGATACCTTCAGCTTCCAGGCGCCCGGCTTTTATCGAAAACTGGGCTTCAGCGAGTTCGGGCATATCGCCGACTACCCGCCAGGGCACAAGCGCCACTTTTTCCAGAAGCATCTGGGCTGAGGGCTAGCGGGTCACCGACCGCCAGGTCACCAGGCCGTCCAGGCCATGATCGGACTTCAAGTACCGAAGCACATTCTGCGCCTGGGCCTTCTCTTCAAACGGGCCGACAAAGGCGTGAGGTGCCTCATCGAGCACGGTGGGTACATCGAGCGCCTGCAACTGCGCAACCAGCTCGCCAAACGCTGTGTCGGTATCGGCGGTAAGGCGCACGACCCAGCCGCTGCGATGTTTCAGGGGGATGGGCTCTACCTCGGCGCCACAGTGCTTGCAGTGCGCGGCGGCGGCTTTGATCGGGCTGGAACAGGCAGGGCAGGGGCGCAGGTCTTCGTGTACCAGGGCGTCCACACCGGTCTTGGGAACGCGTGGCATCAGCAGGAGGACGATCAGCGGGATCAAGGGCACGAACAGCCCTATCGCAAACCATCTTGGCCCTGATCTGCCGCGCTGGCTGGCGATGTAGGCGGTCACGGCGGTGAGTGCCAGCCAAAGGGAAAGGTAGATGCTCATGTGCACGTCCTTGTCTTGATTCAGCGGGAGTGATAGCGACGCTGAGCCTGTTCAGCCCAGCGTCGCCATCGGCAGTGCAAACAACAGGGATGCCGCCAGGTGCTTACTGCGCCTTGGCGTTCTTGATGTCCGCAATCACCTGCTTGGCAATCGCCTGGACCTGCTTCTGGGTCATGGCAGACGCCACGCCTTCCCAGGCTGATGACTCGGTTTCATAAGTCCGTGCGCCCAGCGGTGCACCGGATTTCAAGTCGGAAAAGTCAGCCTTCGAGAACACCCAGGCATTACCCACCAATGCCCCCGCAGCGTAGCGGCTGCCGGCCGTCAGGTAACGGAACTTGCTGACGTTAATGGTGATGCCCACCCCGTCGGCACTGCCGGTGTTGATGGTGGGTGTTTCCTTGAGGCTATAACCGGCTTGTTGCGCCTCGGTTTGCAGGGCCGCGCCCCATTGTTGCTTGAGCAGTGGCCAGTCCTGGTTTTGCTCGACAGTGGTGTTGCCCTTGAAGCTCACGACCAGGTTTTGTTTAGCCGATTCCGGGATGGCCAGGGTGTCTGCACCACCGCTTTTTACCTTGGCTGCACAGCCACCCAGCATCGAGAGGGCAACAGCGAACGACAGGGCGTAAAGCGCCTTGGAGGTTTTCATTGAATTTCCGTATCCACAACAATTGAGAAAGGGGACCCACCGTATCGGATGGGGCGGCTACGATGCTTGAACCTCCCGGCGTCTGGCAAGCGATGACTGCCAAATGCCCTCTAACACTTCAAACACCCACAAACTTTATTGGATTGCAGCAACAATTTTTCTTGTTGGACACCTCCCTCCCCAAGCAGCAAAGATGCCGCCACTGACGCTCGACCTTCCAGGTCAACAATAAAAAATCGAGCCGGGCTGCACGCCGTTTTCTTGCAGTGAACCCTTTGTTCACTACCTGCTTTACTGGCGCCGCAGCGCGCACTTAAGGACCTCACCACCATGCAAACTGTTGTGAACCTATGGCCGCTGATTGGCGTACTCGTCATCGTGGTCGGCTTTGTGTTGCGCTTCAATCCGCTGCTGGTCGTGACGGCGGCGGCGATTGCCACCGGGTTTGCCGCCCACTTCCCGCTGGAAAAGATCCTCGCCACTATGGGCGACGGCTTCCTCCAGACCCGCGCCTTGCAATTGATCCTGTTGTTGCCCCTGGCTGTCATTGGCTTGCTGGAGCGTCATGGCTTGCGCCTGCATGCGCAAAACTGGATCGCGCGTTTTGAGCGGGCCACGGTCGGGCGCTTGCTGATCATCTATCTGTTTGTGCGTGAATCCACAGCGGCCATGGGCCTGACGAGCCTGGGCGGGCACCCGCAGATGGTGCGCCCGTTGCTGGCGCCGATGGCGGAAGGCGCGGCGGAAAAACGCTATGGCAAACTCCCCGACAAGCTTCGCCACAAGGTCCTGGCCATGTGTGCCGCGACCGATAACGTAGGGCTGTTTTTTGGCGAGGATATCTTCGTCGCCTTTGGTGCGATTGCGCTGATGCACACCTTCCTGCTGGGTTCGGGGATTGACGTCGAGCCTCTGCACATTGCGGTCTGGGGCATCCCGACGGCGATCTGCGCCTTCATCATTCATGCCATCCGCTTGCACCGTTTTGACCGAATGCTGACCCGAGAGCTGTCACCGGCCAAGCAAGCGGAGGCGGCGCAATGATCATTTCCATTGAATACCTGTACTGGCTGGCCGGCGTGCTGCTGGTCATCACCTCCGGGATGATCCTGATGGATCGCACCCACCCCAAGCGCTGGTCGAGTTCGTTGTTCTGGCTGCTGTTTGCCATTCCGTTCCTGGTGGGGGAGCGTCTGCCCTCGGTAGTGGTCGGCGTGGGCGTGGTGGTGATGGCGCTCATCGCGGGCCTGGGCGGCGTAGGCCGCGGCGCGCATGCCCAGTTGCATGACAAGGCCGCACGGGCCAGCGCTGGTCGCCTGGGGCATAAATTGTTTATCCCGGCATTGGCTATTCCGTTGACCACGGTGATTGGCTCGGTGCTGCTCAAGCACACCGAAATCGGCGGCGTGCCGCTGCTGGACCCGAAGAACACCACCTTTGTTTCCCTGGGCATCGGCTGCCTGATTGCACTGGCGCTGGCCTGCTGGCTGACGCGGGACACCCCGGTGCAAGCCCTTCGCGAATCCCGGCGCCTGACCGAAGCACTGGGCTGGGCGATGGTGCTGCCGCAGATGCTGGCGATGCTCGGGCTGTTGTTCAACGAAGCGGGCGTGGGCACGGCGGTGGCGCACATCACCACCACCTACATCAACCTGGATTACAAGCTGGTAGCGGTGATGGTGTATGTGTTGGGCATGGCGCTGTTTACCGTGATCATGGGCAATGGCTTTGCCGCCTTCCCGGTGATGACCGGCGGCGTGGGTGTGCCGGTGCTGGTGGGTATCTACGGCGGTAACCCGGCAGTGATGGCCGCCATTGGCATGTTCTCCGGTTACTGCGGTACGTTGATGACACCCATGGCGGCCAACTTCAATATTGTCCCGGCAGCGTTGCTGGAGCTGCCGGATAAAAACGCGGTGATCAAGGCGCAGATGCCGACCGCGTTGATGATGCTGGTGGTTAATATTGTCCTGCTCTACCTGCTGATGTGAGGCTGTAATGCGCACTGTACTGCTGACGGGTTTCGAACCGTTTGACCAAGACCTTATCAACCCGTCCTGGGAGGCGGTACGCCTGTTGGAGGGTGTGCAGTTGGGCGCTGATGTGCGGATTGTCGCGCGGCAGTTACCCTGCGCTTTTGCCACGGCGGGCGAGCGCCTGGCTCAGCTGTTGGCCGAACATCGCCCGCAGATGGTCATTGCTGTCGGGCTGGGCCCCGGGCGCAGTGATATTTCCATCGAGCGGGTCGCGATCAACCTCAACGACGCGCGGATCGCGGACAACCTGGGTCAGCAGCCTGTCGACACGGAAGTGGTGCCCGGCGGCCCTGCGGCCTACTTCGGTACCTTGCCGAGCAAGGCCATGGTGAGGGCCGTGCGCGAGGCCGGCATTGGGGCCAGCGTGTCTCAAACCGCCGGCACTTTCGGGTGCAACCAGGTGTTCTACCTCTTGCAGCACGCACTCGCCGGGTCAGGGGTACGTAGCGGTTTCATCCATGTGCCGTGGCTGCCCGAACAGGTGGCGGGCCGCGTACCCGAGCCGCCCTCGATGGCATTGCCGATGCAGGTTGAAGGGTTGCGGATTGCGCTGCTGACGGCCTGGAATACCCCGGTGGATATCACTGAAGCGGGTGGGCAAGTCAGCTGAGGTTTTCGGCTTCGCGTACCGGGAAAAACAACGCGAAGCACGTCACACCGTCCTCGCTGCTGACGCTGTAGCGCCCGTTGTGCAACTGCATGATGGTCGCGACGATGGACAGCCCCAGCCCATTGGAATGCGCCGAGCGTTCCCGGGATTCATCCACCCGATAAAACCGCTCGAACAGCCTCGGCAAGTGCTCCGCCGGAATGGTTGCCCCGTGGTTGGTCACCGTCAGGCTGATGCCCTCGGCGCCGGGTGTGGCCTGGATCAACAGCTCGGAACTCGGCGCACCATATTTGATGGCGTTGGCGCACAGGTTGGCCAGAGCGCGGCGCAACAGCATCGGTTCGGCCCAGATCACGCCTTCGCCCTGGGCAAGGATGCGGATGTCGACATCGCCCGCCAGGCCTTCGAAGTAGTCGGCCATGCGTTCCACTTCATCGGCCGCATCCAGTTCCTGGCGTTGGCGCAGGGCGCTGGCGGGGTCGGTACGGGCCAGGAACAGCATGTTGTCGAGCATGCGCGCCAGGCGTTCAAGCTCTTCGACGTTGGAGGCCAGCAGTTGCTGATAGGCCTCGACGCTGCGGTGTTGCTGCAACGCCACCTGGGTTTCCCCCAGCAAGTTGTTGATGGGCGTGCGCAGTTCGTGGGCCATGTCGGTGGAGACCTGCCCCAGTTGCACAAAACCCTTGGCCAGGCGTTCGAGCATGGTGTTGAACGAGTCAATCATCGGCAGCAGTTCTTTCGGTGCACCCTGGCTGTCGAGGCGCACGGCGAGGTTGCCGACGCCGATGCCCTGGGCATGCACCGCCAGGCGCCGTAACGGTAGCAAGCCGCGATGCACCATCAGGTAACCGACCACCGCCAGTACCAACGCGGCGATGCTGGCGAGGATGTAGACACTCAGTCGGTAGCTGGCAAGCACGGCGGTGCGCTCGGTCATCAGCCGCCCGGTGGTGACTTGCAGGCTGCCCAGATCGCCCGAATCGATGGTGGCGGCCAGGGTGGAGAAGGGCACGCCATTCACCCCCGGCAAGTGCTGCACGTCGGCGAACTCCAGGGTGTGGTCCCTGGGTACCGGTGTCACGGTGGGCATGTCGATGTTGCCGGGGTTCACCTCCAGCAGCGGCTTCTGCCCGGGCGCGGCGATGCTCAGCACCGACTCGCGGTTGCCGAGCATGTTCTGGAACAGCTCCGGCTTGGTCTTGATCAGGTCCAGGGTGTTGCTGTCGTTCAGCAGGTTGCGCAGTTGGTCGACGCGGTAAATCAGCGCGGCATCGTCCCGGTGGACCAGCTCGCGCTCAAGGTCGCGGTACAGCGCCACGCCAAGGGTCGCCAGCAGGGCGAACGCCAGCAAGGCAAAGATCAGCGCCAGGCGCAGTGTCAGGGAATAATGCCGAGGTTTGCTCATGGCTGCGTATCAAAGCGGTAGCCAATGCCGCGCACGCTGTGGATCAGCTTGAGCTGGAACGGGTCGTCGATTTTCAGGCGCAGGCGGCGCACGGCCACGTCGACCACATTGGTGTCGCTGTCGAAATTCATGTCCCACACCCGCGAGGCGATCAGCGAGCGCGACAGTACCTGGTCCTGGTGGGTGGCGAACAAGTGCAACAAGGCGAACTCCTTGTTGGTCAGGGTGATGCGCACACCGCCGCGGGTGACGCGGCGCTTGAGCACGTCGATCTGCAGGTCGGCGATCTGCAGTTGTTCTTCTTCACGGCTTGGTCCGCGCCGGGTCAGGGTGCGCAGGCGCGCCACCAGTTCGGCGAAGGAAAACGGCTTGATCAGGTAATCGTCGGCGCCCAGTTCCAGGCCCTTGATGCGGTCGGCAATGTCGTCCCGGGCGGTGAGGAACAGCACCGGCGTATCGGCTTCCTTGCGCAGGCGACGCAGCACTTCCCAGCCGTCCATCTTCGGCATCATCACGTCCAGCACGATCACGTCGAACGGGGTTTCCAGGGCCTGGTGCAAACCGTCCACACCATCGCGGGCGAGGCTCACGGAGTAACCCTGTTCCTGCAGGCCGTTAAGCAGGTAGTTGCCCGCCTTGGGCTCGTCTTCGACTACGAGGATGTTCATGGGAGTTGCCCTGGTGATGTGCCGGTGTTTCGTGGCGTAAGTGTAGCCCTATCAATTGTCATTGGGGCAGCCGATGCCCTGTACTTGATAGTCCAGCACGTGTTCGCGGCCCTGGCTGTCGAGGTAGTCGAGGCGGGCGGGGACGATGCCGCACTGGCCGTAGGTGTCGGTGCTCGACAGCACTTTGGCCACGTCCATGTGCATGAAGAAGCCGGGCGTGTCATGGATGACCGGGGTGGTATCGGCAAACGCCGAGCCGGTGGCGAGGAGGGCAGCAAAGCCGAGGATAAACAGTTTCATGGCGGTATCTCTCTTTAAGGGTTGGCTGCCGGTATCCGGCAGTGAGTTCACAGTAACCAGGCGACACAAACAGCCAACCAACAGGATGATGACAAGATCGTAATGAAGGGATCAGGGCTGGCGGCCGGAGGCTTCGAGGATCAGGTCGGTGATTTCTTTGGCGTGGGAAACCAGCGACAAGTGGCTCGACGGCACTTCGATGGTGGTGGCGTTCATGCGCTTGGCGAGAAAGCGTTCCAGGTCCGGGTTGATGGTCTGGTCGTTGCTGGACACCGCATACCAGGACGGCTTGGTGTGCCACGCGGCGTTGACGGTGCGGCCGCTGAACAGGGTCTTGGCGATGGGTTGTTGTACGGCGTACAACTCCATGGCCTTGGCGCGGGGTACGTCGGCGGCGAAGTACTTGAGGAAGGCGTCCTGGTTCAGGGTCAGGTAGCCGTCGTGCTCCACCACACCGGCCCGTACGGGTGTGCTCGGGTACTTGGCGGACAGGGCGACGAAGTCTTCGTTGGCGTCCGGTGCGCGGGCGGCGACGTATACCAGGGAACTGACCTTGGGGTTGGCCCCGGCGTCGCTGACCACGGTACCGGCGTAGGAATGGCCGACCAGCACGGTAGGACCGTCCTGCTGATCGAGTACGCGGTTGGTGGCAGCGACGTCATCCGCCACCGAGGTCAGCGGGTTTTGCACGGCGGTTACATGCAAACCGGCGGCCTGCAGGCGGGTGATCACTTCGGACCAGCTGGAACCGTCAGCCCAGGAGCCGTGTACCAGCACTACGTTATTGGCTTTCACTGGTGCAATCGGGCCTGCGACGGCAGCGCCGGTACCCAGCATCAACAGGCTGGTGGCGATCAGGCAGAGTTTGCTTGCAGGTTTCATCGGGCGGGCTCGCTTCTTTATCAGTGGGAAGTTGGGTCACCCGCGGTGGGTGACTGACGACTTCACTGTATGAAGTGAGGGGGCTGGCAACACTGACAGCTTAATGACAAGTTTGTAATGCAATGGGCAGCCTGGGAGCTGCCCTTGTTGGGCTGCGGCCCATCAGACCGTACGGGCTGCCTGCAGGCGTTCAGCGCCACCTTCCGCCATGCCGCGTTCGTGCAGCCGATCGGCGCCACCCTCGGCGAGCAGGTGGGGTGGCTGGTCTTTGACCGTGGCGGCGTGGGTGTTGGCCGACGCCATGGATGACAGCCCGAGGCCCGCGACGACAGCGAGGCCGAATACCAGGGATGACGCTTTCAAGAGATTGAACATGATGAGGCTCCTACGCGTGAGTCAGCCGGATTGGCTGGTGGTCGTAGTTAATCGCCGGGGTGTATCTGCCATGTGTGCCCAGGCGTGGCGAAATGCGGGTTCGCGTATCCAGGCAGGGTTCCCATACAGTCCGATACAAACCACGGGAAGGTTTACAGCGTTTGGGGCGATCCGTAGATTGCATCGGGCAAGTGGTTCGTCAGCACCCAAGACCGGGTGACGAAAACATGAGGAAGCCGAGCAGTGTCCACCCGCGATTCAGCTGTATTCGCCAACCGTTACCGCGCCTTCCTGTTCGATATGGATGGCACGCTCCTGAACTCCATTGCCGCCGCCGAACGGGTATGGGCGACCTGGGCTGAACGCCATGGACTGGATGTCGCGGCCTTTCTGAAGACCATTCATGGCGCCCGGGCCATCGATACCATCACCCGTCAGGCATTGCCCGGGGTTGAGGCGCAGGTAGAGGCGCAATGGATCACCGAGGCTGAACTCGAGGATGTAGAAGGGGTGGTGGCGATTGCCGGTGCGGTGGAATTTCTCAACACCCTGCCCGGCGATCAATGGGCGCTGGTCACGTCCGCACCCAAGGCACTGGCTCTGCGCCGCATGCAGGCGGCCGGAATCAATCCACCGGCGGTGTTGGTCACCGCGGAGGATGTCGCCAGCGGCAAGCCGGATCCAGCCTGTTATGTGCTGGGTGCCCAACGGTTGGGAGTACCGGTGCAGGACTGCCTGGTGTTTGAAGATGCCAGCGTCGGGATTCGTGCCGCAGAGGCGGCGGGGGCCGACGTGATGGTGGTGACCTCGACGCACCATACGCCTATGGTCACGGAACACCCCTCGATTGCCGGGTACGAGCATTTACAGGTTTTGCGGGACGAAGCCGGGCTGTTGCACCTGCAGCGCCTGACGTAAAAAAGGCCGATCCGGTTAACCGGATCGGCCTTCTTCATAAACGGACGGTTCCACAGACGGTCAGGACGAGGCTTTCCGGCGATCACTGCGAGGGGCGCGCCGACATAATTTTCGATGAATGGCTGCCTGGAGGGGCTGGAGACAGAAGACGAACAAGTACGCGCCCAGGAACAGCGTCAGGTCCAGCCAGGAGTAGGCATTATCGGAGATGCCCTCCATTTCGTACCGCACGGCATACTCCAGCCCGAAAAAGACCACGGCGATCAGCCCGGCGATCGTCCAGGACTTGGATAAAGAAGGCTGTTTATCAGGACGCCTCATCAACGTGCTCCTTGGCGCGCTGCAGACTGTAAAAGATTTGTCACGAGATTCGGCTCTGGAAAACTCAACAAGTTCCATTTGTATGCAAGCTGTTTCATGCGTAAAGGGCACCCAGCGGCTATTACTGTGAAGGGTTCCTGCCGTCCGTCATGCAAAGGGAGTACGCCTTATGTTCGTTCAGTGGTTTCTTGCCGCCGTCCATTTACTGGCATTTGCCATGGCGTTGTCGGCCGTGCTGGCCCGAGGCAAGGCTTTGCGCAGCTTGGTGGAGAGTGAACCATCCACTGTGCGTCGCGTATTGATCACGGACAACATTTGGGGAATCAGCGCCCTGGTGTTGCTGGTAACCGGTGGCCTGCGGGCCTTTGGCGGCTATGAAAAAGGCAGTGATTATTACCTGCACCAGCCGTTGTTTCACGTGAAGATGACGCTGCTGGTATTAACTCTGTTACTGGAACTCGCGCCGATGATCCGCTTTATCAAATGGCGCATCGCTTTGGCTCGCGGCGCGCATCTCGATTTGCACCAGGCAGGTCTTTTTGCGCGCATCAGCCACCTGCAGGCGTTGCTGGTGGTGCTGATGATGATTGCAGCGACGGGAATGGCACGTGGCGTAGGTCTGGGGTAACAGTGGGCTGGCGCTGGAATGAGGGAATAGGGCACGCTGGCCACGGGAAGCCGCGAGCAGGCTAAAGGAGGTTTTCGCCAGCCGTTACAGTGAACGAAAGGGCTGGCTACTGGAGGCGCTTCAAGGTGTCTGGTTTTTATCCGGAGCCGTCAGGCCCGCCTGGATACGTTGGTAGATCTCCTCGCGATGCACGGCAACGTCCTTTGGAGCATTGATGCCGATTCTTACTTGCTGGCCGCTAACGCCCAGAATGGTGATCGTAATGTCATCACCGATGTTTATGCTTTCACCGACTTTGCGGGTGAGTATCAGCATGGACTTCTCCTTGATTGCTTTGAAGGACACATGTTTCAGACAGGGCAGATGTCGGATGTGTGTAGCTTACTGCGAAGCGCTTCCCTGTGGCTGCCTCTTTTAGGACGCATAGAGGCGGCATTAATTCCCATGGCGCCATCATACAGGTCTGCGATACATGATTCGCATTGTTTAAGCCAACGTTTATGACGGCCAGAATAGACAGTGAATGATAAAGTCGCCTCTTTGATCCTCTAAGGAGCAGGGTAGTGCGTAAAGTAGCGATGGCAATTGCGGTGTTGGCATTGGCCGGTTGCGGTGAAGGTAAAAATGTCGATGCCCCCAAGGCCAGGCCCGCCGTTGCCGAGGCGCCCGCCCAGGCCCAACCAGCGGTCGGTGCGATCGCCGCTCAAGAGTGGGATGTATGGGTCGGGCCGCCGGATCACAAGCTGCAAGCGATAACTGATTTGACCGCGTGGTTGCTGGAACACGGTTTCAGTTTCTATCTGACAAAGGAAGACGGTAAGGATCAGGTACTGCTGGGGCCGTTCAGCACCAAGGCCGAGGCCGAGGCCAAGCAGGTGCAGTTGACCGAGAAACTCGCCACTGCGAAGAAAAATGACACGGTGTCCGAGGTCATCGAACACAAGGTTGCGCAGTAAAGGATCGGCAAGCGGGAGTCCACGGCGCTCCCGCTTTTTACGTTCAGCCGCAGGCTTTCAAGTTCACCGGGCCGACAAACTCATTGCCGCGCCCCATCACGCACGCCACGGTTTGATTGCGCTGGCGTTCCCAGGGTTGTACCGGGTAGGTCTTGTTCCAGGCTTCGTAGAGTTGGCGGTCCTGCTTCGACAGGCGCAGGCCATACTGCTTGCTCATGTAGAAGTACGTACGGGCGATCATCCCGCGAATAGAAGGGCGGGGCATGACCTTCTTGGCCTTGAAATCCACCTGGGTCAGGCATGATCCATATTGCCCGCTTTGCACCGGCAGCCAGCCAAAACTGAAATTGTTCCGGTCGCCATTGACCTCGCCGATACTCGGCACCAGGTTGTGCAGGTCGGCCTCAGCGCGCTTGTACACCGCATCCTTGCGGGTGCAGTTCTTGCGCCCGCCATCCTGCCAGCACTGGCGCTGATGGCCGATCTGCCAGGCCGGAACAATGTGTTCCCATTCAATGCGTGCTGCCCGGTTGGCGTTCTTGCGCGGGACATAGCCGCAGGCTTTCAGGTCCACCCGGTTACCGTTGTATTTGCAGCCGCAATAAAACTCCGTGGATTGCGGTTCATACAGCTTCCAGGCGATTTTCTTGGCTTCGCTGAACGTCTTGGGCGCTTGGGCGTGAGCGGTAACAGCAAAAAACACAAACAACAGACTGATAAAACGGACACTCATTGACTCAATCTTCCTTCGGTACAACCCAGAAAATCTGCACGCCACCGTCATCGCGATAAGCGAGGGTGACGTTGTCGTTTTCTGCGATTTCCTCCAGTAGTCGTGCCCATTCGTCTTCCGGTTCCTCCGGCAAACGGAAGATCAACGCCGCCTTGTTCTTTTGGGCGTTGGTGGAATTGATGATTTTTTGCACGCGAACGGCCAGGCGTTGGTAGGCGTCAGGCGCTGCTGGTGCTGCGGAAGAGGGGTTTGCCACGGAGTATTCCTTATTAGGCTGTACGTGCATACAGTATTTAACTGTGGGCAATTTCGCAACTGCTTAAAATCCAAGAAGTTCTTCTGACAGTGGTTTTGCCGATTTGGTGTAGGAGGGCCTTGTTTCTCAAGGGTTTATTGCGCGGGGGGTAAAGCGGGGGAATTTGGACCCGCTCGCGGTGCGCCACGAGCGGGATGGCCCAACCGTTACCGGCCGGGCCTGGGAGCGATCAATATTCCCAGAACATCCGTTGCAGTTCCTTGCTGTCCTGGGTCTTGGTCAGGGCGACCATGGCCAGGATGCGGGCTTTCTGCGGGTTCAGATCATGGGCAACTACCCAGTCGTATTTGTCGTCAGGCTGTTCGGCGTTACGCAGAACGAAACCGCCGGCATTCACGTGGGAAGAACGAATGATCTGCACGCCTTGCTTGCGCAGTTCCTGCAGGGCTGGCACCACCTTGGACGATACCGAGCCATTGCCGGTACCGGCGTGGATGATGGCTTTCGCGCCGGCCTGGGCCAGGGCCTTGTAGGCGGTGTCGCTTACGTTGCCATAGGAGTAGGCGATTTCGACGTCCGGCAGACTTTTGATGGTCTTGATGTCGAATTCCGAGTTCATGGTGTGGCGCTTGGCTGGCAGGCGGAACCAGTAGGATTTGCCTTCCACCACCATGCCCAGCGGGCCCCATGGGCTCTTGAACGCTTCAGTCTTGATGTTGATCATTTTGCTGACGTCGCGACCCGACTGGATCTCGTCGTTCATGGTGACCAGCACGCCTTTGCCGCGGGCGTCTTTACTGCCGGCGACGGCAACGGCGTTGTACAGGTTGAGCATGCCGTCAGCCGACATGGCGGTGCCTGGGCGCATCGAGCCGACCACGACGATTGGCTTGTCGGTTTTTTCCACCAGGTTGAGGAAGTAGGCAGTCTCTTCCAGAGTGTCGGTACCGTGGGTGATCACGATGCCGTCGACGTCCTTGCTGTCGGCCAGCTCGGCGACGCGGCGACCCAGTTGCAGGAGGTTTTCGTTGGTGATGCTTTCGGAGGCAATTTGCAACACTTGCTCGCCGCGTACATTGGCGATCTGACTAAGCTCAGGAACACCGGCGATCAGTTGCTCGATGCCGACTTTGGCGGCCTGGTAGGTCGCGCTATTGGCCGCGCTGGCGCCAGCGCCGGCGATGGTGCCGCCGGTGGCAAGGATCACCACGTTGGACAGTTTTTGCTGGGTTTCAGCTTCTTTTGCCTGAGCGGCAACAGGGAACAACAGCAGGAGGGCTAACGCGCCCGGGACGAAAGTTTTCAACGCAGATTTCATTATTCTTCTCTCTAGTTTTTGATGAGTGCTGATGCAGGTTCATCTAGAAACACCCGGGCGGTTCTGAGCGCCACGAGGTGCTGAGTAAGAGCAGGATTTGTACCAGCGGTATTTTGTTTGGTAATAGAATTTAACCTATTGATTTATATCTATATTTATTTGATTTTTAAGCAAGGGACTTCGTCTTTTGTCCGGCTTTCCGAACAAAACGGCGTGCGAATGTTCGGTTGTCCGAAAAGGATGACGGAAAAGTTTGGTTTTAAACGCAGAAGGCACATCGCGACCTGTCGTTTCAGAGAACGATCAAGGGGCACCGATGTTTAGGGAGGACAGCCAATGGCTGCGAGGGCAGGGCGTAGAGCGGATTCATCAAAAGGCTGTTTTCTCCCGTTGACAAATCCCGACAAGCTTCTCATAGTTTGATCTAACGCAAACGTTTGCGAGATGTTTCACGGGCTGCTCTTGGCGTGTCGTGAAAGCTCGTATCAGTCGCCCGGGTGGGATGGCTGCCGAAGCGTTCTTCGGTGCAAGCGTTGCTCACAATAATCATAAGATCGGAGTGAACCCATGAAGCTGCCATTCGCTGGACGTCTTCTTGCTGTCGCTGTGCTTGCTGCCGCATCCGCTGCCCTGCCTCTTTCCTCTGCATTTGCTGCCGAGACCACCGCCAAACCCAAGGTCGGCCTGGTCATGAAATCCCTCGCCAACGAATTCTTCGTCACCATGCAGGACGGCGCCAAGTCCTACCAGAAAGAACACGCCGCCGATTTCGACATGATCACCAACGGGATCAAGAACGAAACCGACACCAGTGCGCAGATCGATATCGTCAACCAGATGATCCTCGCCAAAGTAAACGCCATCGTGATCGCGCCTGCGGACTCCAAGGCGTTGGTCACTGTGCTGAAGAAAGCCTCCGATGCAGGCATCAAGGTCGTCAACATCGACAACCGCCTTGATCCGCAAGTGCTGAAAAGCAAAAACCTCGATATCCCGTTTGTAGGCCCGGACAACCGCAAAGGGTCCAAGCTGGTGGGCGACTATCTGGCCAAGCAGTTGGCTGCGGGTGACAAGGTCGGCATCATTGAAGGTGTGCCGACCACCACCAACGCCCAACAGCGTACCGCAGGCTACAAAGATGCGATGGACGCCGCCGGCATGAAGATCGTCTCCACCCAGTCGGGTAACTGGGAAATCGACCAGGGTCAGAAAGTCGCATCCGCCATGCTGAGCGAATACCCGGACCTCAAGGCGCTGTTGGCCGGTAACGACAACATGGCGCTGGGCGCTGTCTCTGCCGTACGTGCGGCAGGCAAGGCCGGCAAGGTGTTGGTCGTGGGCTACGACAACATCGAAGCCATTAAACCCATGCTGCAGGACGGCCGCGTATTGGCGACCGCCGACCAGGCAGCTGCCCAGCAAGCGGTGTTCGGTATCCAGAACGCGCTCAAGCTGGTCAAGGGTGAAAAAGTCGACGCCAAAGACGGCGTAATCGAAACCCCGGTCGAACTCGTCCTCAAGAAGTAATTCCCCGGCAGCACCAAACAGCGTCCGCTCACTCGAGCGGACGCCTGGAGACGTTCCTATGTCATCTTCCGCACCGAACGCTGTCCTCTCGGTCAGCGGTATCGGCAAGACCTATGCCCAACCGGTTCTGTCCGACATCACCCTGACGCTCAATCGTGGGGAAGTGTTGGCGCTTACCGGTGAAAATGGCGCGGGGAAAAGCACCCTGTCGAAAATCATCGGCGGGCTGGTCACGCCGACCGACGGCCAGATGCAGTTCAATGGCCAGGCCTACACGCCGGGCAGCCGGACCCAGGCTGAAGAGCAGGGCATCCGCATGGTCATGCAGGAACTCAACCTGCTGCCGACCCTGACGGTCGCCGAAAACCTGTTCCTCGATAACCTGCCCAGCCACGGTGGCTGGATCAGCCGCAAGCAACTGCGCAAGGCCGCGATTGAAGCCATGGCCCAGGTTGGCCTGGACGCCATCGACCCGGATACCCTGGTCGGCAGCCTCGGCATCGGCCACCAACAGATGGTCGAAATTGCCCGCAACCTGATCGGCGATTGCCACGTCTTGATCCTCGACGAACCCACGGCGATGTTGACCGCCCGTGAAGTCGAGATGCTGTTTGAACAAATCATCCGCCTGCAGGCCCGGGGCGTGGCGATTATCTATATTTCCCACCGGCTCGAAGAGCTTGCCCGTGTCGCCCAGCGCATTGCGGTACTGCGTGACGGCAAGCTGGTGTGTGTCGAGCCGATGGCCAACTACAACAGTGAGCAACTGGTCACCCTGATGGTGGGCCGTGAACTGGGCGAGAAAATCGACCTGGGTCCGCGCACCATCGGCGAGCCGCTGTTGACGGTCACAGGCCTGACCCGCTCGGACAAGGTCCGCGACGTGTCCTTTGAAGTGCGTGCCGGCGAAATCTACGGCATCTCCGGCTTGATCGGTGCTGGCCGTACAGAATTGCTGCGCCTGATCTTCGGTGCCGATATCGCTGACAGCGGCACCGTGGCCCTGGGCACCCCCGCGCAAGTCGTCAGCATTCGTTCGCCTGCCGACGCGGTGGGTCATGGTATCGCCCTGATCACCGAGGACCGCAAGGGCGAAGGCCTGCTGCTGACTCAATCCATCGGCGCCAATATTGCCTTGGGCAACATGCCGAAGGTCTCCAGCGCTGGCCTGATGAACAGTCGTGACGAAACCGCCTTGGCCAAGCGCCAGGTCGACGCCATGCGCATCCGCAGTTCCAGCCCGGCGCAGTTGGTGTCGGAGCTTTCGGGCGGTAACCAGCAGAAGGTGGTGATTGGCCGCTGGCTGGAGCGCGACTGCGCGGTGATGCTGTTCGATGAGCCGACCCGGGGCATCGACGTTGGCGCCAAATTCGATATTTATGCGTTGCTCGGCGACCTGACCCGCCAGGGCAAGGCGTTGGTGGTGGTGTCCAGCGACCTGCGTGAGTTGATGCTGATCTGCGACCGCATCGGTGTGCTTTCCGCCGGGCGCCTGATCGAGACTTTCGAGCGTGACAGCTGGACCCAGGACGAATTGCTTGCCGCTGCTTTTGCCGGCTATCAGAAACGTGATGCGCTGCTCAACGACGCAGCGCCTAGGAATACCCCATGAAAACCACTTCTTCCCCCGCAAAACATGGCGGCAACTTCTACGGCCTGGGCACTTACCTGGGTTTGGCCGGTGCTTTGCTGGCGATGATCGCGTTGTTCTCGTTCCTGAGCGATCACTTCCTCTCGTACGACACCTTCAGCACCCTGGCCAACCAGATTCCCGACCTGATGGTATTGGCGGTGGGCATGACTTTCGTGCTGATCATCGGCGGCATCGACCTATCGGTGGGGTCGGTGTTGGCCCTGGCCGCCTCGGCCGTCAGCGTGGCGATTCTCGGCTGGGGATGGAGCGTGTTGCCGGCAGCCATACTGGGCATGGGCTGCGCCGCGTTGGCCGGCACCATTACCGGCTCCATCACCGTGGCGTGGCGCATCCCGTCGTTCATCGTGTCCCTGGGCGTGCTGGAAATGGCCCGCGGCGTGGCGTACCAGATGACCGGCTCGCGCACTGCATACATTGGTGATTCGTTTGCCTGGCTGTCCAACCCGGTGGCCTTCGGGATTTCGCCTTCGTTCATCATCGCGTTGCTGGTGATCATCGCCGCGCAGCTTGTGCTGACGCGTACTGTGTTCGGTCGCTACCTGATCGGCATCGGCACCAACGAAGAGGCCGTGCGTCTGGCGGGCATCAATCCAAAACCCTACAAAATCCTGGTGTTCAGCCTGATGGGCCTGCTGGCCGGCGTGGCGGCACTGTTCCAGATTTCGCGCCTGGAAGCGGCGGATCCAAACGCCGGTTCCGGCCTGGAGCTGCAAGTTATCGCTGCTGTGGTCATCGGCGGTACCAGCCTGATGGGCGGGCGAGGTTCGGTGATCAGTACCTTCTTCGGCGTGCTGATCATCTCGGTACTCGCGGCAGGGCTGGCGCAGATTGGCGCCACCGAGCCGACCAAACGTATCATCACCGGTGCCGTGATCGTGATCGCGGTGGTGCTGGATACTTACCGCAGCCAGCGCGCCAGTCGGCGAGCCTGAGCCATGGCAACGATCAAGGATGTGGCGGCGCTTGCGGGGATTTCCTACACCACGGTGTCCCATGTGGTGAACAAGACGCGCCCGGTCAGCGAGCCGGTACGGATCAAGGTCGAAGCGGCTATCAAGCAGCTCGACTACGTGCCCAGTGCGGTCGCGCGGTCGCTGAAAGCCAAGACCACCGCGACCATCGGCCTGCTGGTGCCCAACAGCCTCAACCCGTATTTTGCGGAGCTGGCCCGAGGCATCGAGGATTACTGCGAGCGTAATGGCTATTGCGTGATCCTCTGCAACTCCGACGATAATGCCGAAAAGCAGCGCAGCTACCTGAGGGTGCTGCTGGAGAAACGCATTGACGGTCTGATCGTGACCTCCGTGGGCGGTGACGACAGCGGCCTGGCAACGGGCCTGAAAGCGGTGCGTACGCCGATGGTCATCGTCGACCGCGCGCTGGACGGGATCGATGTGGACCTGGTGCGCATCGACCACGAACACGGCGCCTACCTGGCGACCCGTCACCTGTTGGATTTGGGGCACCGCGACATTGCCTGCATTGGTGGCCCGAGCCATACCCGCGTGGCGCAGATGCGTATGGCGGGTTATTACCGCGCCCTGGCTGAGGCCGGGCTCGAAGTGCCGGCCGGCCGTGTGCTGGAGAGTGACTTCACCAGCACCGGTGGTTACGCGGCGGCAGCGCAATTGCTGGCGGATAATCCCCCCAGCGCGATTTTTGCCGGCAACGACATGATCGGCTTCGGCGTATTGCGCGCGGCTGCCGAACGTAATATCCGCGTGCCCGGCGAGCTGTCGGTGATCGGGTTCGATGATATTCAAATGAGCCAGTACGTGTACCCGGCGCTGACCACGGTGGGCCAGTCGATCCTGCAACTGGGAGAGATGGCGGCCGAGATTTTACTGCGACGAATTGCGACACCCCAATTGCCGATCGATCAACGCATCGTGACGCCGAGTATTGTCCTGCGCGAGTCAACGGCGCCACTGGCCGGTGTGTTCGCCCAATACCGCTGAACCGAATTGATGAGTACTGATGTATGCCAGCAAAAGTAGTGGTAATAGGCAGCCTGAACATGGACCTGGTCACCCGGGCCAGCCGGCTGCCCCGCGCCGGTGAAACCCTGATCGGCCAATCGTTTTCCACCGTCCCCGGCGGCAAGGGCGCAAACCAGGCGGTCGCTTCGGCGCGTCTTGGGGCCGAAGTCGCGATGGTCGGCTGCGTGGGTACCGATGCCTATGGCGCGCAATTACGCGACGCATTGTTGGTGGAAGGCATCGATTGCCAGGCCGTCAGCACCGTCGACGGTTCCAGCGGTGTGGCGCTGATCGTGGTGGACGACAGCAGCCAGAATGCGATCGTTATCGTCGCCGGTAGCAATGGCGAGTTGACCCCGGCCAAATTACAGACCTTCGACAGCGTGCTGCAGGCTGCCGACGTGATTGTCTGCCAGCTTGAGACGCCGATGGACACTGTCGGCCATGCCCTCAAGCGCGGTCGCGAACTGGGCAAGACGGTGATCCTCAACCCGGCACCGGCCAGCGGCCCGCTGCCTGAAGATTGGTACGCCGTCATCGATTACCTGATTCCCAACGAAAGCGAAGCGTCGGCCTTGAGCGGCGTGGTGGTGGATTCACTGGACAGCGCCAAGGTCGCCGCCACGCGCCTGATCAAGGCCGGTGCCGGCAAAGTCATCATTACCCTCGGCTCCGAGGGCGCATTGTTTGCCGATGGCCAGGGCTTTGAACACCTGGTGGCGCCCAAGGTCAAGGCGGTCGATACCACGGCTGCCGGTGACACCTTCGTCGGTGGTTTTGCGGCAGCGCTGGCCAGCGGTAAAAGCGAGGCCGAGGCCATTCGTTTTGGCCAGGTGGCTGCTGCGCTGTCGGTCACCCGTGCGGGTGCGCAGCCCTCCATTCCTACATTGCATGACGTCCAAGGTTTTGTGCCCTCATGAAAAAGACTCCCTTGCTTAATATCGCGCTGTCGCGGGTGATTGCGTCCCTTGGCCATGGCGACATTCTGGTGATCGGTGATGCCGGCCTGCCGGTGCCGCCCGGTGTTGAGCTGATCGACCTGGCGCTGACCAAAGGCATCCCGGATTTTGTCAGCACCTTGCGCATTGTTCTCAGCGAAATGCAGGTGGAAAGCCACGTGCTCGCGGAAGAAATCCTGCTCAAGCAACCGCCGGCTCTGGCTGATCTCAATACCCTGACCGAACAGGCCGCCCTCGGCGAGCGCCGCCTGCTCAGCCATGAAGAGTTCAAGCAACTCAGCCGCAAGGCAAGGGCGGTGGTGCGCACCGGTGAGTGCCAGCCTTACTGCAATATCGCGCTGGTCTCCGGCGTAACGTTCTAGAATTCCCAACGACAAGGAGTGCGTCATGCAACGTGGTACCCAAACCCTGCGACACCTTTTCCGGAGTGTGCTGCTTTTGTCCTTCCTGACTGCTGCAAGCGCCCACGGGGCGGAAAAAATCGACCTGATCATCGATACCGACCCCGGCGCGGACGATGTGGTGGCCTTGCTGTTCGCCATGGCTTCGCCCGATGAACTGAGCATCCGCGCGCTGACTACCGTTGCCGGTAACGTGCGCCTGGACAAGACCTCCCGCAATGCGCGCCTGGCTCGTGAGTGGGCAGGGCGCGAGGACATCCCGGTATACGCCGGTGCACCGAAACCGATGCTGCGCACGCCGATCTACGCCGAAAACATCCACGGCAAGGAAGGCATCTCCGGTGTCACCGTGCATGAGCCGAAAAAAGGCCTGGCTGAAGCCAATGCCGTTGATTATCTGATCAAGACCCTGAGCACCGCCAAGCCCCACAGCATCACCATTGCCATGCTCGGTCCACAGACCAACCTGGCGCTGGCGTTGACCCAGGCACCGGAGATCACGCAAGGCATCAAGGAAGTGGTGGTGATGGGCGGCGCGCACTTCAACGGCGGCAATATCACGCCGGTGGCCGAGTTCAACCTGTTCGCGGATCCGATCGCGGCCGAGATCGTGCTCAAAAGTGGCGTCAAGCTGACTTACCTGCCATTGGACGTGACCCACAAGGTCCTGACCAGTGATGCACGCCTGAAGCAAATCGCTGCGCTGAACAACAACGCGAGCAAGGTGGTGGGCGATATTCTCAATGAATACGTCAAAGGTGATATGGAGCACTACGGCATCCCGGGTGGCCCGGTGCATGACGCTACCGTCATTGCCTACCTGCTCAAGCCTTCTCTGTTCAGCGGCCGTGAGGTCAATGTGGTGGTGGACAGCCGTGAGGGCCCGACCTTCGGCCAGACCATCGTCGACTGGTACGACGGCTTGAAACAACCGAAGAACGCGTTCTGGGTTGAAAACGGCGATGCCCAGGGCTTCTTCGATCTGCTGACCGAACGCCTTGGCCGTCTGAAGTAAGCGCTTTACCGGCCGACGTTCGTTGGCCGGGTCTTATTCGCGCTCGGGGTCTGGTGCCCCCATGTGATCGGCCGGGTATTTCTCGAATACCTGGCCGATAAATGCCTGCGCGGCCTGAGTCCCCAGTTCCTTGACCAGCAGGTCGATACCGATGATTGCCAACTCCTCCGGGCTGCCCGGGCTGTAGGAGCTTTGCCCGTGGGGCCACTTGGCTTTGATGTCGGCGTGGATCGTGACGATGGTCATGGGTGTCTCGCGAGGCTGAAAGGCGGTTGGTGCGTTATCTGGCGTGTGGAGTTAACCATTTTGCGCAGCGTTTGGCACTGCTACTTAGGCATGAGGGGAGGGCTGTGCGACACTGTCTGCCCGTTTAATGGTCAGGGCAAACCGCGTGCAGATCGATTTGAACAACTCCGAGAACCTGACGCTGGACGCGGTGAGGCAGTTACTTGCCAGCGCCAGTGACAACGTTCACACCCAATTGCGCGTCACCAAGGCCGGCATTGCCTACATCTCTTCGGGAGTGGTGGGCGGCGTTGATATTGACGGGCTGCTATTTCGCCTGGAGACCTGGGCGGCGGGTTCCGGTTATGTCGGTAACGTCGCGGCCAGCGATGAAGTGTGGGTGATGCAGATTTTCAACGCGCTCAAGCAGAACTGGCCAAAACCGCCGTTTGATTACATCGACATCTACTGAGTGCGTTCATATTTGGTGACGATTGATTCGCCAGCGCCAGGCGCCGACTCAGGCAGACTGGCCTGCAGCCAATTGTGACAATTCTGAAACCAATCGGCCAAACCACGGTCGCACGATCTCTGTCTGTTTTTTCTCAAAGGAGGCTTCATGCCTTGGAAGCTCGCATCATTCGGTACTTTGTTGGCTGCGCTTGTCTTGACGGGTTGCAGCACCCCGGGTACCTCTGAGCCAGCCAAAGACACTGCCGTGACCGATGCTGGTCATAGCCGCTGTGAGGCGAAGGCTGCCGAGTTCGCAATCGGCCAGAAGGCTTCGCCGCAACTGCTGGAACAGGCCCGTAGCCGCGCCGGTGCGCAGAACGCCCGTATTCTCAAGCCAGACGACATGGTCACGCTGGAATACCGCTCCGATCGCCTGAACCTCAATACCGATGACAACCTGGTGATCAATCGCGTCAATTGCGGCTGATGGCTTCAGCGCTTTTCTCCAGGCCATAAAAAACCCCGTCACATGGACGGGGTTTTTTTAGTTCGGCGCAGAATTACTCTGGGCGAACCTGTGCAGCTTGCATACCCTTTTGGCCTTTCTCAGCCACGAAGGAAACGGTTTGGCCTTCTTTCAGGCTTTTGAAACCGTCGCTTTCGATAGCTTTGAAGTGTACGAACAGGTCGTCACCGCCACCTTGAGGAGTGATGAAGCCGAAGCCTTTTTCATCGTTGAACCATTTAACGGTGCCGGTTTGGCGATTAGACATGGTGTATCTCCAAGAAACATATATTTTCAGTAGTGCTGTGCTGCTCAGGCCAACTGGGCACACCGAGCTATCATAGTCGAAATGTTCGGCTTGGGAGCCCCCCCAAGGCATTGTTTGCTATCCAATCGCGTTGCGTTTCATGCCTTGGTTGGCTGAGAGCCCCGATCTACGGGGCTTTTAAGCGAAATATCAGCTAGCAAAAAAAGCCGTAAAAGCTGCGTAATTTGTGAGAAATGGCAGTTTTCAGGGCGATTTTTGGTCCTTTAGCCGGTCTGGCAGGGTGTAAAAATTACTTTTTCTTCACGACTTTGCAGGACGAAATAGCCGCGACAGCTTTGTTTTTCAGCGCGGGATCTGCGTTCTGGTTGGTCATGAGTTCCTTGATCTCGGCACTGCTCAATTCGGCATTGATCTTGTCCGCGCCACATTCGCAATGGTCTTTGGCGGTTTTGGCATCAACGCTTTGCTGGGCGGCTGCACTGCAATCCTTGATGAAGCTGTCCCGTGCACCGGCAGGCCAGTTCGACGGGGCTGCGGCGTGCGCACCCAGGGACATGAGGGTCAGGGATGCAGCAAGGGCGAAAGTCGAGGTAAAACGCATAATGAAATGCTCCTGGAGTCATGGACGAACGGTGATTCTCGGTGTGTTTGAGGCTCGCCGTACAGTTCAAGTTCACTTTTGCCCCTAAAAGCCGGGAATTTGCGTTTCATTAAGCGGCGCCGGCGCCATGACCGTTCATCTGTGCTAGCATCTTTCGCTTGGCTATTTTCCGGCGCGCCTATGCCGCCTTGCCAAGGTCTTTTTTGTTTAACTCCAGTCACTCTGGTTCGATTACCGGTTGGCCGAAAGGCTCCTGCCGCTGTAAGGCAGGCGTTCATCATTGAACGGCCTGGTGTTGGATCTTGTACTGGCTCATCCCAACCCACGTGACCTTTGGTAGGGGTCACCACTAGGAGAGGAGGCGCCATGCCAACTATTACTCTTCCCGACGGCAGTCAACGTTCATTCGATCATTCGGTTTCCGTAGCCGAGGTCGCCGCATCCATTGGTGCTGGCCTGGCCAAGGCCACCGTGGCCGGCAAGGTCGACGGCAAGCTGGTTGACGCCAGCGACCTGATCACCGGCGATGCCAGCCTGCAAATCATTACGCCCAAGGATCAAGAGGGGCTGGAGATCATTCGCCACTCTTGCGCGCACCTGATTGGCCATGCGGTCAAGCAGCTGTACCCAACCGCCAAGATGGTCATCGGCCCGGTCATCGACGAAGGCTTCTATTACGACATCGCCTATGAGCGTCCTTTCACTCCGGACGACCTGGCGGCCATCGAGCAGCGCATGCATGCGCTGATCGAAAAAGATTACGACGTCATCAAGAAAGTCACTCCGCGCGCCGAAGTGATCGACGTGTTCACCGCCCGCGGCGAAGACTACAAGCTGCGTCTGGTGGAGGACATGCCGGATGAGCAGGCCATGGGCCTGTATTACCACGAAGAATACGTCGACATGTGCCGTGGTCCGCACGTGCCGAACACGCGCTTCCTCAAGTCGTTCAAGCTGACCAAGCTGTCCGGTGCCTACTGGCGCGGTGACGCGAAGAATGAACAACTGCAGCGGATCTACGGCACTGCCTGGGCCGAAAAGAAGCAGCTGGCCGCCTACATCCAGCGCATCGAAGAAGCCGAAAAACGCGACCATCGCAAGATCGGCAAGCGCCTGAACCTGTTCCACCTTCAGGAAGAAGCGCCGGGCATGGTGTTCTGGCACCCGAACGGCTGGACCCTGTACCAGGTGCTTGAGCAGTACATGCGCAAGGTTCAGCGCGACAACGGCTACCTCGAGATCAAGACGCCGCAAGTCGTTGACCGCAGCCTGTGGGAGAAATCCGGGCACTGGGCCAACTACGCCGACAACATGTTCACGACTCAGTCGGAAAACCGCGACTACGCCATCAAGCCGATGAACTGCCCGTGCCACGTACAGGTGTTCAACCAGGGCCTGAAGAGCTACCGCGAGTTGCCGATGCGCCTGGCCGAGTTCGGTGCCTGCCACCGTAACGAGCCATCGGGTGCACTGCACGGCATCATGCGTGTACGTGGCTTCACTCAGGATGACGCCCACATCTTCTGCACCGAAGAGCAGATGCAGGCCGAATCCGCCGCGTTCATCAAGCTGACCATGGACGTGTATCGCGATTTCGGCTTTACCGAAGTCGAAATGAAGCTGTCCACTCGTCCGGAAAAACGCGTGGGTTCCGACGAGCTGTGGGATCGCGCCGAAGCAGCACTGGCCGCAGCACTGGACAGTGCGGGGCTTGCGTACGACCTGCAGCCGGGCGAGGGCGCGTTTTACGGTCCGAAGATCGAGTTCTCGCTGAAAGATTGCCTTGGCCGCGTCTGGCAGTGTGGTACCCTGCAGCTCGATTTTAACCTGCCGATCCGTCTGGGAGCCGAATACGTCTCCGAAGACAACAGCCGTAAACACCCGGTTATGCTGCACCGGGCGATCCTCGGCTCGTTCGAACGGTTCGTCGGGATCCTGATCGAGCACTACGAGGGTGCATTCCCTGCGTGGCTGGCTCCGACCCAGGCAGTGATCATGAATATCACTGATAAACAGGCAGATTTTGCCGCTGAAGTTGAAAAAACTCTCAATGAAAGCGGATTTCGTGCCAAGTCCGACTTGAGAAATGAAAAGATCGGCTTTAAAATCCGCGAGCATACTTTGCTCAAGGTTCCCTATCTTTTGGTTATCGGAGATCGGGAAGTCGAGATGCAGACTGTCGCTGTGCGTACTCGTGAAGGTGCTGACCTGGGCTCGATGCCCGTCGCCCAGTTCGCTGAGTTCCTCGCGCAAGCGGTTTCCCGGCGTGGTCGCCCAGATTCGGAGTAATTATTATTAAGCGTGAAATGAGACAAGATAAACGAGCTGCACCGAAAGCCCCGATCAACGAGAATATCTCGGCACGCGAGGTTCGGTTAATTGGCGCTGACGGCGAGCAGATTGGCATCGTCTCGATTGATGAAGCGCTTCGTATTGCTGAAGAGTCCAAATTGGACCTGGTGGAAATCTCCGCCGATGCAATCCCACCCGTTTGCCGGGTGATGGACTACGGCAAGTCGATCTTCGAGAAGAAGAAGCAGATTGCCGCGGCGAAGAAGAACCAGAAGCAGATTCAAGTAAAAGAAATCAAGTTTCGTCCAGGGACGGAGGAAGGGGATTACCAGGTAAAACTGCGCAACCTGGTACGTTTCCTGAGTGATGGGGACAGGGCCAAGGTATCCTTGCGATTCCGCGGCCGTGAGATGGCCCACCAGGAGCTGGGGATGGAACTCCTCAAGCGGGTTGAAGCTGACCTGCTCGAGTACGGTTCGGTCGAACAGCATCCTAAGATGGAAGGACGCCAGCTTATTATGGTCATCGCCCCGAAAAAGAAGAAGTAATCAATAGGGCACGGCAGGCCTTCTGATTATGTTTATCAACTGAATGCGGAGTACCGAACATGCCAAAGATGAAAACTAAAAGTGGTGCTGCTAAGCGGTTTCTGAAAACTGCTAACGGTATCAAGCACAAGCACGCTTTCAAGAGCCACATCCTGACTAAAATGTCGACCAAGCGTAAGCGTCAACTGCGCGGTAGCAGCTTGCTGCATCCGTCTGACGTTGCAAAAGTCGAGCGCATGCTGCGCCTTCGTTAATTTTAGTCAAGAATAGAGGAAGTAACTCATGGCTCGTGTAAAGCGTGGCGTCATGGCGCGTAAGCGCCACAAGAAAATTCTGAAACTTGCTAAAGGCTACTACGGCGCGCGTTCACGCGTATTCCGTGTTGCCAAGCAAGCGGTTATCAAGGCTGGCCAATACGCCTACCGTGACCGTCGTCAGAAAAAACGTCAGTTCCGCGCTCTGTGGATCGCTCGTATCAATGCTGGTGCACGTGTTAACGGTCTGTCCTACAGCCGTTTCATCGCTGGCCTGAAAAAAGCGTCCATCGAGATCGACCGTAAGGTTCTGGCTGATCTGGCAGTGAACGAAAAAGCGGCGTTTGCTGCGATTGTCGAGAAAGCTAAAGCCACCTTGGCTTAAGTACCCCCGACAGTCACCCTGGGTCGCTTCCGCGGCCCAAGGTGTTAAACGTCTTAAATAGGGGAAGAGCCTTCAAGCTCTTCCCCTATTTTGTATCTGGAGTCTGTACATGGAAAACCTGGATGCGCTGGTCTCTCAAGCACTAGAGGCTGTGCAAAGCGCAGAAGATATCAATGCCCTGGAGCAAATCCGGGTTCACTACCTTGGCAAAAAGGGTGAATTGACTCAGGTGATGAAGACCCTGGGGAATTTGCCGGCTGAAGAGCGTCCGCAAGTCGGTGCGTTGATCAACGTGGCCAAGGAGCGTGTTACAGAGGTTCTCAATGCGCGCAAGGCGTCGCTCGAGGAGGCCGATCTTGCGGCCAGGCTCGCCGCCGAATCCATTGACGTGACCCTGCCTGGCCGTGGCCAGACCTCGGGCGGCCTGCATCCGATTACCCGGACTCTGGAACGTATCGAGCAGTTCTTCACCCACATCGGCTACGGCATTGCCGAAGGCCCTGAGGTCGAAGACGACTATCACAACTTCGAGGCGCTCAACATCCCAGGCCACCACCCGGCCCGGTCGATGCATGACACCTTCTATTTCAACGCGAACATGCTGCTGCGCACCCATACCTCGCCGGTACAGGTCCGCACCATGGAATCGCAGAAGCCGCCGATCCGCATCGTCTGCCCAGGCCGTGTGTATCGCAGCGACTCCGATATCACCCACTCGCCGATGTTCCACCAGGTCGAAGGCCTGCTGGTTGATCGCGACATCAACTTCGCCGACCTCAAAGGCACCATCGAAGAGTTCCTGCGGGTGTTCTTCGAGAAGGAGCTGGCGGTGCGTTTCCGTCCCTCGTTCTTCCCGTTCACCGAGCCATCCGCTGAAGTCGATATGGAATGCGTGATGTGCAGCGGTAAAGGCTGCCGCGTCTGCAAACAGACCGGCTGGCTGGAAGTGATGGGTTGCGGCATGGTTCACCCCAACGTGCTGCGCATGTCCGGGATCGACCCGGAAGAATTTTCGGGCTTTGCCTTCGGCATGGGCGTTGAGCGTCTGGCCATGCTGCGTTACGGCGTGAACGACTTGCGTCTGTTCTTCGACAACGACTTGCGGTTCCTCGCGCAATTTCGCTAGTCGTAACGGATCTTTAGGAGAGCAGGATGAAATTCAGTGAACAATGGCTGCGTGGCTGGGTAAGCCCGCAGGTAAGTCGCGACGAGCTGGTTGCTCGTCTGTCGATGGCCGGCCTCGAGGTCGATAGCGTGACGCCGGCCGCCGGTGTTTTCAGTGGCGTGGTAGTGGGCGAAGTGCTGAGCACCGAGCAACACCCGGATGCTGACAAATTGCGTGTGTGCCAGGTCAGCAATGGCGCGGAAACTTTCCAGGTCGTGTGCGGAGCGCCAAACGTGCGCCCGGGCCTGAAAATCCCGTTCGCCATGATCGGTGCCGAGCTGCCAGGCGACTTCAAGATCAAGAAGGCCAAGCTGCGTGGCGTTGAGTCCAACGGCATGCTGTGCTCCCAGGCGGAGCTGCAGGTCGGTGAAGGCAACGATGGCTTGATGGAACTGCCGGCCGATGCGCCAGTGGGTCAGGACATCCGTGTTTATCTGGAACTGGAAGACGCCAGCATCGAGGTCGACCTGACCCCGAACCGCGGCGACTGCCTGTCCCTGGCCGGCCTGGCCCGTGAAGTCGGCGCTCTGTACGCCGCGACCGTCAGCCGTCCGGTGGTTGCCGCCGTACCTGCCGTGCACGACGAAGTGCGTTCGATCGAAGTGCTGGCTCCCAACGCCTGCCCGCGTTACCTGGGTCGTGTGATCCGTAACGTCGACCTGTCCAAGCCAACCCCGCTGTGGATGGTTGAGCGCCTGCGTCGTTCGGAAGTGCGCAGCATCGATGCTGCCGTCGACATCACCAACTACGTGATGCTGGAACTGGGCCAACCGCTGCACGCTTTCGATCTCGCTGAAATCAATGGCGGCATCCGCGTGCGCATGGCCGAGGAAGGCGAGAAGCTGGTACTGCTCGACGGCCAGGAAGTCAGCCTGCGTGCCGACACCCTGGTGATTGCTGACCATTCCCGCGCCCTGGCGATTGCCGGCGTGATGGGTGGCGAGCACAGCGGCGTGTCCGCAACCACTCGCGACATCTTTCTCGAAAGTGCCTTCTTCGATCAGATCGTCATCGCTGGCAAGGCCCGTTCCTACGGCCTGCACACCGACGCCTCGCACCGCTACGAGCGTGGCGTGGACTGGCAACTGGCCCGTGAAGCCATGGAGCGCGCCACTGGCTTGCTGCTGGAAATCACCGGCGGCGAAGCCGGCCCGATCATCGAAACCGTCAGCGAGCAGCACCTGCCGTCGGTTGCACCGATCGTCCTGCGTGCCAAGGCCGTTGAGCAAATGCTTGGCCTGGTGATCGACCCGGTTGAAATCGAGCGCCTGCTGTCGGCACTCGGCCTCGGCATCTCGGCCGGTGAAGCAGGGCAGTGGCACGTAGAAGTGCCAAGCCATCGCTTCGATATCAGCCTGGAAGTCGACCTGATCGAAGAGCTGGCCCGCCTGTACGGCTACAACCGCCTGCCGGTTCGTTACCCGCAAGCACGCTTGGCCCCGCAGCCGAAAGCTGAAGCCCGTGCACACCTGCCGGAACTGCGTCGCCTGCTGGTTGCCCGTGGTTATCAGGAAGCGGTGACCTACAGCTTCATCGATCCGAAGCAGTTCGAACTGTTCAACCCAGGTGTCGAGCCGCTGTTGCTGGCTAATCCGATCTCCAACGACATGGCCGCCATGCGCTCGTCGTTGTGGCCTGGTTTGGTAAAAGCGCTTTCCCACAACCTGAACCGTCAACAAGACCGTGTGCGCCTGTTCGAAAGTGGTCTGCGTTTTGTCGGTCAGTTGGACGGCCTGAAGCAAGAGCCAATGCTGGCTGGCGTCGTCTGCGGCAGCCGACTGCCTGAAGGCTGGGCACAAGGCCGCGACACCGTCGACTTCTTCGACGTCAAGGCCGATGTGGAAGCGGTGCTGGGCTTTGCCGGTGCGCTGGACGCCTTCACGTTCACCCCTGGCAAACACCCGGCGCTGCACCCGGGCCAGACTGCACGTATCGAACGTGAAGGTCGCCTGGTGGGCTTCGTTGGCGCGATTCACCCTGAACTGTCGAAAACCTTGGGGCTGGACCGTCCAGTCTTCGTTTTTGAGCTAGTCTTGGCTGAAGTGGCCTCGGGCAAAATGCCTAAATTCAGCGAGTTGTCGCGTTTCCCTGAAGTACGACGTGATCTGGCGTTGATTGCCGATCAAGGTATTGCGGCCAGTGCTGTTCTGGACGTAATCCGTGAAAATGCAGGGGAATGGCTGACAGACCTCAGGCTATTTGACGTCTATCAGGGTAAAGGCATTGATCCGCATAGAAAAAGCCTTGCAGTTGGCTTGACCTGGCAGCATCCATCGCGCACTCTTAATGACGATGAGGTGAATACGACGACGCAAAATATCCTCACCTCGCTCGAACAAAGGTTGAACGCCACGTTAAGGAAGTGACGTATGGGGGCTTTGACGAAAGCTGAGATGGCGGAACGTCTGTATGAAGAGCTGGGCCTGAACAAGCGCGAGGCCAAGGAATTGGTCGAGCTGTTTTTTGAAGAAATCAGGCACGCTCTTGAAGACAACGAACAGGTCAAATTGTCCGGTTTCGGCAATTTTGACCTGCGGGACAAACGCCAGCGGCCTGGCCGCAATCCAAAAACGGGAGAAGAAATCCCGATCACGGCTCGCCGTGTGGTCACCTTTCGTCCAGGGCAGAAGTTGAAGGCCCGAGTTGAGGCTTATGCTGGAACCAAGTCATAACGACGAACTGCCCGTCATCCCAGGCAAACGCTACTTCACCATTGGTGAAGTCAGCGAGCTCTGTGCGGTAAAACCGCACGTGCTGCGCTATTGGGAGCAGGAGTTTCCTCAACTCAACCCCGTCAAACGCACCGGGAACCGTCGGTATTATCAGCGCCAGGATGTGCTGATGATCCGACAGATCCGCGCATTGCTGTACGACCAGGGGTTCACCATCAGTGGCGCGCGCCAGCGTATGTCCGGTGATGAAGCCAAAGACGACACCACCCAATACAAGCAAATGATCCGCCAGATGATCTCCGAACTCGAAGATGTGCTGGTGGTTTTGAAGAAGTAATTCCGGCTTTTAAAATACTTCCACATTTCAAAAGCTTGCGGTATATTCCTGATCGCTTCGTTGCGAAGCGAACCCAGTAACACGCCTAGTCGGGGCGTAGCGCAGTCCGGTAGCGCACTAGCATGGGGTGCTAGGGGTCGAGTGTTCGAATCACTCCGTCCCGACCATATAATTCAATGACTTAGCCCAAGCGGTAACGCTTGGGCTTTTTCATGCCTGCAAAATTACTCCCTCACCACAGCCCCATGCCTCATTCACCAAATCCAATAATAGCCTTGGTTTCCAGATACTCCTCAAACCCCTGCACGCCATACTCCCGGCCATTCCCCGAGCGCTTGTAGCCACCAAACGGCGCCATCGGATTCCACGCGGGGTAGTTCAGGTGCACTTGCCCCGCACGAATACGCGACGCCACGGCACGTGCCTGCGTCAAGTCGTGGCCCTGAACGTGGGCGCCCAGGCCGTATACCGTGTCGTTGGCGATGGCGACGGCTTCATCCACCGTCTCATACGCAATGATGCACAGCACCGGGCCGAAGATTTCTTCCTGGGCAATGCGCATGGCGCTGGTCACCTCGGAGAAAACCGTGGGGCGGGTATAGAAACCCTTGTCAAAGCCCGGCACACGCCCAGGCCCACCGCATACCAGTTTCGCACCCTCGTCGAGGCCTGCCTGGATCATCGCCTGGACGCGGTTGAACTGGGCTTCGTTGGCGATGGGCCCCAGTTGCGTGTCTTCCGATTGCGGGTCGCCAACGATCAGAGCATTTGCGGTCGCCGCCGCCAGGGATTCGACCTCGGCCAAGCGGTTTTTTGGCACGATCATGCGGGTCGGCGCGCTGCACGATTGCCCGACGTTGCGAAATGCGGACATCACCCCCAGCGGTACAGCCTTGGCGAAGTCGGCGTCGGGCAGCAGCACATTCGGCGATTTGCCCCCCAGTTCCTGGGTGACGCGTTTCACCGTCGGGGCTGCCGCTTGGGCAACCAGCGCGCCTGCGCGGTTGGAGCCGGTGATCGAGATCATGTCGATATCCGGATGTGCCGCCATGGCTGCGCCAACCTGGGCACCGCTTCCATTGACCAGGTTGAACACCCCGGGCGGCAGGCCTGCGTCATGCACCAGTTGTGCAAACAGCAGGGCGCTCAGCGGCGACAGTTCGCTGGGTTTCAAGACCACGGTGCAACCGGCAGCGATGGCCGGGGCGACTTTGGCGGTGATCTGATACAACGGCCAGTTCCACGGCGTGATAAGACCGCAGACGCCTATGGGTTCGCGCTGGATGGCTGTACCGCCTTCCACCGTCTGGAAGCAATAGCTGGACAGCAAGTCACGAGCGACCCGAACGTGTTCGGCCGCCAACGGCACTTGCATCGCCCGAGCGAAGCCGATGGCGGCGCCCATTTCCAGGGAGAGCGCCTGTGCAAGCTGCTCTTTGCGCTCAAGGATAAGCGCGTGGATTTTCCCAAGCATCAACGCCCTGGACGCCGCGGGCGTTGCAGACCAACCGGCAAACGCCGCACGTGCTGCCGCAACGGCACGATCCACATCCTCGGCAGACCCGCTTGCGACCTGTGCAACCACCTCCTCACTGGCCGGGTTGACCACCGGCAAACTGGCGGCAATGGTCGGGGAAACCCAGCTGCCGTCGATGTAAAGCTGCTGAGACGTTTTGTTCGAAACGTGTATGGTCATCCAACTGGCTCCCTGGAGCGGCAATAGGCGCTGCGAACAGCAAGGCCCGGTGTCTCGCTAAGCTAGCAAAAGGTCTCAGCCCGAAGATGCCGTTATTCAACGCTCCAAGGGATAATCTGCTGAATCTGGCAGGCTGACGTTGCGACCTAGCCGATTGCTTGCGTCACCAGCGCAAACTGGTTGATGCCGCCGCTTGATTGCGGGGGCACACCCAAGACCATTCGCGGCGCTTTGTCGATGCATGGCAGCCCCAGGCTTTCCAGCCAGTCGGCCAACCCGCAGGCGGTGGGAATGTCGAAGCGCACGAACTGACCCGGAATCAACCGCAGCAGGTGAGTGATCAACTGTCGGGCCTGTTCCTGATTGTGTGCAACGACAGGACCAATGATATGGCCCCGACCAAATCGGCGGAGCAGGGCGCAACCGTTGAGTTGCCCTTCGACCTCGATGCCAACCACATGCTCGGCAGTGGGCAGCAGGTCGTTGAGTACCTCGGTGCGGTCCAGGCCGCTGCCGGCATTGGCCAGTTCGATCACCGTGGGGTAATCAGCCAGGCTCAATACGCGACAGTGGGCATGCCGGGTCAACGGCATGGGTGCCGGAGCTTGCGGTACGCCCTGATGTTGCTGAATGCGCGCAAAGTCGACGAAGCCCAGGCTGGTGTACAACGGCGCCCCTGACTCGGTTGCGTTGAGGATCGGCGTACGTGGGGCCGTAGCGTCCAGGCACAGGTTCATCAACTGGCGCCCGATGCCTTTGCCCTGGTGTTGCTCGCTCACAATCACCAGGCCGATGGAGGAATAAGCCCCCTGATGGCAGGCGAATGCCACGCCCACTAATTTGCCGTCATGTTCAGCGACAAAGCCTTCGGACGTGCGTTGCACCATCGCCCAATCTTCCTCGCGGTGAGGCCATTTCAGGTGCACGGACAGCGCGTGGGCGGCGGGCATGTCGGCGGCGGTGACTGTGCGATAAACGTAGGCGTGGCTCATATCAGTTTTCCTGTAGTGGGGGCGTTTGCAGGCACCGCAGAGGGTTGGGTAAACCGTCGGATATCGAAGGGGCTGATCAAGGTGCTGGTGCTGCCGGTGCTGATCAGCTCGGCCATGACATCCCCCACGCCGGGGCCAAGCTGGAAGCCGTGCCCACAGAAACCGAAGGCATAAAACAACCCGTCCACGCTGCCGCTCGGGCCCATCACCGGTAGGGAGTCTGGGGTGTAGCTCTCGATACCGCTCCACACGCGGATGATGTTCAGCTTCTCGGCCCCCGGTAACAGTCGCCGCATTTGGCGCATCTGGTTGAGCAGGCTTTCGGGTTTGAAAAACGCCCGTCGGTTGATCATGTCCGGCGTACAGCGGTTGCCGCCGCCGATGATGATATTGCCGCGCGGGATCTGGCGTAAGTAGATCACCTCTTCCTTGATTTTGGTGAACACACCGATCACGGTCGGCAAGGCGTAGGGCACCGGTTCGGTGACCGACATCTGCGGGCCGTTGGGCTCCAGCGGTACCGGCTCACCAAAGCGCTCGGACAAGCGGGCAGCCCAGGCACCGGCGGTAATCAACAGCTGCTCGGCGACGAACAACTGCCCGTCGGTGGTGGTGACGTGGAATAAACCATTGACCTTTTCCACGTCGGCGACTTCGGTCTTTTCCTCGATTCGTGCCCCGAGACGCCGGGCTGCACGGGCAAACGCCGGCGCTGCGAGGCGCGGGTTGGCGTGACCATCGTGAGGCGCATAGGAGCCGCCTTTCACCTCCGGGCCGAGGAAACCAAAGCGCCGGTGCAGCTCGGCGCCGCGATAGATTTTCAAGTCCAGTTGCGCGGCTTCCGGCGCGGCGGCGTAGGCCTCAAGTTCAGCGATTTCCTCTTCGCGATAGCACACGCGCATGTGGCCACTGGGGATGAACTCCAGGTCGTCATCGATCAGCTCGGGCAGGCGTTTCCACAACGCCCAAGATCGATTGGCCAGCTCCAGTTGCCCCAGGTAGCGGCCCTGGCGGCGCACGTTGCCGAAGTTCACACCGCTGGCGTACTGACCGATCTGGTCGCGTTCCAGCAGCGTGACCGAGCAGCCGCGCCGCCGCAGGAAAAACGCCGACGAGGCGCCCATGATGCCGCCACCGATAATCAGCACCTGGCTTTTCGAACCTGATTGATTACCAGCCATGGAGGCGGCTCCAGATGTGTACGCCGCCTTTGGCGTCCACGGCGTGATAGTCCGGGAACTGCGCGCCGGTGGCGCAGGCGTGGTTGGGGAGGATGCGCAGCCGGCTGCCAATGGGGAAGCGCGTAACAAGGTCGCCACTGGCGGCGGTGCCCAGGGTGACGATGCCATGTTCCTGATTGGCGCCCGTGACCAATGCACCGTCGATCCAGTCGCCGGCTTCGGTACACACTTGGCCATAACCGAAGTCCTGGCGCTGGCGCTGTGTGCCACGGTCACGGCTCATGGCCATCCAGCCGGCGTCAGTGATGATCCAGCCTTTGTCCGGCTGATGGCCGATCACCGTGGTCAGTACGCTGAGTGCCAACTCGTCGGCCTGACACACGCCAATGTTGCGCATCACCAGGTCAAAGAACACATACACGCCCGCCCGCACTTCGGTGACACCGTCCAGGTTCAGGGCCGAGAGGGCCGTGGGGGTTGAGCCGATACTGACCTCGGCGCACGCCAGTCCGGCTTCGCGGAGGGTGCGGGCGGCGCTGACGCAAAGCGCACGTTCCTGTTCGGCCAGCGCCTGCAGGGCTTCGAGGGTGTCCAGCTCGTAACTGGAGCCCGCGTGGGTCATCACCCCCCGCAGGCGCATACCGCCGTCGTTGAGGAGGTGCGCCACCTCAATCAGCACAGGGTCTTGCGCGGCCAGGCCTGAGCGATGGCCGTCGCAATCGATCTCGATCCAGACGTCGAAGTGTTCGTCATGTTGCTGTGCGAACGCGACGATGGCGCGGGCGCCTGAGACGCTGTCGGTGAGCAGGCTCAAGTTGCAGCCCTTGCGCCGCAGGGCCAGGGCCTGAGGCAATTTGCCCGGGGCTATGGCGACGGCGTAGAACACATCGCGGATGCCTGCGGCGAAACAATGCTCGGCTTCTTTGAGGGTGGAAACCGTGACGCCGCAGGCGCCTGCGTCAATCTGTGCCTGGATCACCGGCAAGCACTTGCTGGTTTTGATGTGCGGGCGCAAACGTACGCCAAGGGTGCCCATGCGCGCTTGCATACGCTGGATGTTGTGCTGCATTCGCGTAAGGTCGATGAGTGCGACAGGTGTGTCTAGGGAGGCAATCTGCATGGACATGGCGGAACTCGAGTGACTGGGTATGGGCGGCACTCTACTCAGCTGCACTTAAGTTGTGGTTCAATCATGGCTAATCAATCATTAAGTAAAATTGAATGATTTCCATCGAAGACCTGCGTCTGGCCGTCACCCTTGCGCGCTCTGAATCACTGAGCGCTGCGGCCCGAGCCCTGAACGTCACTCCGCCGGCGCTCTCCATGCGCCTGCGTAAACTGGAGACCTTCCTGGGGCTGACCCTGGCCAATCGCGATGCCCGACGCCTCAGCCTTACGGCAGATGGCGAGCGGTTCTCGCGAGAAAGTGCGCTGCTGCTGGAGCAGCTCGAAGCGCTGCCGGAGTCCTTCAGGCAAAAGGATGAAACGCTGGTGGGCACCTTGAGGTTGGCGGCGCCATTTGGCTATGGTCGGCAGCGAATCGCACCGCTGTTGGCGCGTTTTGCCAGGATGCACCCCCAGCTGTGCCTGCACCTGGATTTACGCGAGACCCCGTGGCCTGATCGTCATGACAGCGATGCGGTGATTCACATCGGCCATCTCAACGACAGCCTGTGGACGGCGCGGTCGCTCACGCCAAATGAGCGCTGGTTATGCGCGAGCCCAGCCTACCTGCAAGCCCACGGTGTACCGTCATCACCGGACGAACTGGCGTCCCATCGCTGCATTTGCATTCGTGAAAATGATGAGGACGTTACGCTGTGGCACCTGCGCAAAGGGCAGGGCCGCAAGACGCTGCGCGTGGAGCCGGCGTTGCTGAGCAATGATGGCAGCGTTGCCCGGCGCTGGGCCGAGCAAGGCTTAGGGTTGGTGTTGCGTTCGCAGTGGGATGTCAGCGACGCCGTAGCCAGCGGCAGCCTGGTGCGCGTGCTGGCGGATTGGAGTTTTGACAGCGCTCCGATCATCCTGCTGGTGCCGTCGCGCAAACTTCGCAGCCCGCGCGTCCAGGCATTGGTGGCGTTTATGGAGGAGGCGCTGAAAGCCTGATTTGTGCCTTATTTCACGGCGTAAACCTTGCGTACGTACACCGTGCTGGTCCATGCGCACGGTGCGCCTTTGGCCACAAATACCGTGTCGCCACGGTTGACCGTCACCGCAACTCCCTCGTCGTCTTGCAGCGTGACGCTGCCTTCGAGCAGGTGCATCAATTCATGCAGTTTGTGCGGGCGGCCGTGGCGGGCGTAGGGCGTTGAGTCCCAGATGCCAATGCGCAACTCGGTGACCTCATCGTCGAACAGGTTGCACGCGCGGCACTGTGGGGTTGGGCCGATCAGGATCTGTGGCTCGGGCGCGGCGGAGGGATTGAGCAAGGTATGCGGGGCAAGCGAGGTCAGGCCCGGGCGCGCCGGAGCATCGGCTTGGTCGACGGCGCAGAACGCCCATTGGCTGCCTGCGCTTGCCTGCACCGTAAGGCGTGTGCCACGGCCGATCACGGCGCTGCTGCCGACCCCCAGTTCCAATGTCTGTTCTGCACTGCCCAGCACCACATGGCCGGCGTGCACCACCAGTGTTTCGCTGTGGGGGAAGTCTTCGATCACGGCTTCGCCGCTAAAGGTCACCAGCCCTGCGGACACGCCATCGTCGCCCAGCCAGGCGAGTTGGCGGGTGTCGCCGAAGGGGTCCAGCGCGCTCAAGGCACCGGTATTGAAAGACGTGGCAACGCGGCTGCCGTCGGCGCGAGCCAACAGCAGGATACGGGGAGAGGACATGGGAATGCTCCGGGAGGAAAGTCAGCCGATCGCCTGGGTGATCAGGGCAAAAGGGAGTACGCCTTGGCTGGCACGGGGCGGTGGGCCCAGTGCCATCTGCGCGACGGTGTCGATGTTCTTCAGGCCGGTGCTTTCGAGCCAGTCGCTGAGGCCGCAGGCGACGGGAATGTCGATGCGGACAAAGGCATCCGGCACCTGGGCCAGCAGTACCGCGATCAAGTGCTTGGCCTGATCGATGTTTTCGGCAACCACCGGGCCAATGCAGCGCCCACGACCAAACGGCCGCAGCAGGGCGAAGCCGCGTAGCTGGCCATCGCGCTCGATGCCTACCGCGTGTTCCACCTGCAGGTCACGCAGTACTTCGCGGCGGTCCAGGCCACTGGCGGCTTTGGCCAGCGCGAGCAGGCTGGGGTGGTCGTCGGCGTGCAGGGCGCGGCAGGTTTCGCCATCGGCCAGTCCCGGCAGGGCGGGCACCAACGCCTGGCCCTGATGTTGCTGCACTCGCCCAAACTCGACAAACCCCTGGCTGGTATACAGCGGGGCGCCGGCGAGGGTGGCGTTGAGGACCGGCGTGCGCGCATCGCAGGCGGCGAGGGCTTTTTCCATCAAGCGACGGCCGATGCCCTGGCCCTGGTAGTCATTGCTGACGATCACCAGGCCGATGGTGGCGTAGTCGCCCTGGGGGCAGGTGAAGGCGCTGCCGATCAGACGCTCGCCATCCATCACCACGAAACCGTCGCTGACACGTTGCAACATGGCCCAGTCTTCCAGGCGGTGAGGCCATTTGAGTTGCACCGACAAGGCATGGGCGGCCGGCAAATCGGCCACGGTCATCGGGCGGTATACATAAGCAGGGTGTGGCAGGGCGGACATGGCGAGCCTCCATAGAGCGTATTGTTCAGCACGAGGGTGCTTGTATCCCACCTGTTTTATAGGCTGGCAAGTGGGTCGGGAATATTCGGCAGATTCCTTGGGCTGTGTGTTGCGCGGCCACAGTTACTACTTAATTGGGGTAGGGGAGCAGCAGCAAATGCCAAGGGTGTTTTCCGGGTACATCTCCATCGCGCGGTCACGGCCATGCAAGCAATCCCGGCCAGCCACACTTTCTGCCGCCCCCACCCCCGTCCTTAAGCCTTTCTGCCCCCAAAAGCCCCCTAAAAGCGCACAAACACAGGCCCTGCCCAAGCCTGGCGCGCACCGCAAAGTCTGCTGAGCCCGGCCACCAAAACGGTGGTTTGTATTGAGCGAAGGTCTTTTTAGACGGCATATGCTGATTTCACAGTGGTGTAATGAACCTGTGCTGCAACGAGGCGGAGCCGCCGCCAGGGCAGTGAACGCTTGTCACACTCAACGAACTTCAGGACCGCACTCCATGAGCTTTCTTCGTCCCAAATTCATTACGTTCGACTGCTACGGTACGCTGACCAACTTTCATATGGGCACCATGACCCGCGAGCTCTTCGCCGATCGCATCACCCCTGAGCAGATGGACCAATTCGTCAAGGACTTCTCGGCCTATCGCCTCGACCAGGTCATGGGCGACTGGCGCCCCTACGACGAAATTCTCAAGACCGCCCTGGCCCGTACCTGCAAGCGCTGGGGTATCGAGTATCGCGAGGAAGGCCAGCTGTATTACGACGCTGTGCCGACCTGGGGCCCCCACGCGGACGTGCCGGCCGGCCTGTCGAAGATTGCCGACAAGATTCCCCTGGTGATCTTCTCCAATGCCAGCGACAGCCAGATCATGTCCAACGTCGACAAGCTCGGCGCGCCATTTCACAAAGTATTCACTGCCGAACAGGCCCAGGCCTACAAGCCGCGCCTGGCCGCCTTCGAATTCATGCTCGATAACCTGGGTTGCGGTCCGGACGACATCTTGCATGTGTCTTCCAGCTTCCGTTATGACCTGATGCCGGCCCATGACATGAAGATCAAAAACAAGGCGTTCGTTGCCCGTGGCCACGAAGTGCCAGGCAATGCGTTTTACGGTTACCAGCAGATCACCGATATCGGTGGGCTGCCAGCGTTGGTCGGTCTGTAACAGCACACCAAGGGGTAAAGCATGGGCAGTGAATCCTATTGGCTCGACACCGCACCGGCGTTCACCGGTGCCCAACTGGGCAGCTTGCCCGGGCAGGTCGATGTGGCTGTGGTCGGTGGTGGCTTCACTGGCCTGGCGGCGGCGCGTGCGTTGGCGAGCAAAGGGGCGAGTGTGGTGGTGCTCGACGCCGGCCGTGTAATCGGCGAGGCCTCGGGGCGCAACGGTGGCCAATGCAACACCGGCGTGGCCCAGGATTATGCCGGGCTGCACGCCAGCCTCGGTGCCGCCAAGGCGCGCGCCTATTACCAGGCCTATGAAAGCGCGGTGCAGACCGTCGTTTCGTTGGTCGAGCAGGAAGGGATTGCCTGCGACCTGGTGCGCAACGGCAAGCTCAAGCTGGCGGCCAAGCCCCTGCATTATGAAGGCCTGGCCCGCACCTGTGAGCTGATCCGCCAGGAGGTGGATGCCGATGTCGCGTTGCTCAGCGCCGAACAGACCCGTGCCGAAGTCCACTCGACCCAGTTCCACGGCGGCTTGTTGCAGCGCAACGGCGTGCAGATGCATGTCGGTCGCTTCGGGGTGGGCCTGGCCGAGGCGGCCGCGCGGCGCGGCGCGATGATCTACGAGCACACTGCCGTCAAGGACTGGAAGGCCCAGGCCGGTGGCTATCAGGTCAACACCGCCAAAGGCTCGCTGCACGCCGGGCAAGTGCTGCTGGCCACCGGCGCCTGCCAGCATGGCGACCTCGGTTGGTACCGTCGGCGCATTGTGCCGGTGGGCAGTTTTGTCATTGTCACCGAAGTCTTGCCCCAAGCGTTGATCGATCAGTTGCTGCCGCTGCGCCGCGCCTATGTGACCAGCCGCATGATCGGCAACTATTTTCGCCTGACCCCGGACAACCGCCTGCTGTTTGGCGGGCGTGCCCGGTTTGCCATGTCTGACAGCGTCTCCGACGCCAAGAGCGGCAAGGTGCTGCAGGCGGCGATGTTGAACATGTTCCCGCAGTTGGCGCACGTGAAGATCGACTACTGCTGGGGCGGCCTGGTGGACATGACGTCCGACCGCCTGCCCCGCGCCGGCCAGCATGGCGGCGTGTTCCATTCCATGGGCTACAGCGGCCATGGCGTGCAGATGTCGGTGCACATGGGCCAGGTCATGGCTGACGTCATGGCGGGCAACGCGGCGGCCAATCCGTGGGGTGAACTGGAATGGCCGGCGATTCCCGGGCATTTCGGCAAACCCTGGTTCCTGCCGTTCGTGGGCGCCTATTACCGTTTCCAGGACTATTTGCACTGAGTTGCCGTTGTTGCGTGACCGTCGTTTGCGTTTCCAGGACGCTCCGGACATCCGTGAGCACTCGATTCTTCCGATTATCGACAGGTAGCCTTGCTATGACTGACAACAAAAACACACCCGAGCTCATCTCCGGCCAGGAAAGCCTGCGGGTGTTCGAAAGTCTCAACCGTGGCATGTCGCGCCGCAATGCCCTGCAAATGCTCGGCGTTGCGGGCGTCGCCGCCGCTGGTGCGGGCAGCCTGTTCGGCGCCGCCGGCAAATTGTTCGCCGATGAAGCGGCCACCGAGGGCAAAGGCAAGCCGGGCGGCAAGATCCGCGTGGCCGGCATGTCCAGCTCCACCGCCGACACCCTCGACCCGGCCAAGGGCGCGCTGTCCACCGACTATGCACGCCACTACATGTTCTACAACGGCCTGACCCGTTTCGATAAGCACCTGGTGCCGCAACTGGAACTGGCTGAGCGCATCGACAATACCGACGCCACGGTGTGGACCATCACCCTGCGCAAAGACGTGACCTTTCACAACGGTAAGGCCCTGACCGCCGCCGACGTGGTGTTCTCCCTGAACCGCCACAAAGACCCGCTGACCGGCTCCAAAGTCATGCCGCTGATGGAGCAGTTCGCCGAGATCAAGGCCAGCGGGCCGAACGAGGTGCAAATTCGCCTTAGCGCGCCCAACGCCGAGTTGCCGTCGATCCTCGCCGTGTCGCACTTGTTGATCGTTCCCGAGGGCACCACCGACTTCAACAAAGGCATCGGCACCGGCCCGTTCACTGTCGGTGAGTTCAAGCCGGGTGTGCGCTCGATTGCCGTGCGCAACAAGAACTACTGGAAACCGGGCTTGCCGTACCTCGACGAGATCGAGTTCATTGCCATCGCCGACGAGCCATCGCGGGTCAACGCGTTGCTGTCGGGCGACGTGCACATGATCAACGAGGTCAACCCGCGTTCCACCACGCGCATCGCCGCGAGTACCAAGCACCGGGTCGTGGATGCGCCGTCGGGCAACTACACTGACTTGATCATTCGCCAGGACCAGTTACCCGGCAAAAGCCCGGAATTCACCCAGGCCATGAAGCTGCTGCTCGACCGTGAGCAGGTCAAGTCTGCGGTGTTCCGTGGGTTTGCCGTGGTGGGCAACGACCACCCGATCGCGCCGGGTTCACGTTACTTCAACGCCGACTTGCCGCAGACGGTCTACGACCCGGAAAAAGCCAGGTTCCTGCTGAAGAAAGCCGGCATGGAAAGCATCACCATGCCGGTCATGGCATCGCCTGCCGCCACCGGTTCGGTGGACATCGCCGTGCTGTTGCAGCAATCGGCGAAACAGGCCGGGCTCAAGCTGGACGTGAACCGCCTGCCGAGCGACGGCTATTGGTCCAACCACTGGATGAAGCACCCGTTGAGCTTCGGCAACATCAACCCTCGGCCGAATGCCGACGTGATGTTCTCGCAGTTCTTCCAGTCCAAGGCGCCGTGGAACGAATCCGGCTGGCAGAACGATCAGTTCGACCAGCTGCTGATGCTGGCCCGTGGCGAAACCGATGACGCCAAGCGCGCCAAAATGTATGGCGACATGCAGACCCTGGTGCACGACCACTGCGGTATCGGCGTGCCGGTGTTCATCAGCAACATTGACGGCGTGGACCAGCGCGTCAAGGGATACGGCACCAACCCGCTGGGCGGTTTCATGGGCTACATGTTTGCCGAGCAGGTGTGGTTGGACGCGTGAGGAGGGCAGTGCGATGAATGGCAATACACTGTGGTTGATCGCCCGGCGTTTCGGCGCCGGGGCCGTGACCTTGTTGATCGTGTCCATGGTCGTGTTTGCGATCACGGCGGTGCTGCCGGGGGACGCGGCGCAGCAATCCCTCGGCCAGTTCGCGACCCCTGAGCAGGTGGCGGCACTGCGCCTGAAGCTGGGGCTGGACCAGCCCGGTGTGTTGCGTTACCTGCACTGGTTGATGAGCCTGCTCACCGGCGACCTGGGCGTGTCAGTGTCCAACGCCATGCCGGTGGGTGAACTGATGGCGGGCCGGGTGCCCAACACCCTGATGCTGGCGGGCGCCACGGCGCTGGTCTCGGTGCCGGTGGCACTGGTACTGGGTATCGGCTCGGCGATGGGCCGTGGCGGGCGCATCGACAGCTGCCTGAGCTTTATTACCCTGGCGATGGTCGCGGTGCCGGAGTTTCTGGTGGCCACCCTGGCGGTGCTGATTTTCGCGGTCAACCTCGGCTGGTTGTCGGCACTGTCTTACGCCAGCGACATCACCTCACCACTGCAATTCATGCGTACCTATGCCTTGCCGGTGATGACGCTGTGCTGCGTGATCGTCGCGCAAATGGCCCGCATGACCCGCGCCGCGGTGATCGACCAGCTCGACAGCCCCTACGTGGAAATGGCCCGACTCAAAGGCGTCAGCCCCATTCGCATTGTGCTGCGCCATGCCCTGCCCAATGCCATCGGGCCGATCGCCAATGCCATCGCCCTCAGCCTGTCGTACCTGCTGGGCGGGGTGGTGATCGTCGAAACCATCTTTAATTATCCCGGCATTGCCAGCTTGATGGTCGATGCCGTGACCAACCGTGACATGGCGCTGGTACAAGCGTGCACCATGTTGTTCTGCGCGGCCTACCTGGGGTTGGTGCTGATCGCCGACCTGTGCGCAATCCTGTCCAATCCGAGGCTGAGAAACCAATGAACCCGCTCATTGCGAAATCCAAGCCTGTGTCTTCCGCGCTGGCCCTTGCCAAGGTTTCCAGCGGCCCGTCCTGGTTGGGGCTGGTGGGCGCCGTGGTGTGCGTCGTCTGGTTGCTGGTGGCGCTGTTCGGCCCCTGGCTGGCGCCACACCCGGTGGGTGAAGTGGTGTCCGATAACATCTTCGAAGGCTTCAGCCTCACTCATCCGTTCGGCACCGACTACCTGGGGCGCGACATGCTCAGCCGGGTATTGGTAGGCGCGCGATTCACCGTCGGGCTGGCGCTGGTGGCGGCCCTGTTGGCCAGCACCTTCGGCACCGGGTGTGCGCTGCTGTCAGTGGTCTCGCCCAAGTGGCTGGACGAGATCATCAGCCGCATCATGGATGCCTTTATCTCGATCCCAAGCAAAATGCTTGCGCTGATCATGGTCTCGGCGTTTGGCTCGTCAGTGACGCTGCTGATCTGCACGGCGGTTATCAGTTATATCCCAGGCTCGTTCCGCGTCGCCCGCAGCATGGCGGTCAATATCGAGGCCCTGGAGTACGTGCAGGTTGCGCGCACTCGCGGCGAAGGCCGGTTGTACGTGGCGTGCATGGAAATCCTGCCGAATATGCTCAACCCGGTATTGACCGACCTGGGCCTGCGGTTCGGCTACATCGTGCTGTTGCTCAGCGGCATGAGTTTTCTCGGCCTCGGCGTACAACCGCCAGACGCCGACCTCGGCTCGCTGGTGCGCGAAAACATCGGCGGCCTCAATCAGGGTGCGCTGGCCATCATCATTCCGGCGTTGGCCATTGGCACGCTGACCATCGGTGTGAATCTGCTGATTGATTACTTGTCATCACGACGCAGTCGACGCACGGGAGGCCATTGAAATGACCCAATTGATTCGCGTCGAAGACCTGCGTGTCGTTGCTGGAGACGAGCGCGGCGAGGTGGAAATCGTCAAAGGCGTGAGCTTTTCCCTTGAAAAAGGTGAAGTGCTGGCGCTGATTGGCGAGTCCGGCTCGGGCAAGACCACCATCGCCCTGGCGTTGCTCGGCTATGCACGGCGTGGCTGTCGCCTGTCCGGCGGGGTGGTGCAGGTCGGTGAACACGACATGCTCGCCTTGAGCGAAAAACAGCTGCAGGGCCTGCGCGGCAATCGCGTGTCCTATATCGCCCAAAGCGCCGCAGCGGCTTTCAACCCGGCCAAGAAACTCATCGACCAAGTGGTGGAAGGCGCGTTGATCCATGGCCTGGGCACCCGGGTCGAGCTGGAAGCCAAGGCCATCGGCTTGTTTCGCGACCTGGCCCTGCCCAATCCCGAACGTATTGGCCGGCGCTACCCGCACCAAGTCTCCGGCGGGCAACTGCAGAGGGTGATGGCGGCGATGGCGCTGATCAGCGACCCGTTGCTGGTCGTACTCGACGAGCCGACCACGGCCCTGGACGTGACCACCCAGATCGATGTGTTGCGCGCGTTCAAACGCGTGGTGCGTGAGCGTGGCGCCACGGCCGTTTACGTGTCCCATGACTTGGCGGTGGTCGCGCAAATGGCCGACCAGATCGTAGTGCTCAATGGCGGGCAGATTCTCGAGCAAAGCGCCACGGCGCCGCTGCTCAAGGCGCCGGCCCACGAGTACACCCGCAGGCTGCTGGCTGCTGCGCGGCCAGACACCACCATCCGCCCGCCCAGCGGGATTGCCGAAGACGTGCCGCTGCTGACCATCAGCGGCCTCACCGCCGGCTATGGCAACAAGAACATGCAAGGCATGCCGGCGATTCGGGTGCTGGAAGATATCGACCTGACCGTGCGTCGTGGCCAGGCCATCGGTGTGATCGGTGAGTCGGGCTCCGGCAAGTCCACCTTGGCGCGCGTGGTCGCGGGGCTGTTGACTCCGGCCCTGGGGGGGCTGACGTTCGATGGTCAGCCGCTGGGCGGCCACCTGTCTGAGCGCACGCCGGAGCAGTTCCGGCGGATCCAGATGGTGTTCCAGAACGCCGACACCGCGCTTAACCCGATGCACAGCGTGGCGACCATCCTCAGCCGCCCGCTGAAGATGTATTTCGGCCTCAAGGGCGCTGCCTTGAAGGCGCGCGTCGGTGAGTTGCTGGACCTGGTGCGCCTGCCGCGCACCCTGGCTGAACGTCGTCCCAACGAGCTGTCCGGCGGGCAAAAGCAGCGGGTCAACCTGGCCCGCGCGCTGGCGGCCAAGCCCGACCTGATCCTGTGCGATGAAGTGACCTCGGCCCTCGACACGGTGGTGGGCGCGGCGATCCTCGAACTGCTGCGGGACCTGCGCCAGCAACTGGGGGTGTCGTACCTGTTTATCAGCCATGACATCTCCACCGTGCGTGCGTTGTGCGATGACATTGTGGTGATGTACAGCGGCCACAAGGTGCAGGCCGGCAACCGCCAGTCGTTTGCCGAGCCACCGTTTCACCCCTACACCGACCTGCTGATTCACTCGGTGCCCGAGTTGCGCCAGGGCTGGCTGGAAACCTGCGGCACCACGTGCGAAACGCTGCCAGCGATTGGCGAGCGGGCCAATGTGCCGGAGCTGTGCACCTTCCTCAATCGCTGCCCGGTACGCGTCGACGGCCTGTGCAACCGCACTGCGCCGAGTCGCCGAGCCCTCGACAACGGCGGTGAAATCCTTTGCCACCACGACAGCGCCCAGTTGCTGAATACCCAGCGGGGCGTCACCACCACCAGCTTGGGAGCCTATGCATGAAGGGGCGTTTTGTGAGGTTGGCCGAACAGGGCCGGCCGACGGTCAGCCTGACCGTGGATGGTGCAGCCATCGAGGCCTTGCAGGGCGACACCTTGATGGTGGCGCTGCTGACCCAGGGCCATGCGCTGCGCCAGTCGGAATTCGACAGCGGGCGCCGCGCCGGTTTCTGCCTGATGGGCGCGTGCCAGGACTGCTGGGTATGGACCCGCAGCGGTGAACGCCTGCGTGCCTGCTCCAATGAAGTCCGTGACGGGCTGGACATCGTTACCACACAACCGGAGGCGACATGGCCACTGCACGGGTAGTTATTGTGGGCGCCGGACCTGCCGGGGTGCGCTGCGCCGAAACCCTGTTGGCGGCGGGTATCAAGCCGATCCTGATTGATGAAAATCGCCGTGACGGTGGCCAGATCTACCGCCGCCAGCCCGACGGGTTCACCCGCGACTACACCACCCTGTACGGCAGCGAGGCTGCCAAGGCCCAGGACCTGCACCAGAGTTTCGATCGCCTGCGCGGCGCCATTGACTACCGCCCCGACACCCTGGTGTGGAACCTCACGCCGGGGCAACTGTGCTGCGTGAGCCAGGGCCGCCATACCACCGTGGAGTATGACGCGCTGATCCTGTGCACCGGCGCCACCGACCGCTTGATGCCCGTCGAGGGTTGGCAACTGGCGGGCACCTATAGCTTGGGCGGGGCGCAGATCGCCCTGAAAAACCAGGCCGTGTCCATCGGTCATCGCGTGGTGTTCATGGGCAGCGGGCCGTTGCTGTACCTGGTTGCCAGCCAATACGTGAAGGCCGGCGCCGAGGTGGCGGCCGTGCTTGATACCTCGCCACTGAGCCTGCGCCTGAAAGCCATGCCCAAACTGTTGGCGCGGCCTGGCGTGCTGTTCACCGGGATCAAGCTGCTGGCGCAACTGTACCGCGCCAAGGTGGCGGTGCACCTGGGGATCAAGCCGCTGCAAGTCATGGGCGACGCCGCCAAGGGTGTGATGGGCGTGCGGTTCACCACGGGCAGTGGGCGGGTGGTCACGGTGCAGGCGGACGCCGTTGCGCTGGGTTATCACCTGCGCCCCGAGACGCAATTGGGCGATCTGGCCGGGTGCGCCATGGCGTTTGATCAAGCCTCCAGCCAATGGTGGCTGGCCACCGATGACGCCGGACGCACCTCGGTGAAGGGCGTGTATGCAGCCGGTGACGGTTCGAAGATTCGCGGCGCGGATGCCGCCGAGCACGCCGGGCGCCTGGTGGCGTTGGCACTGCTGGAAGACCAGCAACAACCGGTGGACACCGGCTTGCGTGATGAACAACAACAGGCCTTGGCAGTGATGGACCAGTTCCGCCTCGGCCTGGCCCAGGCGTTCCCTTGGCCCAGTGAACAGGCCAGGGCCCTGCCGGACAGCGCCATCGTGTGCCGCTGCGAGATGATCAGCGCCGGCGAGTTGCGCCGCACCGTGAAGGAGAAGGGCGCCTGCGAGGTCAATCGCGCCAAGGCGTTCAGCCGCGTGGGCATGGGCCGTTGCCAGGGGCGTTATTGCTCCCAGGCCGGGGCTGAAGTGATCGCCGCCGCTGCCGGCGTGCAGGTCCAGGAGGTGGGGCGCCAGCGCGGCCAGGCGCCGGTCAAACCCTTGTCGATGCTGATCACCGAGGAGGTGCCTTCATGAGTGTACAAAAAGCCGATGTAGTGATTGTCGGTGGCGGCGTGATGGGCTCGGCCACCGCGTTTTTTCTGCGGCGTCGCGGGCTGTCGGTGATCCTGCTGGAGCGCGACCAGATCGGTCAGTACGCCAGTGGCGTCAACTTCGGCAACGTGCGCCGGCAAGGGCGCTTCCTTGGTCAACTGGCCCTGGCCAACCGCTCCTGGGCGCTGTGGAAGCGCCTGCCGGAACTGATCGATGATGACCTGGAGTTCATTCCCAGTGGCCACATGCGCGTGTGTTACCGCGAAGATGAAATCGCCGAGCTGGAAGCCTACGCGGCCGCGCCGGAAGCTGAACAGCTGGACCTGAAAATTTATCGTGGCACCGAGCTGCATCAACGCTTCGGCTTCCTCGGCCCGGACGTCAAGGGCGGCTCCTATGCGCCCCACGATGGCCACGCCAACCCGCGCCTGGCCGCGCCGGCCTTTGCCCGGGCTGCACGACGCCTGGGGGCGCAAATTGAAGAGCGCACTGAAGTCGCCGAGGTGCAGAAGGTCGGCGCTGACTTTCAGGTCTCCACCACCGACGGCCGCCAGTTCCACGCCGCGCAACTGTTGATCACCGCCGGCGCCTGGGGTCAGAAACTCTCGGCGCAGTTCGGTGAGCCGGTACCGCTGGACACCCACGGCCCGCAAATGGCGGTGACCGAGCCGGTGCCCTATTCATTGCCGACCGTGATCGGCGTCTACACCAAGATCCCGGAAGAAGTGATCTACTTCCGTCAGATTCCCCGGGGCAATATCGTCATCGGCGGCGGTTACCGCAGCAAGCCCGACATGCTCAACCGCCGCGCCTATGTGGAACCGCGCAGCATCCTCAACCAGGTCAGCCAGATGCGCCGCCTGCTGCCGGGCGTGGGTAACCTGAATATCATCCGCGTGTGGAGCGGCATCGAAGGCTACCTGCCGGACTCGCTGCCGGTGATGGGCGCCAGCGGCACCGTCGACGGCCTGTTTTATGCCTTCGGTTTTTGCGGCCACGGCTTCCAGCTCGGCCCGGGCGTCGGCGATGTGATGGCCGAACTGCTTGGCACCGGGAGCACCAGTACCCCGATCGAACCGTTCTCCATCACCCGGTTCGCCCCACCTGTCGAGCAACGGAGCCAAGCCTCATGAAACCCCGGGTTCTCGAGATTCTCAAACAGTTGATGGCTTTCGACACCGTGTCGTCGGAATCCAACCTGGCCCTGATCGACTACGTGCGCGACCTGCTGCTGACCAAAGGCATCGAGTCGCTGATCGTCAAAGACCAGAGCGGCAAGAAGGCCAACCTGTTCGCCAGCACCGGGCCCAAGGAGCAGCCCGGGGTGTTGCTGTCCGGGCACACCGACGTGGTGCCGGCAGCGGGGCAGGCCTGGACCTTTCCCGCCTTCGCCGCCACCGTGCAGGATGGGCGCATCTATGGGCGCGGCAGTTGCGACATGAAGGGCTTTATCGCCCTGGCCATCGACGCCATGCTGGATGCCGCCGACCACCGCCTGAACCGCCCGCTGCAACTGGCCCTGTCCCATGACGAAGAGATCGGTTGCGTCGGCGTACGGCGCCTGCTCGACGTGCTGCACCTGGCGCCGGTGCGGCCGTTTCTGTGTGTGATCGGAGAACCCACCAACATGCAGTTTGTGCTGGGCCACAAGGGCAAGGGCTCTTACCGCACCTATTGCCGGGGCCAGGAAGCCCATTCTTCCCTGGCGCCACGCTCGGTCAATGCGATTCATGTGGCGTGCGACTTTATCGCTGCCCTGCGCGATAGCCAGCAGCAACTGCAACGCCACGGCGCACAGGACAGCGACTACGACGTGCCCTATAGCACCGTGCATGTAGGGCAGATTGTCGGCGGCAAGGCGCTGAATATCGTACCTAACCTGTGCACCCTGGATTTCGAAGTGCGCAACCTGCCGGCCGACGATCTGGACCTATTCCTGGAGCAGATGCGTGAGCGCGCTGAAGTGATCGTGCGCGAGGCACAGAAGTTGTCCAGCGTGGCGGCCATCGAAATCGAAACCGTCAATGTGTATCCCGGCCTCGACACCCACCCCAGCGTCGAAGCCGTACGTTTTCTCAAGCAATTCGCCGCGCCAGGTACCGGCACTTCCAAGGTCTCGTTCGGTACCGAGGGCGGCCTGTTCAAGCAGCGCCTGGATGTGCCGGTGGTGGTGTGCGGGCCGGGTTCGATCGAGCAGGCGCACAAGCCCGACGAGTTTATCGAGATCAGCCAAATGGACGCCGGCGAGCGCTTTTTGCAAGGTTTGCTGGGTTCGCTTACGGCCTAGCAGAGCCTGCCGTCCTGGGGGCAATTTCAGCACGGGACGCTGCTGAAGCTGCGCTTTCGGCATCCTGATTCGCGTCACCTCCCTAGACTGGAGCGTGTCTCGGATCAGGACTCGACCATGCTCAATAATCGCTTGCAAGACCCCAGCCTCCTGGCTGAACTCGCCTATGTGGATGGCCAGTGGATCGCTGCCGACAGCGGCGCCACCCTGGACATCCGCGACCCCGCCACCGGCCACCTGCTGGCGCGGGTGCCGGCCATGGACGCCGTGGATACCCACCGCGCCATCGCCGCCGCCGAACGGGCCTGGCCCGCCTGGCGCGCACGCCCGGCAGCAGAGCGTGCGGCACTGCTGGAACGTTGGTTCCAGGCCATGCTCGACAACCTCGATGACCTGGCGCTGATCATGACCTGGGAACAGGGCAAGCCGCTCGCTGAAGCCAAGGGCGAGATTCGCTACGGTGCCGGTTTCGTCAAATGGTTCGCCGAGGAAGCGCGCCGGGTCTATGGCGAAACCATGCCAGCGCCCAGCGGCGACCGACGCCTGCTGACCCTCAAGCAGCCGGTGGGTGTGTGCGCGGCCATCACGCCGTGGAACTTCCCCAACGCGATGATCACCCGCAAATGTGCGCCGGCGCTTGCCGCTGGTTGCCCGATCATCGTCAAGCCGTCGGACCTTACCCCGTTGTCGGCATTGGCCCTGGCGGTGTTGGCTGAGCGAGTCGGCATTCCGGCCGGGGTGTTCAACGTGATCACCGGGTTGCCTGCCGGCATCGGCGAGGCGCTGACCGGCAACCCGGCGGTGCGCAAGATCTCCTTTACCGGTTCCACCGCCGTTGGCCGCTTGCTGATGCGTCAGAGCGCCGAGCACATCAAGCGCCTGAGCCTGGAGCTGGGCGGCAATGCACCGTTTGTCGTATTTGACGACGCCGACCTGGAGCAGGCCGTGGCCGGGGTGATGCTCAGCAAGTTCCGCAATGCCGGGCAAACCTGCGTGTGCGCCAACCGCATCCTGGTACAGGCCGGTATCTACGCGCGTTTCGCCGCGCGCCTGGTGGAGGAGGTGAGCAAGCTCAAGGTCGGTAACGGTCTGGAGGAGGGCGTGACCATCGGCCCGCTGATCAACCCGGCGGCGGTGAACAAGGTCGCACGGCATATCGACGATGCCCTGAGCCAGGGCGCGAAGCTGTTGTGTGGCGCGATCCCCACGGGTGACAGCCAGTTTGTGCAGCCCACGGTGCTGGGTGACACCCACGCCGGCATGTTGCTGGCCAATGAAGAAACCTTCGGCCCGGTGGCACCGCTGATGCGCTTTACGGATGAAGCCGAGGCGCTGGCCCTGGCCAACGCCACGCCGTATGGCCTGGGCGCCTACTATTTCACCCAGGACCTGCAGCGTTCGTGGCGTTTTGGCGAGGCGTTGGAGTTTGGCATGGTCGGGCTCAATACCGGGATCATCTCCATGGAAGTGGCGCCGTTTGGCGGTATCAAACAATCGGGCCTGGGGCGCGAGGGCAGCAAGTACGGCCTGGACGAATACCTTGAAGTCAAAGCCTTCCATATCGGCGGCTTGAACTGAATTTTTGCGAGGCACGCACCATGAGCAAGGCATTCAGAATCGCCGCGATTGCCGGCGATGGCATTGGCAAGGAAGTGCTGCCCGAAGGGCTGCGGGTACTGGAACGGGCGGCCAGTCTCTGGAACTTGAACCTGAGCATCGAGGTGCTCGACTGGGCTCACTGCGATTACTACCTGGAGCACGGGCAGATGATGCCTGAGGACTGGTTTGAGCAGCTCAAGGGCTTTGACGCGATTTACTTCGGCGCCGTGGGCTGGCCGGACAAGGTGCCCGACCATATTTCCCTGTGGGGCTCGTTGCTCAAGTTCCGCCGCGACTTCGACCAGTACGTGAACATCCGCCCGGTGCGGCTGTTCCCTGGGGTGCCGTGCCCCTTGGCAGGGCGCGAGCCGGGGGACATCGATTTTGTGGTGATCCGCGAAAACACCGAGGGCGAATATTCGTCAGTGGGTGGCAAGATGTTCGAGGGCACCGAGCATGAATTCGTGCTGCAGGAGTCGGTATTCACCCGGCGCGGCGTCGACCGCATCCTCAAGTTTGCCTTCGCCCTGGCCCAGTCCCGCCCGCGCAAGAAGCTCACGGCGGCGACCAAGTCCAACGGCATTTCCATCAGCATGCCCTACTGGGATGAGCGCACCGCATTGATGGCCGCCAACTACCCCGAAGTGAGCTGGGACAAGCAGCACATCGACATCCTGTGTGCGCGGTTTGTGCTGCAACCGGACCGGTTTGATGTGGTGGTGGCGTCAAACCTGTTCGGCGACATCCTCTCCGACCTCGGGCCGGCGTGCGCCGGGACGATCGGTATTGCGCCGTCGGCCAACCTCGACCCCGAGCGGCGCTTTCCGTCATTGTTCGAGCCGGTGCACGGTTCGGCGCCGGATATTTATGGGCAGAACATTGCGAATCCCATAGCGATGATCTGGTCGGGGGCGTTGATGCTGGATTTCCTTGGCAATGGGGATGAGAGGTATCGGGCGGCCCACGACGGGATCCTGCGGGGGATTGAGGCGGTCATTGCCGAGGGCATGGTGACGCCAGATCTGGGCGGGAAGGGCTCTACTCAGGATGTCGGGCTGGCGATTGCCCAAAGGCTTCAGATCTAAAGCGAGCAGGCTCAAAAATGTGGGAGCGGGCTGGCTCGCGAATGCAGGGGTTCAGTTGAAATATCTTTGGCTGACACCCCGCATTCGGTTGATCCGGCGCCGGGGCACGGTGTCGCAGAGTTACACAGGTTTTCTGTGGGAGCTGTCGAGCTTCAGCGAGGCTGCGATGACGTCGGCACAGTCGACATCGATGTTGCCTCACCCACCGCTATCGCGGCCTCGCTGAAGCTCGACGGCTCCCACATTTGGATCTCCATGCATCAATAACCCTTGCGCCGATGAGCGATCGTTCCCACGTTCTACGTGGGAATGCATCCCGTGACGCTCCGCGTCACCACTGCGCAAGCCTTGAACCGTGCGTTGCCCGTTGGACGCAGAGCGTCCGGGGCGGCATTCCCACGCAGAGCGTCGGAACGATCATATCAAGACCGTTCTCTCACATTTGGATCTCCACGCATCAATAACCCTTGCGCCGATCCACCTCACCCACCATCTGTTCCCCACGTTCATACCGCCGGATATTCTCCAGCAACACCCCAAACGCGCTCGCCGGTTGGGTCATGGCTGCGATATGGGGCGTCAGCACAATCTGCGGGTGATCCCAGAATGGATGATCCGCTGGCGCAGGTTCCTCCTGCAGCACGTCCAGCACTGCACCGCTCAGTTGCCCACTGCCCAATGCCTCCAGCAAGTCTTCTTCCACCAGGTGCCCGCCACGGCCCAGGTTGATCAGCGCCGCCCCACGCGGTAACTGTGCAAACAGCTGCCGGTCGAGAATGCCTTGGGTCTGCTCGGTCAACGGCAGCACACACAACAGAATGTCGCACTGGCCGAGAAACGTCGGCAGTTGGTGTTCACCGGCGTAGCAGTCCACACCTGGCAACTGATGAGCACTGCGCGCCCAGCCCGACAGCGCAAACCCCAACGGCGCCAACGTTGCCAGAATCTGCTGGGCCTGGGTGCCCAGGCCCATCACGCCGACCCTGCGACTCACGGCCGGCTGCAACAGGTGTGCCTGCCAGCAACGCGCGGCTTGTTGCTGGCGGTAGCGCAACATATCGCGGTGCAGGCTGAGCACCGCCCAACTGGCGTACTCGCACATGCCGCGGGTGATGCCGGGGTCGAGCAGGCGCACCACGGGCAGGGCGGGCGGCAAGCGGGAGAGGTCCAGTTGGTCGACCCCGGCCGACAAGGCAAACAGCACTTTCAGGTTGGGCAGTACTTGCTTGAGGTTGTCGGGCGCCTGCCAGGCGGCCAGGTAGTCCACCTCTTCGGCATTGCCGATGTCGGGCCAGGCGCGCCATTCGATCTGCGGCGCGTGTTCGGCGAACAGTGCCTGCCAATGTTGGCCGCGCACCGGGTCAGCTTTGTAGAGCAAGGCCATGGGCATTTCCTGCAGGGTTTGGGTAGCCCTCATCATCCCCCAAGCCCGGCGCAGGATCTGTTGAAAGGTGGGGGCAAAACAGTCGATCCGAATTTCTCACGGGCCAAGTTCGGCGTAGTTGGTTGCCCGCAAGCCTTACTCTGAACCACATCGCAACCACTTTCCGGTTGCTGCATTCACGATGGGAACTGCCATGAATAGCAAGGTCGACGAAACCCCTCATTTGCTCCGTCAGCGCGATCAATTCGTTCCCCATGGCCTGGTGACCGCTCACCCGCTGGTGATCGACCGTGCCCAGGGCGCCGAGTTGTGGGACGTGGATGGCAAGCGTTACCTGGACTTCGTCGGCGGGATCGGCGTGCTGAACATCGGGCATAACCATTCCAAGGTGGTGGCGGCGGTGCAGGCCCAGTTGCAGAAGGTCTCCCACGCCTGCTTCCAGGTGGTGGCCTACCAGCCTTACCTCGACCTGGCACAGCGGCTGTGCGAAATGGTCGGCGGGCAGGAAGCCTATAAGGCCGCGTTTTTCACCTCCGGCGCCGAGGCCGTGGAAAATGCGGTGAAGATCGCCCGCGCCCACACCAATCGCTCGGCGGTGATCGCCTTTCGGGGCGGCTTCCATGGTCGTACGCTGCTTGGCACCACGCTCACCGGCATGAGCCAACCCTACAAACAGAACTTCGGGCCGTTTGCACCGGAGGTGTTCCACACACCGTATCCGAATGCTTATCGCGGGGTGACCAGCGAGCTGGCACTCAAAGCCCTGGATGAACTGCTGGCGACCCAGGTGGCGCCGGAGAGGATCGCGGCCATCATCATCGAACCGGTGCAGGGCGACGGCGGCTTCCTTGCCGCGCCTGCGGAATTTCTCCAGGCACTGCGTGCGTTGGCGGACAAGCACGGCATCGTGTTGATCCTGGATGAGATCCAGACCGGTTTCGGCCGTACCGGGACCTGGTTCGGCTACCAGCATGCGGGCATCCAGCCTGACCTGGTCACCGTGGCCAAGAGCCTGGCCGGCGGCTTGCCGTTGTCCGGTGTAGTCGGCAAGGCGCACATCATGGACGCACCGCTGCCTGGCGGCCTGGGCGGCACCTACGGCGGTAATGCGTTGGCGTGCGCGGCGGCACTGGCGGTGATCAGCGCGTTCGAGCAGGAGCAACTGCTCGAACGCGGCCAACGGCTGGGCGAACGCCTGCGCCGGGGCCTGCTTGATTTGCAGGCGCGCTACCCGCGTATCGGTGATGTGCGCGGCACCGGCTTCATGTTGGCGATCGAGCTGATCCAGGATGACCCGGCGCGCACGCCGGATGCCGACCTTAACCAACGGCTGATCGATGAAGCCCGCGCCGGCGGGTTGCTGGTGATCAAATGCGGCGTGCATCGCAACGTGCTGCGCTTTCTCGCGCCGTTGGTGACGTCCGAGGCCCAGATCGACGAAGCCTTGGCGATACTCGACGGCGCCTTGGCACGGGTCTTGAACTGAGCCTGTGCTTGTTCAGGGTGGACGGCATCATTGGAGACTTGACCCCACATGGGACTGACAGATTATCGAGCGTTGCTGATCGATTGCGATGAAGTGCTGGTGGACCGCGACTCGGGTGTGTTGGCCGCCTTGCAACCGCTGCTCGACAGCCGTGGCGGGCAGCCGCCCAGGGAGCAGGTGCTGGCCGAGTACAACACGGTGGTCGCGAATCTCTACCCGCGCTTCGCCGAGTTGGGCTTCAGTGGCCTGCTGTGTTTCGCCCACCGCCAACTCGCCGAACGCTGGGGGCTCCACGCCAGTTGGGAGGAGGGCATGAGCTTTGCCCGCAGCGCCGGCAGTTGGGCGCTGTTCGAGGACGCACCGGGGGCTATGCTGTATTTGCGCAAGTTCTATCGGTTACTGGTGCGTGGCGACCGTGACGCAGAGGATCGTGGTGTGTTGTGTGAGCGGCTGGGTATTGCACCGGAAGATTTCATTTCCCTGGCCGATGACCTGCAATGGCTCAGCGAGCAAGCGGAGGATGTGCAACCGGTGCTGCATGTGACACGACCGTCGGTCGCGGCGCACGGCGTGCTGGACCGCTGTTTGATCGGCCGCCAGCGGGCCCGGCAGCCTTCGCCGTGCGCGGCGGATTACTGCATCAGCAGCATGGCGGATCTGGTGGCTCAGCATCAGCTGTCTTTACGGCGCTGATTTTGCTAGAAGATTGTCTTACAAACGGCAGTCAAGAGGTACGCAATGGAAGGGCAAGTGAAGCTGGACCGGATCGATATCAGTATTTTGGTTGAACTGCAAAAGGACGGCCGGATGACCAATGTCAGCCTCGCCGACGCCGTGGGCTTGTCTGCCAGCCCGTGTTTGCAACGGGTCAAGCGGTTGGAGTCGGCGGGGTATATTTCCAGCTACAAGGCGCACTTGAACCTGGCCAAGATTACCGATTCGGTCACGGTGTTCACCGAGATCACCCTCAGCGACCATAAGCGCGAAGACTTCGCCAAGTTCGAATCCAATATCCGCCTGGTAGACGAAGTGCTCGAATGCCACCTGATCAGTGGTGGTTACGACTACCTGGTGCGCTTCATGACCCGCAGCATCCAGCATTACCAGGAAGTGGTGGAGAGCCTGCTGGACAAGAACATTGGTATCTCCAAGTACTTCAGCTATATCGTCATCAAGTCGCCCGTGCTCAAGGACGGCGTGCCCCTGCGCAAACTGCTGCGCCACTGAAGTCGCCTGCACTGCTGATGAAGAGGCAGTGTGGGGGGATTGGCGTTGTACCTGAAATGGACACATCCGTGCCTCGATGCTTCAAGCGTCAGCCAACTGAAACCGATAACCCACCCCATACAATGATTCGATGGGCGTTTCCCCAGGGCACGCCTGCTCCAGCTTGCGTCGCAGATTGCGAATATGGCTGTCCACCGTGCGGTCGGTGACCACGCGGTGGTCGGAGTAGATCTTGTCGAGCAGTTGGTCACGGGAAAATACCCGCCCGGCGGAACGTGCAAAGGTGCTGAGCAGCCTCAGCTCCAGGGGCGTGAGGTCAAGTGCGACACCGTCGAGTGAGGCGCGATACTGCGTTTCGTCGATCAGCAATCGCTGCCGTGTACTGACCAGCAATTGGGGGCCACGCCGCAGGATGGCCTTGACCCTGGCCACCACCTCGCGGGGGCTGAAAGGCTTGCAGATGTAGTCGTCGGCGCCCAGGTCCAGCCCCAGCAGGCGGTCCACTTCTTCGACGCGGGCGGTGATCATGACGATGGGGACCGAGCTGAACTCGCGTAGGTCCTGGCACACTTGCATACCGTCACGCCCGGGCAGCATCAGGTCGAGCAGGATCAGGCGCGGTGCCTGGGTGCGCACGGTTGGCACCACCTGCAAACCGTTGTCGAGGCACAAGGTCGGGTAGCCAGCGGCGATCAGATAATCCTGCATCAATGCGGCCAGCTTCGGTTCGTCTTCAACGATCAGGATCGGGCTTGCGTCGCTCATGGGTCAGATATTCCTTGGCAGGCGGAGGGTCAGCCAAAGGCCTCCGAGGGGCGAGTGAGCGGCGCTGAGGCTGCCGCCGTGGGCGAGCGCGATGCTTTGACAAATCGCCAGCCCCAGGCCGGCCCCGCCACTGGCACGGTTGCGCGAGGACTCGCCGCGATAGAAACGCTCGAACAGGCGCGGCAACTGCTCGGCCGAAACCCCGGGGCCGGAGTCAAGGAAGTCGATGCACACGTCGGCCTGATCCGTGAAGGCACGGATGCGTATGACGCCCTCCGGATCGGTATAGCGCACCGCGTTTTCCAGCAGGTTGGAAAACAATTGCTGCAAGCGATTGGCATCGGCCGACATTTCCAGAGGCTCAGCCGGCAGATCCAGTTCGATGCGCAAGCGGCGTGCGTTCAAGCGTTCCTGGAACATCGACACGCTGCTGTTCAGCAGTTGATCCAGCGCACACGCGTGCTTGCGATAGGTCAGCGCGCCCACATCCGCCAGCGAAAGCTCGTAGAGGTCATCCACCAGTTTGCTGAGCATGCTGACCTCACCTTGCAAGGACTTCATCGAGCCTTGGTTCAGGGTACGTACACCGTCTTCGATGGCTTCCAGCTCGCCGCGCAATACCGACAGCGGGGTGCGCAACTCGTGGGACACGTCGGCCATGAATTCGCGTCGCATCTGTTCATTGCGCTCCAGGGTGTAGGCGAGCTGGTTGAAGTCACGGGCCAATTGGCCTACCTCGTCATTGGAGGCCACCGCCACCCGGCTGCTGTAGTCGCCGCTGGCCAGGCGGTGGGTCGCCGCAGCCACCCGTTTGACCGGTTCCAACAGTGTGCGGGCGATCCACCAGGCAATCAGCATTGCCAGCAACAGCGAAAAGGCGCCCATGACCAGGCTGGTGCGTAACTGATATTGCTGGAACCGTTCGCCGCCGGCTTCGGTCACGCTCTGGAACGGGGTCACGGCCAGCCAGCCAACGGTTTCACCGGCCACGACAATCGGGCGTAACAGGGCGTCGTTACCGATATCCGGGTAACCGTTCACGCGTTTCTTGTGTTTATCCAGCAAGGCGATGCGAAACAGGGCGCCCGTCAGGTCCGAGGCCAGGGGCGTGCGCAAGTCGTTCTTCGCCGGATCTTCACCGAGTTCGGGCCGCATGATGTCGAACCAACGGTCCGGCTGGTTGCGCAGGAATTCCCAATTGCCTTCCCGCGCGTAGGCACTGGCCAGGCGCGGCAGCACGGGCGCCATGCGGTCCAGTGCCTGTTCATTGAGATAGCCGAGAAAGCCCCGTCCAAAACTCCAGCTGGTCGCCAAGCCCATGCTCAGGATGACCAGCAGCACGCCGGCCAGTACCGCAATAAACAGCTTGGTGGAGATACTCAACTTCATGGAGGTGGGCCGTCAGCAATGGATTGAACCATTTAGGCCCTGGCGAACAAAAGATTCAACCCGGCCGGGCAATCTTCAATTTTCCTGCACATTTGCCTCGCAGGATGGCGCTGACTCAAGCCATCCCGTCTTGCAGAGGCAGCTATGTCGACGAAAATAATCGCCAAATTCCTGGTCACCGCCGCGGTGCTCCTGTCCTTGATCACTCTGGTCATGCTGGGCGGCTGCTCCGGCGGCGAGCCAGCACCTGCTGCGATCACCCCCAAAGTCTCGGTGATCAGCATAAAACCCCAGAGCCAAGTGCTGACCACCGAGCTTGCGGGCCGCACCCAGGCCTTTATGGTGGCGCAGATTCGTCCGCAGGTCAGCGGCATCGTCCAGCAGCGGTTGTTTGTCGAGGGGGCGGATATCAAGGTCGGGCAAGCGCTGTACCAACTGGACGCGGCGTCCTATACCGCAGCCCTGGCGCAGTCCAGGGCGAGTCTGGCCAAGTACCGCGCCACGCTTAAGTCGGCGCAGGCCACTGCTAAACGCGACGCCGAACTGGTGAAAATCAATGCCATCAGTCAACAGGATAATGAGGACGCGCAGGCAACCTTGCTGACCGCCGCTGCCGACGTGCAAGTTGCCGAGGCAGAAGTCGAAACCGCACGGATCAACCTGGCCTACACGCGTATTACCTCGCCGGTCAGCGGACGGATTGAAACCTCCACCGTGACCCCAGGGGCGCTGGTGGTGGCCAATCAGGACAGCGCATTGACCACGGTGCAGCAACTCGATCCGATCTACGTGGATGTCACCCAGTCGACCACGCAATTGCTGCGGCTCAAGCGTGACCTGGCCAGCGGCGCCTTGCAGTCCAATGGCGAAGGGCAGGCCCGGGTCAGCTTGAAACTGGACGATGGCAGCACCTACAACCAAGAGGGCCGGCTCAAGGTCAGCGGCGTGAGTGTCAGCGAGGGCACGGGCACCGTCACCCTGCGTGCTGAATTCGCCAACCCGGACCACCTGCTGCTACCGGGCATGTACGTACGTGCGGTGCTGGAACAGGCGCGCGATGACCAGGCCATTCTGGTGCCGCAGAAAGCGGTAAACCGCAGCGCCAGTGGTGTGACCACCGCGTTGCTGGTGGTCGACGGCAAGGTCGAACAACGTGAGCTGACCATCGGTCGCGCGGTGGGGAATCAGTGGTGGGTCACGGCAGGCCTGCAGGCGGGTGACCAGTTGATCGTCGAAGGCGGGCAAAAAGTCCGTGCCGGCGCCGCTGTCCAAGTGCAGGACGCCAGTGCTCAGGCGGCCACCCCCCCCACCCCCGCGAAGGAGGGTTGAACGTGGCGCATTTTTTTATTGATCGACCGATTTTCGCTTGGGTGATCGCCATCGTGATCATGCTCGGTGGCAGCCTGTCCATCAACCAGTTACCGCTGGAGCAATACCCGGACATCGCACCGCCCACGGTCAAGATTTCCGCCACCTACACCGGGGCTTCGGCCAAGACCGTGGAAGACTCGGTGACCCAGGTCATCGAACAGCAGATGAAAGGCCTGGATAACCTGACCTATATGTCGGCCACCAGCAGTTCGGCCGGCAGCGCCAGCATCAGTTTGACCTTTACCGCCGGGACCAACCCGGATGTTGCCCAGATGCAGGTACAGAACAAGCTGCAACAAGCCGAATCGAGATTGCCGCAGTCGGTACAAAGCCAGGGTCTGACCGTGACCAAGGGCGGCTCGGACTTTTTGATGATCGTCGCCCTGGCATCGGATGACCCCAGTGTCACCGGCACCCAGATCGGGGACTACATTTCCACCACCTTGCTGGACTCCATCAGCCGAATAGACGGCGTGGGCGATGTGCAGACGTTGGGATCGGGCTACGCCATGCGCATCTGGCTGGATCCCGCCCTGTTGGAAAAGTACGCGTTGATGCCTTCGGACATCAGCAGTGCCCTGGAAGCGCAGAACACTGAAGTTTCCGCGGGGCAGCTCGGCGCGTTGCCGGCGATCAAGGGGCAGCAGTTGAACGCCACGATCAGCGCCCGCAGCAAACTGCAGACCGTCGAAGAGTTTCGCAATGTCGTCGTCAAGTCCAGCAGTGATGGGGCTGTCGTTCTGCTGGGCGACGTCGCGACCCTGGAGTTGGGCAGTGAAAGCTACGACATCAGTTCTGCCCTCAACGGCAAACCCGCCGCAGCCATGGGGGTGCAACTGGCGGCTGGCGCCAATGCGCTGAATGTCGGCGAGGCGGTCAAGGCCAAGCTTAAAGAGATGGAACCGTTCTACCCGACGGAAATGCAGCTTAAAAACGTGATTGCCTACGACACCACGCCGTTTGTCAGCCTGTCCATCGAGGAAGTGGTCAAGGCCCTGGGCGAGGCCATCGTGCTGGTGGTGTTGATCATGTTCCTGTTCCTGCAAAGCCTGCGGGCAACGCTGATACCGGCGATTACCGTGCCGGTGGTGCTGTTGGGTACGTTCGGTGTGCTGGCGCTGTTCGGCTATTCGATCAACACCTTGACCATGTTTGCCATGGTCCTGGCGATCGGTTTGCTGGTGGACGACGCCATTGTGGTGGTGGAAAACGTCGAGCGGTTGATGGGCGAGGGGCTGTCGCCCGTGGCTGCCACGCGGCAATCGATGAGTGAAATCAGTAGCGCACTGGTCGGTATCACCCTGGTGCTGAGCGCAGTGTTTATTCCCATGGCGTTTTTCGGTGGTTCCACCGGGATTATCTATCGGCAGTTTTCGGTGACCATTGTCTCGGCCATGGTCCTGTCGGTGTTGGTGGCGATGACCCTGACACCCGCACTCTGTGCGTCGTTGCTCAAGGCGCGTGACGGCCAGGCGCATACGGCTCAGCGCGGGTTCTTCGGCTGGTTCAACCGCACCTTTGAACGTGCCAGTGCCGGTTATGAGCGCTGGGTGGGGGCGGTGTTGCGGCGTTGGGCGCGCAGTCTGCTGATCTACGGCGTGGTGCTGGTGGTCATGGCCGTGGGCTACATGAGCCTGGCCACGTCGTTTCTGCCGGATGAAGACCAGGGGATCCTCCTGGCACAGATCCAGTTACCGGTCGGCGCGACGGACAGCCGCACACAGGCCGTGATCAAACAGTTCGAAGACTACATCCTGAAACAGCCCGAAGTCGAAGCGATGATCAGCATCAGCGGGCTGGGCATGGGTGGCAACAGCCAGAATACCGCGCGGGCGTTTATCCGCCTCAAGGACTGGACCGAGCGTGGTGGCACCGGCCAGGATGCGGCCGCCATTGCCCAGCGGGCGACCATGGCGCTGTCGAGCATCGGTGACGCGGATGCTTTCGTCATGCAGCCTCCGACCGTGCGCGGCCTGGGCCAGAGCTCGGGGTTCGACCTGCAACTCAAGGACCTCGGTGGCCTGGGCCATGATGCATTAGTGGCGGCCCGCGAGCAGTTCCTGGAGCTGGCCAGAAAAGATCCACGCCTGCTCGGAGTGCGCAGCAACGGCCTGGACGATGCGCCGCAGCTCAAGGTCAGCATTGACGACCGCAAGGCGGGGGCCTTGAGCTTGAGTACCAGTGACATCAACACCACATTGTCGACGGCGCTTGGCGGTACTTACGTAAACGACTTCCTCAACCAGGGCCGGGTGAAAAAAGTCTATGTACAGGGCCAGGCAACCTCGCGCATGCAGGCGGCGGACCTTGATCACTGGTTTGTGCGCAACAGCAACAATGAAATGGTGCCGTTCTCGTCCTTTGCCAGCAGTTCCTGGAGCTATGGCTCGCCATTGCTGGAGCGCTACAACGGCAGCGCCTCCCTGGAAATCGTGGGTGATCCGGCGCCAGGGGTGAGCTCCGGGGATGCGATGAACGCGGTGGAAGCGATCGTCCGGCAATTGCCCCAGGGTATCGGCTACGAGTGGACCGGGCAGTCCTATCAACTGCGCCTGTCGGGATCCCAGGCGCCGCTGCTCTACGGCATCTCCGTGTTGTTTGTATTCCTGTGCCTGGCCGCGCTCTATGAGAGTTGGTCGGTGCCGTTTTCGGTGATCCTGGTGGTGCCCCTGGGGGTGATCGGTGCAGTGCTGGCGACCCGTGTCGCCGGGTTGAGCAACGACGTGTATTTCCAGGTCGGGCTGTTGACCACCGTGGGCCTGGCCGCGAAAAACGCGATCCTGATCGTTGAGTTTGCCAAGCACTTGCAAGAGCAGGGCAACAGCGTGATCGACGCGACGCTGATCGCCGTGCGCCAACGCCTGCGGCCGATCCTGATGACGTCCCTGGCGTTCATGTTCGGCGTGTTGCCGCTGGCCTTGAGCACGGGCGCAGGCTCCGCCGGGCGCCAGGCCATCGGGACCGGGGTGCTGGGCGGCATGTTCAGCGCGACGGTGCTGGGAATTTTCTTTGTGCCGCTGTTTTTCGTGCTGATCCGCCGCCGTTTTGGCCGCGTGCACAGCGCTAACCAATCTGCCCCGACAGGTGATGCATGATCAAGTCACACTGGCCTTTGCTGGCCGCCCTGGTCCTGGGCGGCTGCGTCAACCTGGCACCGCAGTATGAGCGTCCCGATGCACCGGTGTCCGAGCAATGGCTGCCAGCAGCCAGCCTGCCAAAAGGGCAGGCTGGGGTTGATATCAAATGGCAGCAGTTCTTTACCGACAGCCGCCTGGCGCAGTTGCAGGCGTTGGCGCTGGCCAATAACCGCGACTTGCGTCTGGCCAGCCTGAACGTTGAGAAGGCCCAGGCGCAGTACCGCATCAAGCGTGCAGACCTGTTTCCGACTATCGACGCGAGCGTCAGCGGCACCCATAGCCGTACACCGGGGTCGCTGTCTAACTCCGGCGCGGCGGCCACCACTCACGATTACAGCGCTCAATTGGGGCTGAGCAGTTATGAGCTGGACGTGTTTGGCCGGGTTCGCAACCTCCGGGATGAGGCGCTGGAAGACTACCTGGCGCTGACGGAAACCCGGCGCAGCACGCAAATCAGTCTGGTGGCCGAAGTGGCCACGGCCTGGCTGACCCTGGCCGCCGACAACGAACGGCTGCTGCTGGCCCAGGAAACCTTGACCAGCCAGTTGGCCACCTACGACCTGACCCAGCGCAGCTACACCTTGGGCGGCTCCTCCGCGTTGTCCGTGGCGCAAGCCCAGACCACGGTCGAGTCGGCACGGGGCGATGTGGCGTCCTACGAGAGCCAGATCCTGCAGGACCGCAATGCCTTGCGCCTGTTGGTCGGCAGTGATGTGCCCGAGGCGCTCTTGCCGGGGACGCACCTGGAGTCGGCGGCGGTGCTGGTGGAGATTCCGGCGGGCCTGCCCTCCAGCCTGCTGCAACAACGCCCGGACGTGCTCTCGGCCGAACATACGCTCAAGTCTGCCAACATCGATATTGGCGCGGCCCGTGCGGCGTTTTACCCGAGCATCAGCCTGACCGCCAACGCCGGTTCGTCCAGTGCGGCATTGGCCGGCCTGTTCAAGTCCGGCAGCGGTGCCTGGACCTTTGCCCCGAGCATCAGCGTGCCGATTTTTGACGGCGGGAGTAACCGCGCGACCCTGGATTCGGCCAAGGTAGAACGCGAGATTCAGGTGCAGACCTATCAGCAAACCCTGCAGACCGCATTCCGCGAAGTGGCCGATGCGTTGGCGGTGCGCAGCACCCTGGATCGCCGTATCGCCGCGCAACAGGCGCTGACCGACGCCAGCCGCAAAAGCTTCGAACTCTCGGATGCCTTGTATCGGGGCGGGTCGCAAAGCTACCTCGAAGCGCTGGATGCGCAACGCTCGCTCTACAGCGCACAGCAGGACCTGATCACGCTGCGCCTGACCGAGCAGAGTAACCGCATCACGTTGTACAAAGTGCTGGGGGGCGGTTGGAATTAATGGCCCTGCCACGTGCACACATCACCGCAGCGAAGGAACGGCTTGCGCGCATCAAATCAGATGACTTCTTTCAGTGGGGAATAACCATGTGTGCCTTTCGTTCCAGTGTAAGCCGTTGCGTCCAGGTGCTTGCCTGCGCCTGTTTCATCACGCTTTCACCGCCTTCCCGTGCGGATTCCGACGCAGACCCGTGGGAAGGTATCAACCGCCCTGTTTTCTCATTCAACGACACGTTGGATACCTATGCACTGAAACCACTCGCCCAAGCCTATCAATTCGTCACTCCCCGGGTTGCTCAAGACGGCATTCATCATTTTTTCAATAACCTGGGGGAGGTCAAAAATCTGTCCAACCACTTACTTCAAGCCAAGTTTCATAGTGCCGGCGTGGATACGAGTCGCTTTTTGCTCAACAGCACGATTGGCCTGGCGGGGGTGTTTGACGTCGCGACGCCCATGGGGCTGCAACGCAGTGACGAAGACTTCGGTCAAACCCTCGGTTACTGGGGGGTAAGTAGCGGCCCTTACCTGGTACTGCCGCTCCTGGGGCCAAGCACACTGCGCGATGCGCCCGCCATCCTTCCTGATGCCTACGCCAATCCGGTTCGCTACATCGGCGACGTTCCTACCCGTAATAGCCTTTACGGTGTGAGCCTGATCGACGGACGTGCTCAATATCTGACTTCCGAAAAGCTTATGACGGGCGATAAGTACAACTTCATTCGAAGTGTCTATCTGCAAACCCGAGCGTTCAAGATCAAGGGCGGAGCCGTAAAGGACGACTTTTGATCGGCACGTGACCCACTGCGTCGTGACAACCCTGCAGCCGGCTTGTTACACATTGGCAAGCTGGACCTGATCACGACCCTTTGCTTTAGCCCTGTACATGGCGCTGTCCGCACGGCGAATGAAAGCGTCAAATGACTCCGATGGCATCCACGCCGCGACGCCGAAGCTACACGTTACCTGACCCGCCTCCTCAAAGGGCAGGGCGCTGACGAGGGCTCGAAGCTTTTCTGCCAGCTGCTTTGTGTCGTGCAGTTCGCTACCCGGGCAGATCAAGGCAAACTCTTCGCCACCCGTCCTGCACAGTAGATCGGTTTTGCGCGTTGCCGAGCGTATTCGTGTACACAATGCCTTCAGCACGTTGTCACCGCACTGATGCCCCCAGCTGTCGTTGATGCGTTTGAAGTGATCAACGTCGAACATGATCAGCGATAGAGGCTGGTATTGGCCGTTAGCCTCAATGAGCAGGCGTTCCATCAGCTCTTCGAAGTGCCTGCGGTTATACACGCCCGTCAGGTGGTCAGTCATGTTCAATAAACGCAGGTCTTGGGTGCGCTCTTCAACAAGAAAAAGGGCCCGCGCGCGCTGCGTGATCAGCAAGTACACCATCAACGTCATCAGCAGCGTCAATCCTGTTCCGAACACGGCAATCAGACTGATAAACGATGCGTGACTGTTGGAGCTCAAAAATGTTGAGGTTGGCCGAAACCGCATCAAGTAATTTTGGTCGGCTACTTTCAGCAAGCGCTGAGCGTGAAGCGGCGATGGGGCTGCCGGCGATAAGCTCTGATAAATGTTGTCTTCCTGATGCTGTGTGTCGATCAATGACAGCGTCACGTTCAATCGTTGCAGGCTGGGTAACGGAATGCCTTGTTCCATCAACGAGGCCAAGCGTATTGTCGAGACGATGAAACCCTGCAAACTTTCATCGTTCACTGGCGCCTCGGAGGACTCCTTGAATACGGGCGCGACAAAGAAAACCCCGGCCTGGCCATTGCTCATTTTCAACGGTTCCGACACGACCATTTGATGTGTTTCTCGTGCCTTCTTCAACAAAGCTTCGCGATCCGGGCGGGCGAGGACATCCATGCCAGGTGTAACCTTCACGTCATCGCGCTTGGATAAATAGAGCAAGACCATGTGTTCCGGGCGGCGGGTGAGGGGGGCTTCGGCACGGGTCACTGGATTGATCTCATGATACGCAAAGTCACTCGTACCATTGAGCAGCGCTTTGGTGCGAAACGCTTGTAGATCCTGCTCGAGAATTCTCGGGACCCAACCGTACGTTTCGCCCTCTTCGACGAGAGGCGTGACGAACCCCATAAACTCCTTTTCCGTGACATCGTCGGCGTTGATGAAGAAACGCCTGACGGTGTCCAGTTTCAAGTCCTGAACAGTAAACCGCCGCTGCAGGCGGCTGAATCGCTCGTCAACCTCCAGTTGGAACGCAACGGCAACGGTGCGCTGCTCCGACCCGTGGTAAAGAATCAGTACCAAGCTCGTTACGGCCACCCCAGCCAGGCACACAAGAATGCAAAGGGTCACGTCGGATGCTTTAAGGGCGCTCTTACGAAAAGGCATCATTTCGTGTTCCTTACTCATCGCCAAAACGAACTGCAACCCCCTGAAGGGCGTTCTCGATTATCGGCACACCGCCCAATATCTTTATAGCTCAGGTGCCGCAATACGCCGTTTATAGAGTAAGCGAGGAGCCCACACACCTGCACATTGCCGGTGGCAGGTGATTCAGTCTAGAACTCGGTCACAACGGTTACGCCGGCTGTCTCGAAGCGATCCATGTTCATCAGCGCGTCGATGGACTGCTCCAGGCTGATGGTTTTACCCACGAGTTTTTCCGGGGCCAGTTTTCCGCTGCTGATCATCTGGATCATCGCGTCATAACGATGGGCTTGCATGCCGTGGCTGCCGTAGATCTCAAGCTCGTGCGCGATGACCTTGCTCATGGGGATTGCCGGCGTGGCGTGGTCGGCGAGCATCAGCCCTACCTGGACGTGTTTGCCTCGACGGCGCAGGTTGTTGATGGAGTTGAAGCACGTGGTGGGATGGCCCAATGCATCCAGCGATACATGGGCGCCGCCCTGGGTGATTTCCAGCACGGCTTCGGTGACGTCCGCAACGCTTTGTGCGTTCACGGTTGCAACGGCGCCGAGCGCGCGCGCCAGCTCGAGCTTTTCCTGCGAGATATCAATGGCGATGACGTTCGCGCCGAGGGCCTGGGCGATCATCACGGCGGACAGGCCCACGCCTCCGCAGCCGTGCACCGCTACCCACTGTCCGGCGCTGACTTTGCCTTGGTCAACGACGGCGCGGAATGACGTGGCGAAGCGGCAGCCCAGGCTCGCAGCAGTCGCGAACTCCATGCTTGGCGGGAGTGCGACGAGGTTCAAGTCGGCCTGGTGTATACCCACGTACTCGGCAAACGAACCCCAATGAGTGAAGCCCGGTTGAAACTGGGTCGTGCAGACTTGCTGGTTACCGCTGTTGCACTCGGGACACGCGCCACATCCGCCGACAAAGGGCACCGTCACGCGGTCGCCGACCTTCCACCGGGTGATGTCCCTGCCAACCTCCGCCACGATGCCGGCAAGCTCATGCCCGGGAACATGGGGCAGCTGGATGTCTGGATCATGCCCCTTCCAACCGTGCCAGTCGCTGCGGCAAACGCCGGTGCCGCGCACCTGTATGACCACGCCGTGACGCTCGGGCGTCGGGTCTTCGACGTTCATCAGGCGCGGCGGTTGGGAAAAGGCTTCGTAGACAACTGCTTTCATGAAAGTCACCTCTACTTGGATAGACACTGCGCTGTATTCGATTGATCTCGTGCGCGGGGCGGCTCGAATCAGTGCTGATCCATTATCTGCAAACGCGTTGAAATTGCTTTTCAGATTGCGGTTGATAGTGTGCGGCCAATGAAATTAATCTCCATGAGCCGGCCCATCATTGAAAGGATCAACCATGCTCGAGCGTTTGGATAAGGTGGACATTGCAATATCAGAGCGACTGCAGCGAGATGGGCGACTGTCGAATGTCAAATTGGCGGAGCAACTTTCCCTCAGCGAAGCGTCCTGTTGGCGCAAACAAAAGCGCCTCGAGGAGTGCGGGGTGATTGAGGGGTATCAAGCCATCCTGAATCGTAGAAAACTGGGCCTGGGGGTGATGGCTTTTGTTCAGATTTCCTGCAGTGACCACAGTGAAGAAGCCACGGAAAAGTTTGAAAAAATCATCGCGTCAGCGCCCCAGGTACTCAGTTGTCACAATACAACGGGCGAGGCGGATTTTTTACTTCAGGTCGTCGCCAGAGACCTGGACAGCTACAGCAGGTTCGTTGAAAAGGTGCTGAGAAAGCTTCCGGGTGTATTGAGCATCCGCTCGAACCTGTCGCTGCGGGAAATGAAGACCACCCATCGGTTTCCGGTGGCCGAGCTGCTGAGTATCTGAGGGCCTTGTCCAGGCACATTAAGTACCTGACTCAAGGCAGAGCCTTGATCGCCTGGACGACAGCGTTGACGATGGCCTGGGCAATGACCCGGCGCTGAGCCTTCTCCATCATGGGGTTCAGCCATGCAGGCAGGCTGTTGAGCATGGGCAATATTGCCTGCAGTGCACCTTCGCGCAAGGGACCACCCGGTTGCTGGCATAGCTGCCCGACCAGGCTCAGTATTTCTGCCTCATAAGCCTGCCTCAATCGCCGTACGCTGTCTTCCATCGGCGCGTTCAGGCAGCGGATGTCCATGGCTGCCAGCTTAAACTGCCCGGCCATGTGTTCATGTAATCGAAGGTGGCCTTCGATCAGTTTTGTCAGACGTTGCGCGGGCGTCAATCTTCGCTTTTTGATCAGCTCAACGTGCGAAAGCAACGTCTGATACAGCTCCATCAACCACTCGAACAACAGCGCTTCCTTGCTTTCTATGTGGTGATAAATCGCGCCCGGCGTTATGCCGACATGAGCCGCCAATTCACGCATGCTGACCTGGCTGAAACTGCGCTCCTGGAACAACTCCAGGGCTCTGCGCTGGAATTCCGAGCGGCTTAGCACAACACACCCGCCGTGCTGTACACACGCAACCACTCCCGACGGACCAGGCCTTGGGTCATGTGTCGAGCGCCTGCTGCTTGGCTATTTCCTGGTTGCGCAGAATGAACCGCTGCAGCTTGCCACTCGGTGTCTTGGGCAGTTGTTCGACGAACTCGATTTCCCGTGGGTACGCATGTGCGGCCAGGCGCTGTCGCACATGCAGGCGCAGGACTTCAGCCAACTCGGCGCTTGGCAGGTACTGACTGTTCAGTACGACAAACGCCTTGATCAGCTCGGTGCGTTGCGGGTCGGGTTTGCCAATGACCGCGGTTTCAACCACCGCCGGGTGTTCGATCAGCGCACTTTCCACATCGAAAGGCCCGACCCGATAACCGGACGTGGTGATCACGTCGTCGTTACGGCCGACGAAGCTGATACTGCCGTCGTCATTCAGCTCCACGATATCGCCGCTCAAGTAATAACGGTCGACAAAGGCCTTGGTGTGCATGCCGAAGTAGCCGTTGAACCAGCACAGGGGCGAGCGCTCGCGATCCACCGCCAGCACGCCTGGCTGGCCAGCCGGCAATTCGCGATGTGCGTCATCCAGCACGACAATCCGGTACCCCGGAACCGCATAACCGGCCGAGCCCTCACGTACCGGGTGGCGCAAGCCGTGGTGATTGCACAGCACCATGCCGATTTCAGTCTGGCCATAGTGGTCGTGGATGACCACGCCGAGTTCTTCGGCAAACCAACGGATGACTTGCGGGTTGAGCGGTTCGCCGGCGCTGCTGATGACACGCAGGTGGCCACGCACGGCGTCGGCGAACTCAGCCCCTGCCGCGATCAGCAGACGATAAGCCGTCGGCGAGCCCGCCAGGTTGCTGATCGCATACTTGGCGATGATCCGGCAGGTACTGTCCACCGCGAAAGGCCCGTCATAGAACAGCGTGGCACGGCCACACGCCAGCGGGCCGGTCACTGCGTAATACAAACCATAGGCCCAGCCGGGGTCGGCGAGATTCCAGAAATGGTCATCCTCTCGCAGGTCAATCGAATCACGCATATAGCCCTTGAAGGCCAGAATGGCGCTCAACGGTACCTCCAGCGGTTTGGCCGGCCCTGTGGTACCCGACGTGCACATCAGCAGGAACGGTGCACTGGCGTCCAGCAACTCAGGCGCGCAATTCGTGTGCTGACGACCCAGGGCGGCCCAGAAGTCGTAATCATCCGGGTGCCGTGGATCAGCGCCGGTCACGATGATAGGGGGGCAGTCAGTGACCTCGTCCAGCTTGGGGCGATTATGGGCATCGGTCACGATCCAGCGCGCCTCGGAGCAGCCCAATCGCTGTTCGATCGCCTTGGGACCGAATGCAGTGAAGAGCGGTTGGTAGACCGCGCCGATGCGCCAGGTACCCAAAATGGCAATCAACAGTTCAACCGTGCGTGGCATCAGGCCTGCCACACGGTCGCCCGGCTTGACCCCTTGCTCTCGCAGAAAGTTGCCGAAGCGCGCAGCCTGTGCCTGCAGTTCGCTGAAGGTGTAGTGGGTGGCGTGGCCATCCCGGGTTTCGCAATACAACGCCACGGCATCACCGTCGGCGTGCCGGTCGCAGCATTCGATGCATGCGTTCAAGGCAGCCAGCTCGCCGTGCAAATCCCCGGCGGCCAGTTGTAGATAATCGAAAGAGCTCACTGCTGAGTCGTAATCGCGCATAACGTACCTGATTGTTATTGTTGGAATATGCCCTGTGTGCACTGGCCCAGTGCACGCGCTTTCAGGGGGTTAGCTGTCCATCATTTCGGCTGCTTGCTGTGTGGCCTGGCTGGTTCGGGTGGCCAGCTTGCGCACTTCATCGGCGACTACGGCAAACCCGCGTCCGGCCTCGCCTGCGCGCGCCGCCTCAATGGCGGCGTTCAACGCCAACAGGTTGGTTTGGCTGGCAATGCCCTGGATGGTGGCGACAATCTGGGTCAACTTGCTGAGGGTTTCCTGCATCACCCGATGTTGTTCTGCCTGCGCCTCACGCATCGTGCTTTCTTCATGGTGGGCATGGATATCGGTGATGGCACCCACCACTCTTTGCGGTGAGCCGTCCTGCGCGCGGCGCGTTTGCCCTCGGCCGCGAAACCAGCGATAAGCGCCACTTTTATGTTTGAGTCGATAATCCACATCAAACGGGGTCTTGCCGCTGCGGTCGTCAACGTGGGCGACAAACGCTGCGATTGCCCGCGCGCTGTCGTCGGGATGCAGGCGCGAGGTCCAGCTTTCCAGGGTGTTGGGGAACTCTTCAACCGTGTTGCACCCCAGCAGCCGGCGCATTTGCGAAGACCACCAAATGGTATTTTTCGGGTTCGCAGGGTCACCAGCCACCACCTCGATGTCCCAGAGCCCGTCATGCAGCATTTCCCGGGAAATATCGAAACGTGTGGCCGCCAGTTCGAGCGCTTCGGTGTGCAGGTGCTGGTCGTGAATGTCACGCAGGGTCCCACCGATGGCGAGAGGTACGCCTTGGGTATCGCGATATGAATCGCCGCTGATCCTGCACCATCGATAGTCACCGTCTGATGTGGACTTCATCCGCACCTCGAGCGCAAAGGGCGTCCGCCCGCTGCGGTCGGCAAGATGCCTGGCAAGCGCCTCCAGGTGCGGTTGCCGATCAGCCGGGTGTAACTGTTCGCTCCAACGGCCAAGCTGATCAATACCTTGGGCCTCAATCGACGCAGACCCCGTCCAGTCCATCCTGGATTCCGCCGTGGGTGCGGCGGCGCCCTCCAGGTCCAGCGACCAGAACAGTTCATCTGCGCCTCGGGTGATCAGTGCCCAACGTGCTTCCAATTGGCGCAAATGTTGGTCGCGGTCGGCCAGGCGCTCGTCCAATTGGCTGACGTGCAAGGTCAGTGCGCGCGTTTGCTCCTTCAGGGCGTGCCGCTCCTGCAGCAGTTGCTCGACGCCTGCGAGGATGCGGCGCAATAACGGGTGGTTCGACGATAACGGCGTGCTCGCCTGGTCAGGCTGCTCCAGCCTGTCGGCAAGTGGCGCCAGTACCCAGCGGGTGGTTCGGCTGAAAAAAAGCATGGAACACCTCTACCTCGATCAAATGGGTTCAGCCTGCAAGCGAGGGCGTCGGGCCTGTCGACAAGGCCCGGGCGTCAAAGGCTGTCGCCCCCGGCAGGGTTTGCCAGGCCGACGGGCCGGCGGCGATTTCCTGAGCACTCAGCAGGCAGTGGTCGAGTTCGCGCTGCAACGTGTGGGTATCGAGATCCTGGCCGATGAAGACCAACTCTTGCCGGCAATCCCCGACAATGCTGTCCCACTTGGCCATGATGCCCTGCAACCGATATTCATCCCTCGGCCATTGCGACGGCTCGATGAAGTTCCACCAGTGGCCGACATAGTCCCACTGGAACTGCTTGCCGCTCTGCACCAGCAGACCGGTTTCCCGGTGTCGGCTGGCGAGCCAGAAGTAACCTTTGCTGCGCAGCAGACGCCCGTTGCACCAGGGCCGCTGGAGAAAGTCGAACAATCGCTGTGGGTGAAAAGGCGCGCGTTCGCGGTACACCCAGGACGTCACGCCATAGGTGTCCGACTCGGAAGCCGGTGCGTCGCTGGCCTCCATGTGCTTCATCCAGCCCGGCGACGCCGCAAGGCTGGGCAGGTCAAACAGATGGGTATCGAGGAGACTGGATAGCTCAACGTTACCCTGAACCATCGGCACGATCCGCGCGGTCGGGTTAAGGCCGGCGAGAATCCCGTGCATGGCCTGGTAGCCAGGCTCATCGAGCAGGTCCAGCTTGTTGACGAGAATGACGTTGGCGTACTCCACCTGCTCGATCAGAAGGTCCGCCAGATGGCGCTTGGGCGCGTCCTCCTGTGCGTCGTCGCGGACCACGGTGTCCGGCGACTCCAGCAACGCCTGAAAACGACTGCCATCGACCACCGTCACCAACGTATCGAGCCGTGCCAGTTCGCTGAGGCTGAAGCCCTGTGCGTCCAGGAAAGCGAACGTCTCCGCCACCGGCATCGGCTCGGAGATCCCGGTGGATTCAATCAGCAGGTAATCGAAACGCTGCTGGCGTGCCAGGGCACTGATCTGTTCGAGCAGATCGGCGCGCAGCGTGCAGCAGATGCAACCATTGCTCATCTCGATCAACTCATCGCGACCACGGTGCAGTGACACGTCGCGCTGCACCTCTTCGGCATCGATATTGACTTCGCTCATGTCATTGACGATGACTGCCACCCGTAGGCCTTCGCGATTGCGCAGGATATGGTTGAGCAGGGTGGTTTTGCCGGCGCCGAGGAAGCCGGAAAGCACCGTCACCGGCAGTCGGCCCGCCTGGGCGCCGTCCATCATGTGTTCACCGCAGGTTGGTTTGCGGCCTTATCCAGGTAGCTTTCGAACAGGTCGACCACCACGAAACCCTCATCTGCGGCGTCCCCCCACAGGTCCTGTGTGCGAAACTCGACGTGGTAGGTGGGCTGGTGCGCCGCGCTCAGGTCGCCATGGCCAATCGCGTCCGGGAATGGCCATTGCGCGGATGTGCGGTGCAGGACCACGCCTTCCTTGCCACGCACATAGGCGGGCATGCGGGTATGCCCGGCCACGTACTCGTCGCGCACGAGCACTCGGTCGCCCACCTCGAAGTGCGCTCGACCGGTGATCGCCGGACGACCTTCAGCATGCGCGGGATTGGCCAGCTTGAAGTGAGCCCCCAGGGCCTGATCGAGTTCCGCCTGGGTGATGACGCCTGTTTCCACCAGCAGGGTGGCGGTCGCGATGACATAGCGTTCGTAGTACTGGGTGCCGACATGTTGACGAACATCCAGGCGTTCGACGGCGTGGCGTATTTCGTCCACGCTGAACTTTTTCAAGTGATCGGCACCGACAAACATCAGGCTGTAGGCCAGGTGCTCCCAGTCCTGCTTGAACACCTGTTTGTAGCTCAGGCTGTTGATGGTATGAGGGACCTTGCCAAAGCCTTGAAAACCACCGAGATCGTGAAAACCATCCATCGTGAATACCTCTGAAAAGTGAAAGAAACAAAGCGCCCCGGTTACGCTACGTGCGGTAGCGCCACACCGATAAGGACATCCTTGGTGATCAATTTTCGAAGCGCTTCTTCATCCATGGATTCGCTCCCTTCCGGCCGCACAGGCAGCACCAGGTAGCGGCTTTCGGCGCTGGTGTCCCACACCTTGATGGTGACCGAGGCCGGCAGGTGCGTGCCCAATTCCCGCAGCACGGTGCGCCCTTCGCGAACCAGCCGCGCACGGAATTCGAAGCCCTTGTACCACTCCGGCGGCAAGCCGAGCACCGGCCAGTTGGTGCAGGAGCACAGGCTGCACACAATCACGTTTTTCACACTTGGCGTGTCTTCCAGGGCAACGATGTATTCACCCTGCGGGCCGGTGTAGCCAAACTGGGCGCACGCTGCGGTGCCGTCCCTGAGCAGCAGTTCGCGAAACTGCGGGTCCACCCAGGCCTTGGCCACAATCCGAGCACCATTCTCCGGGCTCCATTCGTGCGCCATCAGCTGTGTCATGTGCTCGATGTAACCGTCGGGGATCAGGTCCTTTTGCTTGAGCACTTGCAGTAACGCCTGTGCTCGTTCGCCCGGGGTTGATGTGTTTTTTTCAGGTGTGGTCATGGGTTGATTCCTCATCGTTGATCTTCCAGGCAGCGCCTGACGGCTTATTCTTTTTGCGCTGCTTCTTTTGGCGTTGCAGGACCGGCTAACCGTTTTTCCAGTCAACAGACGCTTCGAACGCCGCGGCAGCCTGGTAAATCGTGCCTTCGGCATAGTGCTTGCCCACCAGCATGAGCCCGACTGGTAAACCGTCTACCAGGCCGCAGGGAATCGACATGGCCGGATGGCCGGTGATGTCCTGGGCGGAGGCGTTGCCGATCATTTCCAGGGCTCGGGCCACATACTCGGTGATCGAGCAACCGGGCTCCGGGTGGGGCTGGGCAATGATCGGCACGGTAGGCATCACCAACAGGTCATAGCGCGCCAATGCCGCGTCATAAGCGGAGCGTGCCAGGCGCCTGAGGTTTTGCGCCTTGGCGTAGAAACGGCCGTTGTAGCGCTCGACACCGTATTGACCGACGAACATGCACAGCTTGAGAGAGGCCGACAGGTCATTCGCCTGGTCGCGCCATCCGGCTTGCTTGTCCAGCAACCCGACGTCATACAGCCCTTTCCAGTTAAAGCCGGCCCCATTGCCGTGCATCATCTGCATCGTCAGGCCCTCACAGCCGATGGGGTGCCACAGCGAACCGGCAATCTTGTGTTCCGGCACCGACACCTCCTCGACCTGCGCGCCCAACTGCGAAAACCGCGCGATGGCATTGCGTACGGACGAGGCCACACGCGGGTCCTGGTTGGCCAGTTCGAAGCCTTCCCGCAGGATGCCGATCCTGAGACCGCTCACGCCGCGCTCCAGGTAATCGCTGTACGTGTCGACCTGCGGGGCGGCTTGTCGCGGATCGAGCCCGTCCGCTCCGGCCATGACCTCCAGCATCAAGGCGTTGTCGCGCACATTGGCGGTGATGGGGCCGGCATGATCGATGGTCGCTTCGATGGCCATGATCCCGGTGTAAGGCACCAGGCCGTGGGTCGGCTTCATGCCGTAGGTGCCGCAGAATGCGGAAGGAATCCGGATGGACCCGCCCTGGTCGCCGCCGACTGCCAGGTCGACCTCGCCCGCGGCAACCAGCGCCGCGCTGCCGGAAGACGACCCACCCGAGGCAAACCCATGGCGATAAGGGTTGTGCACCGGTGCCGGGTCGGAGGTGTGACTGCCACCGGACAGGCAGTAATGCTCGCACGTGGCCTTGCCGAGGATGGTTGCGCCCGCATCCAGCAAGCGGGTGACGACGGTGGCGTCGAACGCTGGAACGTGGCCCTCCAGCGGCTTGGCACCATTCATCATGGGGACGCCAGCCAGTGAAATATTGTCCTTGAGCGCGACCGTTTTACCGGCCAGTTTGCCTTCACGGGCGCCGCTGACTTCCGTCCGGAAGTACCAGGCATTCAGTGGGTTGTGTGCGGCCGATGGGCGATAGCCCGAGCTGCGTTCGTAACGTACAGGGGGGATAAAGTCGGGCAGCTCGTCAATCAGGTCGTAAGCGTCGAAGCTTGACTGCATAAGAAGCAAGTATTCATCAGCTTGCTCGGGGCTGAGCTGCATGTGCAGGCTGCTCGCGATATCCAATAGCTGCTCAAGGGTGGGGCGAACGATTGCCATGGTGGGGCGGTCCTTATCGTCAGTGGCCGAAGAGCACTGCGTACTCGTCAAGATCAGTGGGCCTGGTGCTCAAGATAGTCCGCGCCTCCGGTCGGAGGCTTGGTTGAAAAAGACATCGACTTGGCTGAGCCGGACAGCCCTGCGCCAAGGCCGCAGAGGTCTGCGATGGCTGTCCGGTGGAGGCTTGCGTCAAAAGATGCGGGCGTAACGCAGGTTCATGCGGAAGTCTTCCTTGGCGCCATAGTCCACCGAGAGGTCCTTACCCAACTGCAGTTGGATCTGGTCCTGGGGGGTGACGAATTTGGTGGCCGTCAGGCGGAAGTTGGTTGTCCCCAACTCGTTATCCTGATTGACGTGTTCGACGTTCGTCTCGCCTCCCCAGGTGCGCCCGAAGCCGATAGCAAACGCGGTGGTGGCGTCCGGCATGTAACGGCCCATGATCTGTGCTGCGTAGGAAACGTCTTGCTTCATACGGTCGGCATTCGCACCATAATCAGTGTTGTCGCCATACCAGGTAGCGCCGCCGACCAGGTCCATTGCCCATTTTTCTGTGAAGTGCTTGACGTAGGCGCTCTGCAGTTCGAACTTCCAGCGGTTCTCACCGATGTTAAGCGCGTCATTCTTGTCGTAAGTGCCGGTGGGTACATACACATAGGGGGCGATACTGAGGGTGTCGCGGGCTTCGTTGAGCCGCCACTTGACCGGCGCGGTCAGGATCAAGTCGCCGACGCCACGGGTACTGCCCAGCGTCGAGGCATCACCTCCACTGGAGACGTGCCCGAACGGCAAAAGGAATTGCGGGTCGATGGTGACCGTGTCGCTGAGCGCGTAGACATGGAGCAGACGCAGAATGCCGACGTCTGAGCTCAACCTGTAGTCAGAGCTGACCTTGTGCCCGTTGGCGTAAGCCGAGTCTGTGGTGGAGTGCTGGTAATAAATCGCACCGATGGTCGCGCCGACCGGGTATTGCTCATAGTCGCCAGGGGCTACTTCACCGGCGTTCGCGTGAAGTGCGGGCAACAGGGTGGAGAGTGTCAGCAGGCGAATCTTATTCATCTTTTATTCCTCGCACAGGGAGACCGGGCCACCCGGGGAGGGTGGCCAGGAAGCAGTCATTGGGTTGTAAGCGCCGATGGCGCTCAGGCGGTTGGCGACAGCGCGTCGCGCAACATGCCGGTCTGCGAGTGACAGTTGATGTACTCGAATACCTGGCTCTTGGCGTCTGACACGGACACTTCGTGGTACAGCCGTAACTTTTTCAAACCCGCGGCCACACGGAAGAACGTCACGAAAATACGCAGGTGGGTAGGGTGGGATTCGGCCCAGCGTTCGAGTTTTTCCACCGAGCGCCAATGGCCGATGTTGTAGCTCAGGTCGAGAAAGTTGCCGTCCATGTCGATATTGCGCACGAACCTGTTGCTGTAGCAGCCCAGGGGTTGGCCGTTGTCACGCAGAAAGTCCATGCCGTCCTGCAAGGTCGGCAAAATTTCGTCGAGGTACAGCGAGCGTTCGTCCGCCTCGGCATCCGCCCAATCCTGGCCGGAACGAATCAGTGTGAGGTTGTCATGCCCCAGCACCACGACCCGTCCGCCTTTGGCTGGGTCACCCGCGACCACTTTCAGCTCAGTGGTGGGCTTCATCCAGTCGGTCTGGGAGATCGGGAAGCGGTCGCGCATCGAGCCCCAGTAACCGTGTTCTTCGATCTCGCCACTGGTGGTGTCCATGACTGCGCCGACACCGGGCAAGTTTTCCTGGAAGGCGTACAAGGTCTCGAACTGCTCGGCGCGCGGGGCGGTGATTTCGCGGAAATAGCCCAGGCCGTCACTGAGCCGATCCGGCGAACTCCACCAGTCATTCACCTGGGATGAGCGCAACCAGCGACAGTGGGCGCCAGGGTCTTTCCAGTACCCGACCACAATCAAATTATCAAAACCGCTGCTGTCGGTGTGGTGAGTCAAATCATGGGTTTGCGGGCCATCGGCCAGGCTGAAGCTGCCGACGATATGGCGCATTGCCTGCAATGCAGCCTCGCGCTGGGCCTCGCCACGATATTGCACGCCGAGATAGGCCATCACCACCTGTTCCAGCTGCTCGTCAGCCCGCGCGACCCACATCGGGAACGGCGGTTGATACTCGTCGGGCACACGGCGGGACAGGGTGCGTGGGCATTTGAGATGTGTGTCGATTGCAGATTCCATGTTGAGCTCCTCGTTATTTTCGTTCAGGCCTACGGGTGGGCGTCAGCGCTTCGGCGGCAGGTCGCGCTTGGCGACCTGCCATCGGTGCAGCAGCGTCATGGCCCCCCATTCAATCAACCAATAAGCCGACTCTTCAGGTGCGAGGTCGCGCCTTTGCAGAAGCCAGGAGGAATCAGCCAATCGTTGTGAATAGGGTCGATGCATGGCATGCCTCATCAGCGGTGGGGTGAGCTGCTGTGAGGTGGAAATTAGGCTGGGCGGCGAGGTCGCGCTTTGTTCGACGAGACAACCGTTTGGTTGGCAAAGACAATGCCGAACCGCAATTGCACCGGTGGTCCGCGTTGGTGCACGTGAGCCATCCGCGTGACGTGCAGTGCTTCTAAATGGGGATGGCGGCGAAGGCGATAGCACCGGAGCCTGGCGAAAGTCTCGATGGAAATCACACGGCAGCACCTGAAGAGGCCTGCAACTGCGCTTGGCCTGTTAATTGCTTTTGATGGCTGGAAATTGGCCGCAAATCAAAACCTATCGAGCGTCAATTGCATCGTTGTCGAGGTCGGTGTCATGAACCCAAACACTCAGTATTCGACCCTTGCCGTAACGGCACCCCGTCGCTTTGATTACTGGAAAGAGGTGGTCTGCCGCCATTGCCTGTCGGCAGATAGCAAACCCTTGTCCCAGAGCAGTTTTGATGGCGCGCTTGCCATCAATACTGTCGGCGATCTGGACATCTGTTCGCTGTCATCGCCGCTGCATTACTGGGAACGCTCCGAGCGGCACCTGCGCAGCGGGCCGGCTGAAGATTTATGGTTGGGCTTCTCCCGAAATGGCCATGGACAAATTGAGCAAGGCGGAAGAAAAGCCAACCTGGCAACCGGAAATTTGTTTCTTTATGACGCAACTCAAGCGTTTCGATTCAGCTTCGGTGGTACCGAAAACCACCTGGTCCGTATTCCGCGAGCCTTGCTGACCGAGCGTCTGCCACGGATCGCCGATTACACGGCGATGGTCCTCGACGACCGGCGCCCCGGCGTCATTCCATTGCGTGAAATGTTGCGACAGGCCGCGAGCGCACCGGCGTCGTTGCAGGATGAGCACATCTCGAATCGTTATTCAGGCGCATTGATTGACCTGCTGGTGATCAGCCTGGAACTCCAGGACCTGAAGACAACCCACCAGGAGCTGGACCTCTACGGTCGCATCATGAAGTACATCCAGCGGCACCTGACCGAGCCGGACCTGTCGATTGAAGTCATCGCGCAAGCCCACAATGTGTCCACGCGAACCGTTACGCGCGCCTTCGCGCGGTACCAGAAAACCCCGGTTGCAGAGATTTGGAAGGAGCGTCTGAATGCCAGCCGTGAAGCGATTGAGCGCGGCCAGGTGCGCAGCGTGTCCCAGGCGGCGCTGGACTTCGGGTTTTCTGACTTTTCCCATTTCAGCCACGCGTTTCGCAAGGCCTTTGGTGTTGCGCCGAATACCCTCTTGCGTCGAAGTTGAGGCGCTTGATGCGTAAACGGCTGGCGACTAACCCCGGCTTTCGCTGGCCGTTTCCCGGAACAATCGGGGTGACATGCCAAATGTCGATTTGAAGTGCCGGCTGAAGTGCGAACTGCTGCCATAGCCCCAGGCATAGGCGATCTCGGTCAGTGAACGATGGGCTTGTTCGCGGTTGCGCAGGTCCTCGGCGCAACGGGACAGACGACGCTGCCAGATGTATTCGCTGACACTGCACCCCAACTCATCCTGAAACGCGCGGTGCAAACTGCGCACCGAACACTGCTCCGCGTTGGCGATACGTTCGATGCTCAGGTCGCGGTCAGCCAGGTGGCGCTCGATATAGGCCTTCAGGCGGTTCTGCTTGAAGAAGCGGAAGTCATGTTCGAGTTGCTTTTCTTCCTGCTTGTTCTTCAGCGCGTTGTCCAGCAGCCCGGCGATACTGTCGCCGATCAGTGCCGCCGAGTGGCTGTTGAGCAACGGATAGTGCTGGTAGGCGTCGCTGATCAGGTGCATCAGCATGCGGCCCAGCCCGTGGCGGCCGTTCAGGTGCATGTCGCCGGGCTGTGTCAGTTGCCCGGCGGCGCCCTGGAACAGCAGGAGAAAGTGCTCGCAGCCCTGGGTGCTCGTGACGCTGAAGGGTTTGCCGCAGTCGACCAGCAGCATTTCGTCCGGCGCGACGGTGCTGTGTTGCTGGCCTTGCTCGAAGTGACTGACACCGGCCAATTGAAGGATCAACATGTGGGGGCTGTCGGGGCCGTCAAGCGCCTTGCTCAGGTGGCGCGAATACCGATGGGCACTGGCGGTCATTCGGCAGAAGCGCAACTGGCCCAGGTCACCGTATTCCAGCCTGCCCTGGAAGTTGGCGTCCTGCAGCGGATCGATGCTGGTGGATTCCAGGCGCTTTATATACTCCGGCGTGCGGCCCAGGTGATCGCTCATGAACTCTTTCCACTTCATCAGCCGATCAGAGCGAACAACCTGATCGGTGGACACACAGGCTAGATTATTCATTGTTTCGCCTTTTGTTTTTTGTTTTGGGCTGAAGGGGCAGGGGTGGACCCTGCCCGATCATCACAGACGATCAGAACGGGTAGTGATGGCCCCCGGCTTGCCAGGTGACCCAGTGTGCCCGGGTAAACTCATCCAGGGCATAGTGACCGTTGAAGCGCCCAAGGCCGGAGTTCTTTTCGCCGCCGAACGGCGCATTGGGCTGATCATCGACGGTAATGTCGTTGATATGGGTCATGCCCGCCACGATGCCACGGGCAAAGCTCAGGCCGCGCGCCATGTCACGGGTAAATACCGCACTGGACAGACCGTATTCGCTTGCGTTGGCCAACTCAAGGGCGTGGGCCTGATTTTCTGCCACCATCAGCGGCAGCAAGGGCCCGAAGGTTTCATCGCGGGCCAGGGCCTGGTCGGGGCCCACTTCGCCGAAGACATGGGCCGGCAGCACCAGCCCGCGCGCCTGGCCGCCACACAGTTGCTTTAGGCCGGCTCGTTCGGCGGCGTCGATCTTGCCCAACAAGCCATCGAGCTGACTCTGGTTGACCACTGGCCCGATCACCGTGTCGGCGTGGGCCGGGTCACCGGTCTTGAGATTGCGCACGCGCTCGACCACCAGTGCCGCGAAGTCGGCATACAGCGAGCGGTCGACAATGACCCGGTTGACGCTCATGCAGATCTGGCCCTGGTGCAGGAAGCGCCCGACCACTGCGGCATGTGCCGCTATCTCGATGTCCGCATCCGCCAGCACCACCAGCGGCGCGTTACCGCCCAGCTCCAGCGCCACGCGCTTGATGTGCTTGCCGCCGGTGGCGATACGTCCGACATTACGGCCCACATCCGTGGAGCCGGTGAAGGAGATCAGGCTCGGTATCGGGTGCTCGACGAACGCATCGCCAATCTCCGAACCTGCGCCGACCACCACGTTCAGCGAGCCCGCCTGGAAGCCGGCTTCTTCGAACAGGTGGGCAATCAGCAGGCCGCCGGTGACCGCCGTGTCGCTGGCCGGCTTGAGTACCACGGTATTGCCCAGCGCGAGTGCCGGGACCACTGAGCGCATGCTCAGGTACAACGGGAAGTTCCAGGGGCTGATCACACCGACCACCCCCAGGGGCTCGCGAAACACGAAGCTCTGTTCGCCAGGCTTGTAGCTGGTCAGGATCCGGCCCTCGACCTGCATCGGCAGGGTTGCGCACTCGCGCACCAGGTTGAGGGTGAATTGCCATTCCATGCCCGCCTTGATACGGGTGCTGCCCGACTCATGGATCAGCCAGTCGATGATTTCTTCGCGACGGTTCTGGATGACCTGGGCGAGTTTTTCCAACTGCGCACTGCGTTGGGTCGGGTGCAGCGCAGCCCAGTCGGTTTGCGCGCGCCGGGCGGCCTGGTAGGCGTCGTCCAGGTCGGCCACCGAGGCCAGGGGCATTTCCAGCAAGGACTCGCCGTTGAAGGGGTTGCGGTCGTCCAGGCGTCGTGCAGAACGACCTGTACGCCAGGAGCCATTGATGTACTGGTCGCCGTTGATGGCGTAGGCCGCGATGATTGGAGTTGTCATAGTCTTACCTTAGAGGCAGGTAGCCGCGTCAATTTAAGGGGAGGAGAGGGCAGGCCCTGTGGTTGAACGTATTCAGCTTCGGATCCAGGCGCGACCCCAGGAGTTGAGGGTGTATTCCTCTTGCGGCCAGACCCCTGGTGGACGGCTGGCTTCGGTGATTTCCAGCTCGGCCGAGAACTCCAGGCGGTTGCGATCAGCGTCGACCACCATGAAGAACAGATTGTTGCCGGGACCGTGGCGACCCGGGCCGAAGAACAGGGTGATGCGTTCCTTGGCGAAACGGTCGCCCCAGTCGCGAATGTCGTTCCATTCATTGGTTTCGTAGCAATGGTGGTCCCATTCGTTTTTCGAGCCGCGGAAAAACGCCAGCGAATGGTGCTCATCGTCCGAGCGCAGGAAACAGGTGGTGAGCTGGCCGCTCTGCTCGTCCACCACATTGTCCGAGACGGTGAACCCCACTGTGTTGACGTAGAAGTCGATCATCGCTTCCAGTTCGGTGGTCTGGAACACCACGTGCTGCAGGCGTCCCGGCATGCCGCTGGGGTTGGCCGTGGATGCGTTGCGGGCGACGCCAAAGACGGTTTGCCGTCCCTGGGGATCACGGATTTGAAAGGCGCCCGGTTCCAGCAAAGGCGAGTCCAGCGCTTCGACGCTGCACCCTTTGCCGACCAGGCGCGCGTGCAGCTCGCTCAAGCGCGGCTGGCTGCCCAGGTCGTACGCTGCGGCGAGCAGGCCGCTGTGGTCGGCAGGCGAAATCAGCATGGCTCGCTGGGGTCCCTGGAGCAGCCAACTGCCGTCGGCTTGCGCCAGGCCATCCATGTCCAGCAGACGCCGATAGAACTCGACTTGCTGCTGGGGATCTTTGCTTGCCAGGTGCAGATAGCACAGGCGTGCGGGTGTGGAAGTCTGCAAGGTTTGCATAAACACCTCTGGGGCTGAAGGTTCAGGGGTACACGGGCGCCATGCGTGGCTCGGCCGCGCAGTTGTTCGTCAGGGAGATGCCGAACAGCGCCTGCAATGATTCGGCGGTCTGGTCCTGGGTGGCCATGTCGAAGATGGCGGCGATATAGCGATCAGGGCGCAGCAGCAGAAACTGCTGGCTGTCGCCGAGCACGCCCTTGAGCGCCTCTTCGCGGTCTTGCACTACGGTGCAGCCCGGGAGCGATGGCAGTGTCTGCCAGTGCGCGGGCAGGATCAGGATGCGCTTGGCTTCCAGGTGGTCCCAAAGACCGTGGTGCAGTTGATCAAGACGCTGGTGGGCAGGGTCGCCATATTGAATAAGGGCAAAGCCGTCCCCGATACTCGCGTCCAGCAGGTGGGCGTGGCCTTGGGCGTCGGTCAGCAATGGCTGAGGAAACATTTGCCCACAGGCCAGCGTTCCCGCCTTGCCCTCGGGCAGCACCAGGCCTTGGGTAAATCGCGGTTTGGGTTTGAAGCGCATTTGCAGGAAATAGTCCCGCAGCGGTGGCACCAGCCCTATCAATGCGAAGGCCGCGCTGATCAAGCGAGCCCGCAGTACGGTGGCCGGGGCCATGACCACGCCCAGGTTCAGGGCCAGCTTGATCAAGGCCCAGGCATGGTCGCGCCGCTCGCTTTCGTAGGACAGCAGGGCGGTCGCGGCCATTTTGCCCTTGATGACGCCGATCAGCTTCCAGCCAAGATTGTGGGCATCGCGAACGCCGCTGTTCATCCCTTGCCCGGCGTAGGGCGGGGTCAAGTGCGCGGCATCGCCGGCGAGAAAGACGCGGCCCACCTGCCAACGCTCGGCAACGCGTGCATGAAAGGTGTAGACCGTCTTGCGCACGATGGACACCGGGGCATCACCCTTGAACGGACGAAGCAGTGTGTGCAAACACTCGGGGCTGAGGGCCTGCGCATCGGCTTCTCCAGGCTTGAGCAGGAACTCGAAGCGCCGTGTACGGTGCGGGCCGGGTACTTCCACGACCGGGCGTCTGGCATCGCAGTACACGCGGGTCTGCCAGAACGGGTCGTCGTCCTGGTCGGTATCGACCACCAGCCAGCGTGAGGCGAAACTGGACCCGACCATCTCGATCCCCAGTTGCTTGCGCACCGGGCTGCGCCCGCCGTCGCAGGCGACCAGGTAGCTGGCCTTGACGTCGAGCAGTTGGCCATCGGCGCCCATGATCAAGGCACGCACGCCGTGCTGATCTTGAGTGAACTCCAGCAGTTCGTGATTGAAGCGTGCTGTCAGGCTCGCAAAACGCTCAAGGCCGTTTTTCAGCGTGCTTTCGAACAACGGCTGGCGAAAGGCATTACGTTTGGGAAACCCATACACCTTGCCGGTGGGCTCGACCTTGCCAAAGCAACGACCGCCCGGGCGGGTAAAGTAGTGCACGCCGTAGCCGGGCACCACGTCGCGCAGTACGGCGTCATCCAGCCCGATCGCCTGCATGGTGCGCAGGGATTCATCGTCGATCGAGACGGCGCGGGGTTCGGTCACGGTGCCGGCCTTGCGGTCGATGATCAGCGTGTCGACATTGGCCTGGCCGAGTAGGTTGGCCAGGGTCAGCCCGGTGGGACCGGCACCGATGATCAGGACTTGAGTGCTGAAGCTGTTGAGGGTTGTCATTATTATTCCCTTCCAAAGGTTTCAGTCCGGCTACCGGGAGCCCTGGGTGAGCGCCGCCATGCGTTGCGAAAGCGCCTGCGCGAGGGTGAGCATCTGTGCCCCTTGTTGCGCTTCCAGGGCGTTGTCGCGCTCCTGGATCGGGCGAACGCAGCTGATGCTGCCAACCACCTTGCCGTCGCTGTCGAAGATCGGTGCCGCCAGGCCGTAGACGCCGGGATCAATTTCAGCCGCGCTGGCGACATAGCCCTGACGGCGTAGTTGTTGCAGTGAGCGGCGGAACTGTTCCCAGGTCTGGCCCAGGTGGCTGGCGCGGACTTCGTCGGGGTTTTCCAGGAACAGTTGGTTGTGCTGGCGCGAAGTCATGTTGGCGAGGATCGCTTTCGAGGTGGCGCCGAGGAACAGCGGCCTGGGTGAGCCACGGGAATAGCTGACTTCACTGAACAACTCGCCCTGTTGGTGGATGCACACCACCTGGTCCTTGAACAGCCGGCAGATCAGCCACACCTGCTGCTCGCTCCAGCGTGGCAGGTCCTGTTCCAGGGACTGTGCCGCGCGCACCAAGGGGTCGCTGAGGCGCAATTGGCGGTCCCAGGTGATAATCCGCGCGCCCAGTGCGTAACGTCCGGCCTCGACTTGAAACAACAGGCTCGCCTCGGCCAGTTCGCGAACGTAGCGGTAGATGGTCGAGCGGGTATAACCCAGTTCCGCGCCCATTTCGTCGACCGCCCAGATCGGGCTGGCTTCGGTAAATAAATCCAGGACCCGCAGCATGCGTTCCAGGCTCGAACCTTTGTTATCGGTGTCCTGTTCTGACGGGGCTTCTGATTCAGACAATGGCTTCATGGCTTACTGCTCGTCGGCGATGCTGTTGTGCAGGATGCCGATACCGGATATCTCGACCTCGACGGTATCGCCAGGCTTCATCCAGACCGGCGGTTCGCGGAAGGCGCCGACGCCACCGGTGGTACCGCTGACAATCACATCGCCGGGCGCCAGTTCGGTGAACGTGGAGCAGTACTCGATCAATTGGCGCACGTCGAAAATCATGTCGCTGGTGCGGGTGTGCTGCATCACTTCGCCGTTCAGGCGGGTGGTCAATTCCAGGTCCTGGGGGTCGCCGATTTCATCGCCGGTCACCAGCCAGGGACCGAAGCCGCCGGTGTTCGGAAAATTCTTGCCAGGCACGAACTGGATCGTGTGCTTCTGCCAGTCGCGGACGCTGCCATCGTTGTAGCAGGCATAACCGGCCACATAGTCCAGCGCATCTATCGCTTTGACGTGCCGTGCGGTTTTGCCGATGACCACCGCGAGCTCGCCTTCGAAATCCAGTTTGTGCGAAGCCTTGGGGCGAATGATCGGTTGCAGGTGGGCCACCTGGCTGTCGGCGAAACGCGTGAAAATCATCGGGTAAGTCGGCATTTCACGGCCGGTTTCACGCACGTGGGTGGCGTAGTTGATGCCGATGCACAGCACTTTGCCGGGGTTCGCGATAACCGGCAGGAACGTCACGTCTGCCACTGCCACGCGTGGCAGTGGCGCCAGCACCGCCTGGGTCAGTTCTCCCAGGCGATGGGCGGCAATCGCCTGCTTGAGGTCGGCGCCAAAGGTGGACTTGAGCGATTCCAGGTCAATTATCTGATCACCGTCAACCACACCGTAAGTCGTGCGGCCGTGAACAATGAAGCTTGCGAATTTCATGAATCGTCCTCTCGGAAAGGGGAGCGGGAACGGGGCGGCAATGGGGTTAATCTAGGCTTGCGCATTAATCCTGTAAAGTGGGATTTATGCGTAAATCTCGTATTGCGGAATAAATCTGTATTTTGTGTTCGATCATCGAATCGAGGCCTTCAACGCCAAGCAGCCCGTGCCATTCCAGGGGGGGATGGATGGCGACGGGTGTGGCTATTGGAGGAGAGGGGAATGCCAGGCCGACTTAACGTGGCACCCAGCAGCCGTGCAGCGACATGCGCATACGAAACGGGATTTTGATGCGTGCGATAGGGCCCGCCGCCATGTCAGCCGAGTCCAGTACCACCAGTTCGTTGCGGCCTTCGGCAATCAGATTGAGCAGGCAGACCACGTAGCCATCACCTTCCGGTGCCTCAGCCGAGCGTGGAATGAAAATGGGTTCCTGAAAGCATCCGCTGTCACCGGGGAACCAGGCATCGGTGACACCGGTTGTCAGGTTGAGGTGCACCAACAGGTTGAAGAACTGAAACGGCATCGGCCCGTTCGACGTGTTATAGGGCCGCTGCGGATCGAAGGCGAGCAGGAACCCGTGTTCATACTGGCGGCCTATGTACCGGTCATCGCAGCGGGGAAATTCACAGGGATAGTCCGTCAGCGCCTGCGGTTGCAGTTCATCCTGTGGGCTGTGGAGGTCGAACACCCAGCGCATCAGGCTGGCTGCCAGGGTTTCCGGCGGTGGTACGAAGCCGTCCGCCTGGGGGAAGAAATAGAAGATATTGCCGCCGGTGACCGGCATGTCCAGATAGATTTTTCCGTCTTCGTCGAAGGCATTCAGGGTATGGCCCTGGAAGCCGTCCTTGGGGCCCTTGAACCAACGCACGTCCCGCGCGTGCCCGTGGCGCGGCACCACGGCAAACAGCTGGGGCAGCTCGGGCTGCCACTGAAAATGCTGGCCGCCGTTTTTCATGCGTTCGACGTCCACCGTCAGGGGGATCAGTGGGAACACCACGTAATGCTCAGTGACCGCGAAGTCGTGGACCATCGCGGCGTAGGGCGCCTGGAACCAGATCTCGTGCAGCAGTTTTCCCTGCGGCGAAATCTCGAAATAGGCCATGTCGGGTGTGCCGTCGCCTTTGGCTTCGTAACTGAAGGCCAGCAGGTTTCCGGTGACCGGGTCGAGCTTGGGGTGGGCAGTGAAGGTCGTAGCGTCGATTTGCCCGTCGAACGTCCACTCGCCGAGGGTCTCCAGGGTCTGCGGGTCCAGCGCCCAAGGCATGGCATCCTCCTTGAGTGCCAGCAGGACGTTGTTGTGCGGGATCACCGAGGTGTTGGCGGTGGTGTTGTTTTTTGCCGCGAGCGGGTCGTTGGTGTAGGCGTTGCGGTACACACCATTGAGCGAACGTCCTTCATGGCGTTGAGCGACCAATCGGTCGGTCAACACGTAGCGGCGGCGCAGCGAGACCTTGCCATCGGCAAAGTAAAAGCCGCTGACCAGGGCGTCGCCGTTGAAGAAAATATCGGTGCCCAGCATGGGCGGATACTGCGGGTCCGGTGACACCTGATAAAAGGTGCCACGGATCGCCTCGGGGATCGCGCCTTCGACCTCAAGGTCGTGCACCTCGCCCTCTACGCGGCTGGGTGTGTACAGCGCCCCGGAAAATTCGGGGGTGTTGGGGAATGGAGTATTCATCGCTTCATCTCATGGATCGGTTTCGTTAATGACATTCAGGCGGATTGCGTCGAGAGCGCCTGCCCGCAAGGCTTTACGCCTCGACGGAAGCGAGCCACCACCAGGCACGAGATGATCAAGGCCAGCACATAAGCGCAGGCGGCGAGCCAGCCCACCGCGCGAAAGTGTCCATCACCCACCACCAGCGCGGCGCCGAAAGGGCCAAGCCCTTGGCCGACGAAAATCGCGGCGTTGCCCAGGCCCGCCAATCGACCGGAGGGGTCCAGTTCAGCGGCCATGGAAAGCAGGTACGGCAAGCTGAAAAACCACACCATATGAATCAGGCAAGCCGTGGTGGCGAACGCGACGGTACTGTCGCCGTAGACCATGATCAGCGTCGCCAGTAACGCGGTACCGAAGCTCAACAGTTGCGGGAACAGCAAGCCCAAGCGCCGCCCGATCATCCCGGAGAGTCCCGCACCCAGGGCGCCGGCCAGGATGCTGCCACCGAGGATGGCTCCGATCTGCTGGGGCTCCAGGCCCAGGCTCTTGCCGATTCGCTCCTGATACACCCACAGGGCGGAATGTCCGAAAAACAGCAGCGCAAACAGAGCGATCAACAGCATGGAGGTCAGCCCGAACGGCCGGGCTGCACCGTGGGCAATGCGGTGAGCGTCTGAGTAGTGCCTGGGTATTCTCCAGCAACCCAGTGCGGCGAGCAGGCTGGTGATGGCCAGCAGGAAAAAGGCACCTTGCACGCCGAACGCCTGCAAGAGCAGGGGCATGGACGTCACCAGCAGCATGCCCCAGAGCAGGTTGCCGATATTGATCACGGCAAATGTCGCGTCTTTAGACCTGCGCAGCGCAGCGGTTGCATACACCACCGCCATGACCGCGCCACCGCTGGCACCGCAGATAATCCTGAAAACCACCAGCCACGCCTGGCTGTGAAGCTGGGTGCTGACCAGGTTGCCGGCGGCCAATATCAACAAGGCAACCAGTGCAAAGCGGCGGCGGTCGACACGTGCCATCAGCAGCGCACATACGCCGCAGGCGATGGCTATCGCGATCAGCTCAGCGGCGAAAATCACGCCGATGGCATTGAGCGGCACACCGAGTTGATCAATCAACGCGCCACCCAGGATCGGTTGGATCTGCAGCGTTCCCAGGGAAATGACCATCATCAGGCAAATAGCGCCCAGTGATTTCTTGCTGTCGATGGAGTTGAGCGCATTCATCAAACATCACCTCAGTCAGAACTTGTGAACGTAGCGAACCTGCACGGCGTAATCGGTTTTGCTGCGGTTTTCCACGCCGGTCTCTTTATAGGTATTGAGCCAGAAGGCCTTGTCCTCGGTTATTTTCCAGAACAGGCCGGGGCCAATCCCGAGCACCTTTTCCCGAGAATTGCTCAGGCGGTCGCCGTTGACCTGGTCATCCGAAATCTGCCTGAAGTAATAGCCGTTGATCCCGACCGAGACCTTCGGGAACACCTCGTACGAGGCCGTGAAGTTGGCCCAGGCGGACTGCCCGGATTGGGTGTCGCGCACCGGTCGCCCTTCATAGAACTGTGCCGAACTGCTGGCCGGGTCGTCGTTCTTGAAGTTGTACAGGTAGTTCAAGCGCCAACTCACTTCCCAACGCGGTGCCGGCATCAAGGTTGCGGCCCAGTAGGGGTTGAAGGAGAAGTAATTGGAGCCGGGGTTCAAGTCCTTGTGTTTGTCGTACTTGCCGGTGGGCAGGATCGTATCGAAGGCCACGCGCTGCACAAACACGGGCCGGCCCTCGGCGTTGACGATCGGGTCGAACTGAATCTGCGGGCCGACAGTGACGTCACCCAGACCGACCCCGTTGTCCTTGAGCTTGACACCGTTGTCGCCAAAGTCGCCGTCCAGGGAGACCACCGGGACCAACAGGCTCCAGCCCAGGTGCGCGCCGCCGCCGATGGTGTTGGGTGAGTAATAACTGAACTGGTTGATCAGGGTAATGACATTGATTTTCGGGTTATCGAAGTTGCGGTTGTCTTTACCGGCATTGTCACGAATGCTGCTGGACGTACTGAACTTCAGATAGGTCTGATGCGTCAGCCCGGGAGGCCCGGCGAACCCGTCGTAGAAACTGGTGCCGCCCAGGTTGATACCGCTGGGCTGGCTGACGGAAGGCGGAGGAGGGCCCTCTGCAGCATGGGCGGCAAGTGATACGAAGCTGAAAGCCAGGCACGCTGGCAAGGATGCGTTCAGTCTCATTGACGTCGCTCTATTATTGGAGTTGTGAGCTGGGGTTGCTTCCCCTGGCGCTTCAACTTTAATTCTTGAGCTTTCTCGTTGCTTGAACACAACGGTCAGAGTTGACTGAGAGCGTCAGCTTGAAGGAGGTGAGGTTTGTATCTGGCGTCCCGGTAGGGATTCAGTACCTGAGGCCGCTGATTCCTTTGCGAGATCGAGGCTGCCGTGATGGCGGCCGAGGTTGTGACTAACCCCAGCCGCCGATGCTTGATCAGTGCGGGCTTAGTAGCGCATTTCCACCGCCACATAAGCCCCAATCCCATCCCCCGGATACAACGACGCGGTATCCTGCCCCTTTGCGTCATACAGCGGCTGCACCGCCGTCACGTACTTCTGATTGGTCAGGTTCTTCACATCCAGCGACACCTTCCAGTCCTTGCTCGGCGTTTCATACCCCACGTTCGCCCCGAAGATTGTGTAGGAGGGCGCATAGAAGCTGTTCGCATAATCCACCGCCGTACGCGAAGTCGATTGCACGTTCACCCCGGTATAGAAGCCCGCCGGGTGCTGATATTGCACCTCGCCCTGATAGATGTGCTTCGGAATTCCCGGCAACTGGTTGTCTCCAAAGGTCGGGTCGTGCCGGTAGTAGAAGTCGTTGTAGGTGTACACCTGGCGCAGGGTGATTTTTTCACCCGAGGTGTTTTCCCACAGGCGCGTATTCAGGCCGGCCTCGATCCCCTGGTGGATCGTCGGTGTGGCGTTGAATGCACCGGTCACCGCCGCTGCGGTGGAGCTGGCCGGAATGATCTGCACGTTGAGCAATTCATTTTTCACCCACGAGCGGTAGAGCGCCAGGCTGCCGTCGAAGATGCCCGATGAACCCTTGATCCCGACTTCCACGGTATTGGCTTTCTGCTCCACCAGCGGCCGGACGTACGGCGAGGTCGGCCCGGAGCCGGAGTATTCCCACGACGCCGGTGGGTCGACGGAGCGGCTGACGTTGGCGAACACTTGCAGTTGCGGGGTGAACTCGTAACGCACGCCGACCCGCGGTGCCAGGCTCCAGTTGTCGTAGGTCACATCGCTCGGGTACGTGGTGGTGTTGGCCACCAGGGCTTCCTTGACGTCGGCATGGCGGCGTACGTTGATCGCCGAGACGCCACTGGTCAGCCACAGGCCATCCACCAGTTCCAGGTCGTTGCCCACGGAGAACACGTGATCGAACGATGAGCTGTAGTCGACGAACTTGCGGGTCTGTTTGTTGGCGAAGGTGGAGTCGACCTGGCCCTTGAGGTGTTCGGTGGAGGTGAAGGCCAGGCTGGAGCGGCTTTCGTGGCCGAACAGGGTGTCGCGGCGGTCGTAGTTGATCACCGCGCTCAGGTCATGCCAGTCCCAGTAGCTGGGGTTGCTCGGGCTGTTCGGGCTGTTGTTGTGGGCGTACTGGTAGTAGACGAAACCCACCGACAGGGTGGCGTCGTCCTCAAAGGTGTAGGTGGTCTTGCTGCCCAGCCATACGCTGCCGGGACGACGGCTGCCGGCGCCGCTGCTTTCGGCGGTGGCACTGGCGCGGTCGGAGTGGTGCTTCACCGCATCCAGGGTGGTGGCGCTCGGGTCGTTGTGGAACTCGTCGCGGTAGCGCAGCATCACCCGGGTTTCGAGTTGCGGGCTGAAGCGGTAGCCAAAGTTCGCCACTACGCCCTGGCTTTTCGACAGGCTGTAGTCGCGGTAGCCATCGCTGCGGTAGTTGTCGGCAGTCAGGTAGTAATCGAACGCGCCCTCGACGCCGCCGACACTCAGGCTTTGCTTGTTATAGCCGTAGCTTCCGGTTTCCGCCCGCACCCGCAGCCCGGGCGCGGTGTAGCCGGTCTGGTTGACGAAATTGATGGCGCCGCCAAGGCTCAGCGCGCCGTACTGGAAGGCGTTGGCACCGCGCAGGATTTCGGTGTAGTTCACCCCCGAGCCATTGAGGAATTCGTAGGGTGTGCCGCCCGGGCCGGTGATCGGCAGGCCATCGAACAGGAACTTGATGCCCTCACGGAAATACCCCGGCGAGGTGTTGGCCCCCGAGCCACGAATGGAGATCTTGGCCGCGTCGTTACCGCCGGTGGACTGCACGAACACACCCGGCTGATAGGCGAGGGTGTCCTGCAAGGTGGCGGTTAGTCCCTTGGCCACCTGTTCGCTGTCCACCACGCTGGTGCCGCCAGGTACCTCGGACAATTGACTCTTTGCCGCCTCAACGGGCGTGATTTTTTGTGCCTCCACCGTCACGGTCTTCAGCCGTGGGGCGGTCGACGGCGTGACTTCATCATCTGCCTGTGCGCTGGCGGAAAAGACCAGGGCCGAGCCCAGTCCCAGCATCGCCAGCCAAGTGGCCTGCCGTATGGCAAGTGTCAACTTTTTTAAATCTCCCCGAAAGATCGGATCCATTAAGCGTGTTCCTTGTGAATAGATAAAGATAGCCCCAGCTTTCTATTCGAATAGTCATGCCTGTTTCGCTCTGAGCAGTTTCTATGCCAACGCTATTTTCCAATGATTACGGATGATTAGTTGGAGAAAAGTGTTCTGCGGGACACTTTGTTTTGAATCAGTGTTTAATTTTCAACAGTCAACTTTATTGGCCAGACTTGCTTCAACTGTCGCAAACGCAACAGCAGATAAGCAGTGTGTAAGGCTGCCAACAATTCAAGGTCCTATAACGGGTATAACCCTATAAGTGTTTGGCAGGGTTATGCCCGTTCTGTAAGGGTTTCGCGCTTGTTTTGTGGTCGGGATGGCGTTTCTGAAAGTCTGGCATGCTCACTGCATTACAGCCTGTAGTTGCAAACTTTCAGTGTTCATCGAGTTCCTCTAAGGAAGCGTCATTGACAACCATCCTGAAACTGTCGGCGGTTATATCACTGTCCCTGGCGATCAATGCCTGTTCACCGGCTGCTGCACCACAACATGAAACTTCGGTGGATGATGGCACTGTGACTAGCGGTATGGTGACTTATTCGGCGACGGACTTTTATGAGCTGTCACCGGGTCGCAGCGGTGGAACGTTGCGAGTGTCCGCCGCCTCCGACGCCGGCAGTTTCGATGTTCACGCCTTATCCAACGGCAACATCCAATGGATGGGCCGAATTCTCTACGATTGCCTGGTGTACCAGGACGAGCAGGGCAATATCAGCCCATGGCTGGCCCGCTCCTGGGACATCTCCGACGACGGCAAGACCTACACCTTTCACCTGCGCGACGACGTGACCTTCAGCGATGGCGAGAAATTCAATGCCCAGGCGCTGCAAACCAACCTGGAACACATGCGCGACCCGGCGACCAAGTCCCCACTGGCCGCGGCCTATATCGCGCCGTACCTGGATGGCAAGGTCATCGACGACTACACCTTCGAAGCCCATTTGCGCGAACCCTACACACCCTTCCTCGACGTGCTGGCGCAGTCCTGGCTGAGCATGATTTCCCCCAGGCAGATCCGCGAGGCGCCCAAGACCATCGCTGAACATCCCATCGGCAGCGGCCCGTTCCTGTTGCAGAGTTACACCCGTGACCAGGGTGCGGTGTTCATCAAGCGCCCCGGCTACAACTGGGCGCCACCGATGACAAGGCACAAGGGGGAGGCCTACCTGGACCGCATCGAGTTGAGCTACGTCCCCGAAGCCATGATCCGCTTCACGGCGCTGGAGTCCGGCCAGTCGGATTTCGCCCTCGACGCACCGGCCCAGAACGCCGCCGCGATCCGTGCCAACCCGAACCTGGTGATGCGCAGCCGGATCCGCAAAGGCAACCCGAGCCGCAGCATGACCTTCAACGTTGAACAGCCACCGTTTGACGACGTACGCGTGCGCCGCGCAGTCGCCAAGGCCATCGACCGCGAAGGGTTGGCGTGGATTTCCGGCTTCGGCGAATACATCGCCAAGGCGGATTTCCTGGCGGCCAACACCCGGTTTTATCAACCCAACAACGACGCCCTGGCCTACGACGTCAAAGCTGCCAATGCGTTGCTGGACGACGCTGGCTGGACCGGGCGCGATGCCCAGGGCTATCGAACCAAGGACGGTCAGCGCCTCAGGGCAACGATGCTGTCCTATGACAACCCGGCGTTTCCCGCCAGTGTCTCGGTGGCCATCCAGGCGGACCTGAAAAAAGTCGGCTTTGAGATGCCCATTGAAATGCTGCCGCTGACCCGGGTGACCGAGAAACGCTACGCCGGGAAATTCCAGGCGCTGGCCGGCGGTTACTGGCACACCAACACGCCCGATGGCCTGTTCGTGCTCTATCACAGCCAGGCCATCAGCACCGACAAGATCATCGGCCAGAACGTCGGACGCTTCCGCGATGCCGAGCTGGACCGCGTACTCAGCGCCGCTCGCCAATCCCGCGACCCGGTTGAATTGCAGGCGCTCTACGGCGAAGCGCAAAAGCGCTTGACCGAAACCGTCCCGGCGGTGCCTTCGGTGGAAAGCCAGGTGCTCACCGCGTATGGCCGGCAAGTCCAGGGCGTGATTTTTGATACCTCCCACAACGTACCGTTTTTCACCAGCATCTGGCTGGACCGGGGGCAACCATGAGCCTGTTCAAATCCATCGCCTGGCGCCTGCTGGCGGGCATCGGTGTGCTGTGGGGCGCGGCGACGCTGACTTTTCTCGCGGTCAATTTCAGCGGCGGAGATACGGGGCTGGCGATCCTCGGCGGCCCGGACTCGATGCCCACGCCGGAGCTGTTGGCCCGGGTGCGTGCCGAATACGGCCTGGACCAGCCCCTGATCGTGCAATACGGCAATTACCTGGTACGCCTGGCCCATGGCGACCTGGGCGAGTCCTACCGCTTGCGTATCCCGGTGCAGCAGGCGATTGCCGAGCAGATCGGCGCAACCATCCAACTGTCCCTGAGCGCGGCGCTGCTGGCGGTGGTGTTGGCCCTGGTGTGCGCGATCCTCACCGCCAACCGTTCGCGCTGGGTGCGCTCAGTCGTTTCCGGCAGCGAGCTGGTGCTGTCGTCGGCGCCTTCGTTTGTGATCGGCATGCTGCTGTTGCTGGTGTTTTCGTTTCATTGGCACTGGCTGCCGCCGTCCGGTTCCGTGGGCTGGCGCTCGTTGATCCTGCCCTCGGTCGCGCTGGCCTTGCCGGTAGCCGCGGTGCTGACCCAACTGCTGCGTCAGTCCCTGGAGGACACCCTCGAGCAACCCTTTATCGCCATGGCCCGCGCACGCGGCCTGTCCGAAACCGCCGTGCGCCTGCGCCATGCCTTGCGCCACGCGCTGGTGCCGTTGGTGACCCTGGCCGGGTTCGTGTTCGCCAGCCTGCTGGGCGGCGCGGTGGTGGTGGAATTGCTGTTTGCACGCCAGGGCATCGGGCGCTTGATGCTCGATGCCACCAGCAACAAAGACGTGCCGATGGTGTTGGGGGTGACCCTGCTCGCAGCCACGGTGTACGTGCTGGTGAACCTGGCCGTCGATTTGATCAACCGCTGGATTGACCCCCGGGCCAATCAAGCGTGAGTGTCTTTGAAGAAGGAAAAACCATGAGTGCTTCGATCCCCGCTGCGGTGAGTTATGCCGACTTGCACCAGCGTTTCGCCGACGTATTTGCACGGATAGCCGACACCGCCGTCGCCCGCGAGCAGCAACGCGAGCTGGCCCATGATGCGGTGGCGTGGCTGCGGGAGGCCGGCTTTGGCGCCCTGCGTGTGCCGCAGGCATTGGGCGGCCTGGGTGCGAGCCTGCCGCAGTTGTTTCGCCTGTTGATTGAGCTGGGGGAGGCGGATTCAAACCTGCCGCAGATTGTGCGCGCGCATTTCGGGTTTGTTGAAGGCCGGATTTCCAGCCGTGACAGCGAGTCCCAAAATTACTGGTTCGCCAAAGTCGTCGACGGCGAGCTGTGGGGCGCGGCCATGGCCGAGCGCACCGACACCACCCGTAACTCGGTGACCCTCAGCGCCGTCGATTCCGGCTGGCAGCTGGACGGCGAGAAGTACTACTGCACCGGCACGCTGTACGCCAACTGGATCGCCGCCGTCGCCCTGGATGGCGAGGATTTTGTCAGCCTGGCGGTGCGCACCGATGCGCCAGGCGTCACCGTCGAGGACGACTGGGACGGCTTTGGCCAGCGCCTCACCGGCAGCGGCACCACCCGCTTCAAGGCGGTCGACGTACCGGCGCAGCACATCGTGCGGCGCTTCAAGAAAGACGAACTGCGCGCCGAGTCCTACCTGAGTGCGTTCTACCAGCTGTTCCACCTGGCGACCCTGGCCGGCATCGCGAATGCGGTGCTGCGCGACGCCAGCGAATTCGTCAGAGGCCGCACCCGCGCGTTTGGCGTGCCGGGGCAATCGAGCCCCAAGGATGATCCGTTGGTACAGCGGGTGATCGGTCGCCTGTCGAGCCTGGCCTATGCCGCTCGCACTCAGGTGCTGGCCGTTGCCGAGGTCCTTCAGGAGGTGCACGAAGCAGAGCAGGGCGGTTACGCAACCGAACAGCATTACACCGAGGCCGAAATCCGTGCCTACCAGGCGCAACAGATCGTGCTGGAGCAAGTGCTGGAAGCCACCACGCTGCTGTTCGAAGTCGGCGGCGCGTCCGCCACCAGCGAGTCGCGACGTTTCGACCGGCATTGGCGCAACGCGCGCACCCTGGCCTCCCATAACCCGGCGATCTTTCGCGAACGCGCCCTGGGCAATTACTACCTCAACGACGTTACCCCCAACGCCGCCTGGCGCAGCCTGCAAGCCGCCGATGCCGAGCAGCAGGCCGCCCGCGATGAAGCGAGTGCGGTATGAGCCTTCAACCCTTGAATAAAAAAGGATCACCCATGCGTTACCGCCAACTGGGCAACAGCGACATCCACGTCAGCGTGCTGGGCCTGGGCACCATGACCTGGGGCCACCAGAACACCGAAACCGATGCCCATCAGCAGATTGATTTGGCGCTGGCCGAAGGCATCAACTTCATCGACACCGCCGAGATGTACCCCACGCCCACCAAGGCTGAAACCTGGCGCACCACCGAGCGCTACATCGGCAATTGGCTGGCGGCCAGTGGTCGACGTGACGAGGTGATCCTGGCGAGCAAAATCGCCGGCCCGGCCCGTGACCCCAGCAGCCAGCAGCACATCCGCGACGGCCTCAGCCACCACGACCGGCGCAACATCGTCGAAGCCCTGGACGGCAGCCTCAAACGCCTGAACACCGACTACCTCGACCTCTACCAACTGCACTGGCCCGACCGCACCACCAACATCTTCGGCCAGCGCGAATACCCCTATCAGGCAGACAACCAGAGCGTGGCCATCGAGGAAACCCTGGCGGTGCTGGCCGATCAGGTCAAGGCCGGCAAGGTGCGCCACATCGGCGTTTCCAACGAAACCCCGTGGGGCGTGGCCGAGTTTCTCAAGCAAAGCGAACGCCTCGGCCTGCCGCGGATTGCCAGCGTGCAAAACCCCTACAGCCTGCTTAACCGCCTGTACGAAGGCGGCCTCTCGGAATTCACCCACCGCGAAGGTGTCGGCCTGCTGGCGTACTCGCCACTGGCCTTCGGTGCGCTCACCGGCAAATACCTGGGCGGCGCACGTCCCGAGGGCTCGCGACTGTCGGCGGTGTACCGCACCTTCAACCGCTACGACAGCGCCTCGGCCCAGGAAGCCATCACCGGCTACGTGGAAATTGCCCGGCAACACGGCCTGACCCCGGCCCAGTTGGCCCTGGCCTTCATCATCGACAAACCCTTCGTCACCAGCGCGCTCACCGGGCAAACCAGCCTGGCGCAATTGCGCGACAACCTCGGCGCGCTGGACGTGAGCCTCAGTGACGAGATCAAGGCGCAGGTCCAGGCCATCCACCAGCGCATTCCCAACCCTGCGCCCTAGAACGAGGAGCCTGGCATGACGCAGACCATTGATACGTTGAGCGGCATTCGCCCGTTGCGTCTTGCCGGGCTGACCCGACTGCGGCCGGGCCTGTTGCTCGCCGGGGTGTTTGTTGCCCTGCTGCTGTTGGCCGCCGGTGTTCCGCAATGGCTGGCCCCGCATGACCCGCTGGAGGCGTCGGCGCGCCTGGCGTTCCAGGCCCCGAGCAACGTGTATTGGCTGGGCACCGATGAGAACGGACGCGACGTGCTCAGTCGGTTGATTTATGGCGTGCGTTCCTCGCTGTTCATGGGCCTCGCCGCTACCGCGCTGGGATTGGCCTGGGGCACCTTGCTCGGGCTGATCGCCGGCCTGGGTCCGCGTTGGCTGGACGGCGCCTTGATGCGCGGGATCGACGTGCTGTTGTCCTTTCCCGACCTGTTGCTGGCGCTGGTGATCATCACGTTTTTCGGCCAGGGCACGGCCAACCTGATTCTCGCCATAGGCATCGCCGGCGTGCCGCGTTATGCGCGGCTGGTGCGGGCGCAAACCCTGAATGTGCGCAATGCCGGCTACGTCGAATCCGCCGTCACCCTCGGCCAATCCCATCTGGCGGTGGTGCTGCGGCACATCCTGCCGAATGCGTTCAAGCCGGTGCTGATCCTCGCCACCATCGGCGTCGGCGGCGCGATCACCGCCGGCGCCGCCTTGAGCTTCCTCGGCTTCGGCGCACCGCCGCCCGCGCCGGAGTGGGGCGGGATGATGTCCATCGGGCGCAGCTTCCTGGCCAACGCGCCGTGGCTGGTGGCCTGGCCCGCCCTGATCATCACCCTGACCGTTGTCTCCATCAGTGCCATCGGCCGCGAACTCTTGCGCCGTAGCGAAGGAAAGCCCTTATGACGATGAACATCCATACCCTCGGCCCGCTGGTCGACATCCGCGACCTGACCGTACGTTTCGGCCAGGCCGAGCCGGTGTTACACGGTGTCAGTCTGCAGTTGCATCGTGGTGAATGCCTGGCGCTGGTGGGGGAGTCGGGCTCCGGCAAAAGCGTCACCGCCCGCACCCTGGCGGGCCTCACCGGCAAGGGCGCCCACGTCCAGGCCGCCAAGCTGGCCTTCCAGGGCATCGACCTGCGCCAGCTCAACGAACGGGCCTGGCAGCAACTGCGCGGCGCGAGCATCGGCTTTGTGATGCAGGACGCCCTCGGCGCGCTGGACCCGCTGCGCCGCGTCGGTGCCGAAATTGAAGAACCGTTGCACCTGCACACCGCATTGGGCCTGGAAGCCCGCCGCCTGCGGGTACTGGAACTGCTGCGGGATGTTGGCGTGCCGGAACCGGAACTGCGCGCCAGCCAATACCCGTGGCAGCTCTCCGGCGGTTTGCGCCAGCGTGCGCTGATCGCCTCGGCCATTGCCTGCAATCCACGGCTGATCATTGCCGATGAGCCCACCACGGCACTGGACGCCACGGTGCAGGCCCAGGTCATCGCGCTGCTGGAAAGCCTGCGGGGTGAAGACAACGCACTGCTGATGGTCAGCCATGACCTGTCGGTGGTCTCGCGCCTGGCGGACCGTGTGGCCGTGATGCGCCACGGGGTGATCGTGGAGGAGGGCAGCACCGAACAGGTCCTGCAAGACCCGCGTCATCCATATACGCAACTGCTGCTGCGGGCGGCCAAGGCCGTGCACTTCCAGCCCACGCGCCGGTTGCTTGCCGCAGTTGAACCGGAGCCTGCTCCCGAAGGCGAGGTGCTGCTCGAAGCGCGTGATCTCTCCAAAACCTTTGTCGGCCCCGACGGCAAAACCCGCACGGTGCTGGACCAGGTGTCGCTGCAACTGCGTCGCGGCGAGACGTTGGGGGTGGTGGGCGAATCGGGCTGCGGCAAGACCACCTTGACCCGCCTGATACTTGGCCTGGAAACCGCCGATGCCGGCGAGGTATGGATCAAGGGCCAGCGCTGGTCCGACCTCGACACCCGGCAAAAACGCGAAGCCCGGCGTGCGGTGCAAGTGGTGTTCCAGGACCCCCTCAGCTCCTTCGACCCGCGCTACACCGTGCAGCGTGTGTTGTTCGAAGCGCTGGTGGTGGCCGGTGTACCGCGTCAAGCACGGCGCGACCGCGCGCTGGAACTGCTGGAACTGGTGCGCCTCGATGCCAGCGCCTTGTCCCGCCGACCTATCGAACTCTCCGGCGGCCAACGCCAACGGATTGCGATTGCCCGGGCCCTGGCTTCCGAGCCCCAAATCCTTATCTGCGATGAACCGGTCTCGGCGCTGGACGTGTCGGTACAGGCACAGATTCTGGAGCTGCTCGACGACCTCAAGCGCCGCCTCGGCCTGGCCTGCCTGTTCATCTCCCACGACCTGGGGGTGATCAATCACGTCAGTGAACGCGTACTGGTGATGAAGGCCGGCGAAGTGGTGGAGTCCGGCTCGGTACGCGCCGTGTTCGACCGCCCGGCCCACGCCTATACCCGCGCGCTGATGGACGCGATCCCGACCCTTGAAACCGACTACACGCCAGTCCCGTTCTACCTGAACGTCGCGATCTGACGTATTGGAAAACGTATCTACGAAAGGAGTGCTCCAGGTGCCCAAGCAACTGCACGTGAATTTGTTTGAGATGAACTGCGTCAGTCACATCGTCCATGGTTTGTGGGTGCACCCGGACAACAACCGGCACCGCTTCAACGACCTCGACTACTGGACCGAGCTGGCGCAATTGCTGGAATACGGCACCTTTGACGGCGTGTTCCTGGCCGACGTGATTGGCACCTACGACCGTTTTCGCGATGGTCCTGAAACCTCGTTGCGTGAAGGCATGCAGATCCCCAGCAACGACCCGCTGCTGGTGATTCCGGCGATGGCCGGGGTGACCAAGAACCTTGGTTTCGGCGCGACCTTTTCCACCACCTACGAACCGCCGTTCGCCTTCGCGCGGCGCATGAGTACCCTCGATCACCTGACCAAGGGGCGGGTGGGCTGGAATATCGTCACCTCGTACCTGCCGAACGCGGCGCGCAACTTCGGGCACGACACTGAGGTGGTCCATGATCACCGTTACGAGATCGCCGACGAATATCTGGACGTGTTGTACAAACTTTGGGAAGGCTCCTGGGACGACGACGCGGTGATTGTCGACCGCGAGCGGCGGATCTACACCGACCCGGACAAGGTGCGCTACATCAACCATGTGGGCGAACACTTCAAGGTTGCTGGTCCGCACTTGTGCCAGCCTTCGCGGCAACGTACGCCGGTGTTGTTCCAGGCTACCGGGTCCCCGGCGGGTATCGAGTTTGCCGGGCGGCATGCTGAAGTGGTGTTTACCGGGGGCAATGATGCGCCGGCGGTGCGGGCGAATATCCAGGCGATGCGGCAGAAGGCAGTTGAGCATGATCGCGATCCGGCGGGGTTGAAGTTTATTGTGATGGCGGGGGTGATCGTCGGGCGTACCGATGAGGAGGTGAGTGCCAAGCTCGACAGTTATCGCAAGCTGGTGAGTGTTGAGGCGTCGCTGGCTCATGGGCAGTCGGCGATTGATTTGACGGCGTATCCGCGGGATACCTTGATCAGTGATCTGGTGAGTCGGCGGGTCAAGGGGTGGGAGAGTTTAAGCCGATACAAGGCGGACTCCACTGTGGGCGCGGTCTTGGCCCAGCTTGGCGGCTTCAACCGTGAGCGTTTTTTCGTTGCCGGTACACCTACGGTGGTGGCTGATGCGATTGAGAAATGGCTAGATGAGGATGGGATCGATGGGATCAACCTGAGGCAGTATCTGTCGTTTGAAACGGCGCGGGATTTTATTGAATTGGTGGTGCCGGAGTTGCGTCGTCGGGGGCGGTTTCGTGAGCGGTACAGCGAGGGGCAGACGCTGCGGGAGCGGTTGTTTGGGGCCGGGCGGGCGCGGTTGCCGGAGGACCATTTTGGCGCGCGTTATCGGGATCCTGCGGCGTTGCTGAAGCCGGCGTTGCCGTTGCGGTTTCCGGCGTGAGTTGAGAGTACATATCCGTTTCTTCGGTAACGGCTACTTATGGTTTCGCTCTTACAGCGAGTCACTTTGCAAAAGCGGCAAAGTAACCAAAACGCTCTGCCCCGCCTGTCGGCGCCTCGCTGTGGCTCGGCGTTCCCTCACTCCGGCACCGCGAAGCGGGCCGCCGCGACGGGCCATCCATGGCCCGGCGCGGCTAAACCGGCGTCCTGCCGGTTTACCCGCTCCGCGCTGCCTGCGTTCGGCCTCGGGCTTATTGGGGCAGTCAGATCAAAATCAAAAGCAAGAGCACAGCGGCCTCCCGGCCGGCTTGAGTGTTAAAAGCAAAG
>NZ_AMXG01000042.1:0-80865 GCF_000313235.1 Pseudomonas sp. PAMC 26793
TACCCAGCGTCATCGTAAACGCCCTCCGCGAGCAAGCCCGCTCCCACATTTGGACCGTGCCCGCTTTAGCTTTTGATTGTGCTGTTGCTCTAAAACACTCAAGCCGGCCGGTAGGCCGCTGTGCTCTTGATCTGCTTTTGATCTTGATCTTAGGCGCCCCGTTAAACCACGCTGGCCGAACGCAGGTTTTGGAGCGTGGGTAACCCGGCAGGACGCCGGGTTAGCCGCGCTGGGCCAAGGATGGCCCATCGCGGCGGCCCACGGTCCAAAGCCGGAGTGAGGGCACCGAGCCTAGGCGAGGAGCCGAGTGGTGGGGCAAGAGCGTTTTGCTTACTTTTGCGCTGTTCAAAAGTGAGCCGCTGTAAGAGCGGAACCATAAGTGGCCGTTACCGCAGCAACGGATATGTACTCCCCCCAAGGCCAGCTGTTGCCTGACCAACACCTCCCACACACATTGTCGTTTTCACCAATCCCCGCAACCCCCAACACCCCCTGTTTACAGGCCCAAAAACCCGGCATGCCTTGTGCAATGACCCAGTTCCCGGACTTTAGGCCTGACCTATCATGCAAGAACCCGCCCCTTACCCGCGACGATCCAGCCCGTTGCTCCTCATCGGCACCGCCACACTCTGCAGCCTGCTGCTCGGCTGCGGCCAAGGCAGCTCCACCGTCACCCGCAGTGACCAACCCGTAAAGGGCGGCACCCTGGTCTACGCCACCGACCGCGAACCCACCTGCCTCGACCCCCACGTGGCCGGCGACATGCCCCAGGTGTTCGTCGCCCAGCAATACCTCGACTCCCTGGTCTCAATGGACACCGACGGCCGCATCGGCCCCTGGCTCGCCAAGACCTGGGAAGTCTCCCCCGACGGCCTGACCTACACCTTCCACCTGCGCAACGACGTGCACTTCACCGACGGCACCCCGTTCAACGCCGCAGCGGTCAAGGCCAACCTCGACCACATGGCCAACCCCAAGACCCAATCCAGCACCGCAGGCGGCTACATCCGCCAATACCGCAGCACCGACGTGCTCGACGAATACACCGCAGTGGTGCACCTCGCCACGCCTTACGCCGCGTTCCTGGAAGTGTTGGCCCAAGGCTTCCTCGGCATCGAGTCCCCCACCGCACTGCTGCGCTCACGCGACGTGAACTGCGAAAGCCCGGTCGGCAGCGGCCCGTTCAAGGTCGTGCGCTGGGACCGCCAAAGCCAGGTCGAACTGGTGCGCAACCCCGACTACAACTGGGCCCCACCCACCGCCAAACACCAAGGCCCGGCCTGGCTCGACCGGATCGTCTGGAAGTTCATCCAGGAACCTTCCGTACGCTTCGCCTCGTTGCAGGCCGGCGAGGTCGACGTGATCGAAGCCTTGCCCCCCGAATCCCACGAGGCCGCGCGACGCAATCCGGACCTGACCCTGTTGATCGCCCAACGCCCCGGCAACCCCACCAACGGCACGCTGAACATCACCCGTGCGCCGTTCGATGACCTGCGGGTGCGCGAAGCCTTCGTGCGCAGTTCCGACATCGAGGGCGCGTTGAAGAGCGTGTACTTCAATGAGTTCCCCCGCGCCGGTGGGCCGTTGAGCCCGGCCACGCGCTTCTACAGCCCGGAGTTCCAGCACGCCCAGGATTACGACCCGGCCCGTGCCGCGCAGTTGCTCGACCAAGCCGGCTGGACCCAGCGCGACAGCGAGGGCTACCGCATCAAGGACGGCAGGCGCCTGCAAGTCCACGTGGTGATGGGCAACCGCACGCCGCCGTCGGAATACACCTTGTGGGAGCAGGTACAGGCCACCACCCGGCAGGTCGGCTTCGAGCTGATCGTCGACCAGATGAGTGACGTGCAGGCCACCAAACGCCAGGCCGACTGGGACTACGACATTCGCCTCGGCTACTGGAACACCAACACCGCCGACGTGCTGCGGATCATCTTTGGCAGCGAGTTCATCCGTCCGGCAGGCGTCGGGGGTTACCACCAGAACACCGCCGGCTTCAGTGATCCGGCCTTCGACACGCTGATCCAGCAGGCCCTCACCACCCAGGACAGCGAGCAGCGCCGGGCCTTGTATTACCAGGCGCAGAAAATCGCTTCCAGCCAGTACCTGCAACTGACCACCTACCCGCAAAGCACGCGGCTGGGTATCTACAAGACCACCCAGGGCGTGCGGCTGGAGCCGTCGCTGGCGGTGACGTATCTCTATGACGCATGGGTGAACAAATGAGCCGTCCATCACTTGCCAACCCACGCCACGAGCGCCTGGCCCGGCTCGGCAAACGTGCGCTGTGGCGCCTTGCCGGCGGTGTGCTGGTGCTGTGGGCGGTGGCCACGCTGACCTTCTTTGCCTTGCGCCTGATGCCCGGTGATCCGGTGCTGGCGATCCTCGGCGGCCCGAGTGGCAACCCCACCGCTGAGACCATCGCTGAAGCCACCCGCGAATACGGTCTCGACAAGCCTCTGGCGGTGCAATACGCGCTGTACCTCGGGCGGTTGGTGCAGGGTGACCTGGGGGTTTCCTATTCCCAGCACCTGCCGGTGACCCGCGTCCTCGCGGAGCAATCCTGGCCGACTCTTGAACTGACCCTGACCTCTCTCGCGCTGGCCTGGGTTCTGGTGCTGGCGCTGACGGTGCTGACGGCGGGGCGCCGGCGCTGGGTGGCCAGCCTGGCCTCGTTGGCCGAAACTCTGGCCGCCGCGTTGCCGCACTTCTGGCTGGGGATTCTGTTGCTGGCGGTGTTTGCGTTCGGCCTGCGGCTGTTCCCGCCGGCGGGCAGCGATGGCTGGCGCACCCTGGTGTTGCCGTCGTTCGCCCTGGCGATTCCGCTGGCGGGGTTTATCGCTCAGGTCACCCGCGAATCCCTGGACCTGACCCTTGATCAACCCTTCATCCTGACCGCCCGAACCCGTGGCTTGAGTGACTTCAACGTGCGCTTCAAGCACGCGCTGCGCCATGCCGTATTGCCGGGGATTTCGCTGTCGGGCTGGGCCATCGGCGCGCTGATCAGCGGCGCGGTGGTGATCGAAGTGATTTTTTCCCGCAAGGGCCTCGGCCGCCAGTTGTACCAGGCGGTGCAGGCACAGGACCTGCCGCTGACCATCGGCATCAGCCTGGTGGTCGCCGCCGGTTACGTGCTCGCCAATATTCTGGTCGACCTGCTGTACCTGTGGGTCGACCCTCGCCAACAGGAGCTTCCAGCATGAGCGGCCTGACCCTGGAAACACCGCTGCCCGCGCTGCGGATTCAGCGCACCACTGGCACCCTGCGCCTCGGCCCGCTGTTGGCGATTACCTTTCTGCTGCTGGTGATTGTCGCGGCGCTGGTACCGCAGTTGTTCGCCTACAGTGACCCGCTGGCCATCGTGCCCCGCGATGCGTTTCATTCGCCGAGCCTGGCCCACTGGTTCGGCACCGATCAGTCGGGGCGGGATATTTTTTCGCGGGTGATTTATGGCACTCGCCAGTCGTTGTTTATCGGCCTGGCAGCCACGGCGATTGCCATGAGCATCGCCATCGTTCTGGGTCTGCTGGGCGGCCTTGGCGGCGCGCGGGTGGACCGCGGCGTGGGTTGGTTGCTGGAAGTGCTGTTTGCGTTTCCGAGCCTGATTCTGGCGCTGTTGTTCGTGGCGATTTTCGGCAGCGGCATCGGCCCGCTGATCGTCGCCACCGGGCTTGGCAGTGCACCGGGTTATGCACGGATGGTCCGTGGCCAGGTGCTGGCGGTGCGTAACGCGGGCTACATCGAAGCCGCTCGGGCGCTCGGGCATCCGCCGCTGCGCATCATCCTGCGCCAGTTGCTGCCGAACGCCATGCGCCCGCTGATCGTGACCCTGACCATGGGCGTGGGCCAGGCGATTGTCTGGGCCTCTGCCCTGAGCTTTCTCGGCCTGGGCGCCCGCCCGCCGGCGCCGGAGTGGGGGACCATGTTGTCCATGGGCCGCGACTTTATCGCCAACGCCTGGTGGCTGACGTTCTTCCCCGGCCTGTTCATCGTCCTCACCACCCTGTCGACCACGGTCACTGGCCGTTACCTGCAACAACGCCTGGAGGGCCGTCTTTCATGAGCGACCAGAAACGCTTGATCGTTGAAGGCCTGTCCATCGAGTTTGCCGGGCAGTCTGTCGTGCGCAATCTGTCTTTCACCCTGGAACCGGGCAAGACCTTGGCGCTGGTGGGTGAATCCGGTTCCGGCAAAAGCGTCACCGCCCGCAGTCTGATCGGCCTCGCAGGTGCCGGTGCCAAGGTCACCGCACGTACCTTGAGCTATGACGGTGTGGATTTGCTGAGCCTTTCGGAGCGTGGCTGGCGCCGCTTGCGGGGCAATGGCATCGGCTTCGTGTTGCAGGACGCGCTGGTGTCCCTCGACCCGTTGCGGCCGGTGGGCAAGGAGATTCTTGAGGTGCTGGAGACCCATCGCTGGGGCGACAGTCGCAGCCGTGGCGAAAGGGTCATCGAACTGCTGGACCTGGTGGGCGTACCCGAACCGCAACTGCGTGCCCGCCAACGTCCTGATCAACTCTCCGGCGGCCTGCGCCAGCGTGCGCTGATAGCCAGTGCACTGGCGTTGAACCCCGGCCTGGTGATCGCTGATGAACCCACCACCGCGCTGGATGCCACGGTGCAGGCGCAGATCCTGCAGGTGTTGCAGCAGATCAAGGCCCGTGGCGATTCGCTGCTGATCATCAGTCATGACCTGGCGGTGGTCGCGCAATTGGCGGATGAGGTGCTGGTGCTGCGCCACGGTGAAGTGGTGGAGCAGGGCCCGATGGACCAAGTGTTGCTCAACCCTCGCCACGCCTACACGCGCTCGCTGCTGGACGCGGTGCCCGCCGAACATGCCCGTGGCACACGGCTGTCGCCGGAACGCGGCAATGCTGTCGCGCAACCACGGCCGGGGCCGGATTCGCCGGTGTTGCTCAAGGCTTCCGGCCTGGGCAAGCGCTACGTTGGCCCCGATCAACAGTCGCGCCAGGTGGTGGATAACGTCAGCTTCGAGCTGCGCGCCGGTCGCACCCTGGGCATCGTCGGCGAATCCGGCTCGGGCAAAACCACGGTGGCGCGTATCGCCCTCGGGCTGCTGCAACCGGATGCCGGCGAGGTGCGTTTTCTCGATCAGCCATGGGCAGCTGCAGGCGCCGAACGGGTCGAGGAGAAGACCCGGCGCCTGCATCGCCGCGACATCAGCGTGATCTATCAGGACCCGCTGAGTTCGTTCGACCCGCGCTGGACGGTGGGGCAGATCCTCAGTGATGCGCTGGACGTTGCCGGTATCGACGCCGAGCAACAGGCGGCCCGCGTGACACAGTTGCTTGACCAGGTGCGCCTGGCGCCGCAGTTGGCCGAACGCCGGCCGTTGCAACTGTCGGGCGGGCAGCGCCAGCGCGTGGCGATTGCGCGGGCGATTGCCAGCAACCCCAAGGTGATTATCTGTGACGAGCCGGTGTCGGCGCTGGACGTGTCGGTGCAGGCCCAGGTCCTGGATTTGCTGGCCGACCTGCAAGCCTCGCTGGGCCTGGCCTACCTGTTTATTTCCCACGACCTCGGGGTGATCCGCCACGTCAGCGACGAGGTGCTGGTGATGCGCCACGGCCAGGTGGTGGAAAGCGCCAGCGTCGAGACGTTGTTCGAATCCCCCCAACACGAATACACCCAACGCCTGTTGGGCGCAGTGCCGCGCCTGCCCGGCAGCGGTACGCAGCTGGTGGTGCCGGCCCTGGAGCCGGAAAACCCCGGCTGGCTGTTTGATGAATCGCGCCTGTGGAAAATCGCCATCTAGACCTGAATCAAGGAAGTGCCATGAGCAAGTTGTCTGCTGTACCCACGCCGCCGGTTGTGACGGTGGCCGAACTGAACGCCCGTGCCGATCGCATCTTGCCGCAGATTGCCGCCGGCGCTGCGCAACGTGAGCGTGACCGCCAACTGCCCTATGAGGCCGTGGCGCAGATCGCCAAGGCCGGGTTGTTTACCGTGCGGATTCCCAAGCGGTTTGGCGGCGCCGGTGGGACGGTCAAGGACGTGATTGCCTTGCTGATTCGCATCGCCTCGGCCGACTCCAACGTGGCCCAGGCCCTGCGTCCCGGTTTCGGGTTTGTCGAAGGCCTGCTGGCGTCCCGCGCTGAGGGGGCAGAGGAGGAGCGCGAGCGTTGGTTCGGGCGCTACCTGCAAGGCGCCGTGATCGGCAATGCCGGTTGGGAAGTCGGTGGCGCCAACGGTTCCATCAGCGCGCGCATCGTGGGTGACGGCGAGCACTTTCGCGCTTCCGGTAGCAAGTACTACAGCACCGGTTCGTTGTATGCCGATTGGGTCAGCGCCGTCGCCCTGGACGAGAATGACCAGCCCGTATCGTTCATCCTGCCCCGCGACCGCCAGGGCCTGGAGTTGCTGGATGATTTCGACGCCATGGGCCAGCGCCTGACCGCCAGTGGCACCACCCACCTGCATGATGTGCAGGTGTTGGCCAGTGAGATCCGCACCCGCACCGTCGAGGAGGGCAAGCGCACGATTGTCACGCCGTTCCTGCAAGTGTTCCTCGCGGCGGTGCAGGCGGGTATTGCGCGCAATGCGCTGAACGATGCGGTGAGCTTTGCCAAGGAGCATGCACGGCCGATCAAGCACAGCAGCGCCACGCGTTCGGTGGACGACCCGTACGTGGAACTGAGCGTGGGCGACGTTTCGGCCCGGGCCTTTACCGCCGAAGCGGTGGTGCTGCACGCGGCGGACGCCATCGACCGCGCCTGGGCTGCCGATCTTGAGGCGGTGGCCGTCGACCAGGCGGCAGTGGATGTGGCCCAGGCGCAATACATCGCGGCGGAATCGGCGCTCAAGGCCGCCGAACTGGTGTTCGACGTCGGTGGCGCTTCTACCACCGGCCGCGCGCATAACCTGGACCGGCACTGGCGCAACGCACGCACCGTGGCCAACCACAATCCCCGGCACTGGAAAGCCGCGGCCGTGGGCGCCTGGCAACTCAAGGGCACGCCGCCTCCGACCTCGGGGCTGTTTTGAACAAAGCCCTCGACCTTTCACACCCCTTGGGCGACGTGGGCACCGGGCACGCGCGCCGGGTGCCGATGATCATCGGCTGTGCGCTGTTCATGGAACTGATCGACGCCACGGCAGTGCTTACCGCGCTGCCGCAGATGGCCCAGGATTTCGGCGAACCGAGCGTGCGCATGAACCTGGTGGTGTCGCTGTACCTGCTGGCGGTGGCGCTGTTCGTGCCGGTCAGCGGCTGGGCGGCCGACCGGTTCGGGCCGCGTCGGGTGTTTATCAGCGCCATCGTGCTGTTCACCCTGGCGTCGGTGGCCTGTGCCTGCTCGGGCTCGCTGCTGCAGTTGTCCCTGGCGCGTCTGGCCCAGGGGGCTTCGGGCGCGATGATGGTGCCGGTGGGGCAGGTGATCCTGCTGCGCTGGTCGGCGCGGGAAAACCTGCTGCGCGCCATGTCGTACCTGACGGTCGCGGCGCTGGTAGGGCCGTTGCTGGGGCCGCCGTTGGGCGGGCTGCTGGTGACGGTGCTGTCGTGGCACTGGATCTTCCTGATCAACCTGCCGATCGGCGTGCTCGGGGTGATCCTGGTGCTGCGCTACATCCCGGACTACTCCGGGACGCCCGGCCAGCCATTGGACGTTCCCGGCCTGTTGCTCAGCGGTGTGGCATTGGGCGGGCTGGTGTTCGGTTTCGAGGTGCTGGGCCACGGCCTGTTGCCGCGCCAGTGGGCGTTGCTGCTGATTGGCGGCGGGCTGTTCAGTGCCTGGCTGTATGTCCGGCATGCACGGCGCACGGCGCACCCGTTGATCGATTTTTCGTTGTTGAACATACCGACCTTCGCGGTGAGCTTCTGGGGCGGCAACCTGATGCGCATCGGCAGTGCGTCACAGCCGTTTTTGCTGGTGCTGCTGTTTCAGCTGTGTTTCGGGCTTAACCCGTTGCAGGCTGGGCTGCTGAGTGTGGCCGGTGGTGTGGGCGCGTTCCTGATGAAGATGCTGGCGGTGCGGATCGTCAGTCGCTTCGGTTTCCGCCGCACCTTGATCAGCAATGCCGTGCTCACAGGTGCGACCCTCCTGGCGTGCAGCCTGTTCGAGGTATCAACGCCTTACTGGATTGTAATACTGGTGTTATTTGGCAGCGGGATCATTCGCTCGCTGCAATTCAGCACCCTGGGGGCACTGACCTATGCCGACGTGCCACCGGAGCAATCCAGCCGCGCCAGCAGCCTGTCGGCGATGACCATTCAACTGACCTTGAGTTTGTCGGTGGGCATCGCGGCGGGCCTGCTCGGCTTGATCATGGCCATGCGCGGGCATGCCACGGTCGAGCAGAGTGATATCGCCTGGATCATGGTGGGGGCCGGATTGCTGTGTGGATTATCGGGGCTGGTTTATCGCAGGCTGTCGCCGCAGGCGGGCTCGGCGATTTATGCAAAACGCGCAGAGGGAATTTGATGATTCGGGCAGCACGTATCGAAGACGCGGGTGACATTGCCTGGGTGCATATTCGCAGTTGGCAGCAGGCTTATCGTGAGCTGATGCCGGCGGATTACCTGGCTTCGCTGGAGGCGACCCAGCCCAGGCGCGAAGCCTTTTGGCGGCAGTCGATTGAGCAGGGAAACGAAGCTGTGTTTGTCGCACAGATCGAGGGGCGTATGGTGGGCTGGATTGTCGTCAGCCCGAGCCGTGATGAGGATGCTGACCCAGGCGTAATCGGTGAAGTGCAGGCGCTGTATGTGCTGGCCGAGCACTGGGGAATCGGAGTGGGCAGGGCGCTGTGGCTCAGGGGGCTGGAACATCTCGCGAGTCTGGGCCTGGAGACGGCGACGTTGTGGGTACTGGCTGAGAACCGGCGGGCAGTGCGCTTTTACCAAAACGCAGGATGGATAGCGCAGCCCGAATCAAGCCGCACCCTTACCCGGGGCGGTTGTGAGTTGGAGGAAATCCGCTACCAATCCCAAAAGTGACGCTGAACCTGTGGCGAGGGAGCTTGCTCCCGCTGGCCTGCGCAGCGGCCTCAAAATCCTGGGAGCGCTTCGCACTCCAGCGGGAGCAAGCTCCCTCGCCACAGGGGAATGTTTGTCTGTTTCATGGGGCACAGGTGCTGTCTATTGAGATCGTTCCCACGCTCTGCGTGGGAATGCCGCTCTGGACGCTCTGCGTCCGCTCTTAAAATCGTGACGCAGAGCGTTACCGGATGCATTCCCACGCAGAGCGTGGGAACGATCACACTCACCATTTTTGCCTGAAAGCTGCGCGGCCACAGGCGTCATTCAGGAATGTCATTGGCCATGAGCTCGTCTTTTTCATTGTTTCGCACCTGGAATGTCCAGCACTTGCCGTCGACGCCGGCGGCGTTTGTGCGGCATTTCATCGGTCATTTCAAAGGGTGGTACCTGGCGATCCTGCTGCTGCAGATTGCTGCCGTGGTGTGTTCGATCCTGATTCCCTGGGGCCTTGGGCAAATCACCCGCACCGTCAGCAATGGGCTGGAGGCGGAGCGTGCGTTCGAAGTGCTGCGCTGGCCGTTGACGCTGTTCGCCATACTGCTTGTGTGCGAGGTGTTATTTACCCGCGCGGCAGCGGGCTGCCATATCCACGTGTTGCCGTTGCAGCGGCGAACGGTGACCCACGTGGTGTTCGCCTACCTGCAACAGCATTCCCATCGCTTTATCAGCAACGAATTCGCCGGCGCCCTGGCGCACCGGGTGTCTGAGGTGACCCTTGGGGTGAACCAGACCCTGAGCATCCTGCTGTTCGACCTGATCCCGCTGCTGGTGACGCTGAGCCTGGCCACGGCCTTGCTATGGACCGCTTCGCCGCTGCTGGCGCTGTTCATGGCCGGCTGGTCGGTGGTGTTCATCGCCATCTGTTACCTGCTCGCACGGCGCAGTCATCCGCTGGCCCAGCAGTATTCGGCAGCGCGCAGCACCAGTACCGGCAAAGTGGTGGACGCCGTGTCCAACCTGGCCAATATCCGCCTGTTTGCGCGGCATGCGTTCGAGCACAGTTACCTGGGCACCTTCCTCGACAAGGAGGTGACGGCGGCTTATCGGTCCCTCGGCTATATGGAGCGCATCCGCTGGTTCCAGGCCAGCTGTGGCGTGGTGCTCAAGCTGGGCCTGTTGCTGCTCGCCCTGTACTTGTGGCGCAGTCACCGCATCGATATTGCGGCGTTTGTGATGTCCACCAGCCTGTCGTTGTTGATCATCAGTGACGTGGGCAACCTGTCGCGACGCTTTCTCGAATTTTTCGAAGCCACCGGCAACATTGCCAACGGCGTGCGCACCTTGATTCGCCCCCATGAAGTCATCGACCAACCTGGCGCCAAGGCGCTGATGGTCAAGCGCGGCGATATCGAGTTTCGCGACGTGGGCTTCAGCTACAGCGCCGGACGGCCGATTTTCGAACACCTGAATATCGTCATCCCCGCTGGCCAGAAAGTTGGTCTGGTAGGCGCTTCCGGTTCCGGTAAATCGACACTGTTGAGCTTGCTGCTGCGCCTCTACGACGTCCAGCAAGGCCAGGTGCTGGTGGACGGCAAGGACGTGCGCGACGTCACCCAACATTCGCTGCACCAGCAGATCGGCCTGATTCCCCAGGAGCCGGGCCTGTTCCACCGCAGCATTCGCGAAAACATCCATTACGGCCGCCTGGATGCCTCGATGGACGAAGTCGCCGAGGCGATCCACCGCGCCGGCGCCAGTGAGTTTATCGACAGCATGGAGCACGGCTACGAATCGCTGGTGGGCGAGCGTGGGGTCAAGTTGTCCGGCGGCCAGCGCCAGCGCATTGCAATCGCCCGGGTGTTGCTGAAGAACGCGCCGATCCTGGTGATGGACGAAGCCACTTCCAGCCTGGACTCGATCACCGAGCGCTTTATCCAGGACAAGCTCGACGAAATCATGGAAGACAAGACCGTGCTGGTGGTGGCGCACCGGCTGTCCACCGTGGCCCATCTGGACCGGATCCTGGTGTTCGACAATGGCCGGGTAATCGAGGACGGCAGCCACGAACAGTTGCTGCGCCAGGGCGGGCAATATGCGCGGTTGTGGAGTCGCCAGTTCAGCGATGCGCTGGATGACGTCGCGCTGTGATCAGGCGGCGTACCGGGTACGCCGCGCAGTGCAGTTCAGATCGACAGGTGCAGCACCCGCTCGTCCTTGGCGCCGGCCAGCGGGCGGCGCTTGTTGACCTTCAGTTCCCCCAGGTTGATCAGCAAGGTGCGGGTCACGTTGCGGCTCAGCCCCAGCAATTCGGCGGTGTGCACCTGGTTGTGGTGGCACAGCCGGTAGGCGGCGGTCAGCAGGCTGCGTTCCACCTGTTCGTGGAGGTTGTCGATCTGTTCCTCGAACAGGCGCTGGAAGGCCAGGTCGAGCAGGTCGTGGGCGGTGGTGCTGTCTTCCTGGCGTTCGATACGCAGGTTGGACATGCGCAGGTCATCGGCCTGGATCACGCCGTCACGGCAGATCAGCAGGGTGTGGTGGATGACGTTTTCCAGCTCGCGAATATTTCCCGGCCAACTGTAGGTGGCCAGCCGTTGCTCGGCGTCCTTGCTCAGGATCACCTCGCCGTACCCCGGGCGGCGGGTGTAGGTGTCGATGAAATACTGCACCAGCGGCAGGATATCGCCGGGGCGGTCCCGCAGCGGGCTGAGTTCCAGGTTGACCACGTTGAGGCGGTAGAACAGGTCCTCGCGAAAATGCCCGGCGTTGATGGCTTTTTCCAGCTGCACGTTGGTCGCCGCCAGCACCCGCACATTGATCGGTATGCTTTTGCGCGAACCCAGGCGCACCACTTCACGTTCCTGCAACACCCGCAGCATCTTGACCTGGATCGACATCGGCAGGTCGCCGATTTCATCGAGGAACAGCGTGCCGCCGTTGGCTTCTTCAAACCAGCCAGCCTTGGCGCTGAGGGCGCCGGTGAACGCGCCTTTCTCGTGGCCGAACAGCTCGGCCTCCACCAATGACTCGGAGAACGCTCCGCAATTCACCGCCACGAATGGCTGTTCCTTGCGGCCGCTGAGGTTGTGGATATGCCGAGCCACCAGCTCTTTGCCGGTGCCGGTTTCGCCGATGATCAGCACGCTGGCTTCGCTGGGCGCGACTTGTTGCACATGCTTGAGCAAGGCCTTGGACCTGGGGTCTTCAAATACCTGGGCGGTGGCGCGGATGGAAGTGGCAAGGGCGGGCGAGGGCGGTAGGGTCAGCAGTTGCATGGCAATCTCTACGAATAGAACGTCGGGATGGGCGGGGTACCGTTCAGTGCCCATTCGCCCAGTTCATGAAGCTTGTAGTCCAGCGGGTCATGCAGGCTCTGGGTGCGCAAGTTGCGCCAGTGCCTGTCGAGGGCCACCGAGGCGTTGGTCGCCCGCGCGCCGGTGACCTCGAAGACCTTGCTACACAACTCCAGGCCGTTGCGGCTGGCGGCGACTTTGGCGGTGGCAATGGCAATCGCAGCTGTGCCGCGTTCCTCGCTGGTCAGGGCCGAGCCCTTGGCCCATGCCGCGTCCAATACCTCACCGGCGCGCTCCACCAACAGGCGGGTGCTTTGCAGCGCCACCCAGAAGTCGCCGTAGTGGCTGAGGATGTAAGGGTCCTGGGTGCTGTGGCTGGCGCTGGAACGGAACCATGGGCGGGCTTCTTCCAGGGTGTATTGGCGTGCTTCTTCGAATGCGCCCTCGGCGATGCCGAGGAAGATATTCGCGAAGTGCAGTTGCGCAATCAGCGGGCGCAGGCAGGCGAACGGCGTGCTCAACGGCCCCGGGTCCAGCAGCAGGTCGGACTCTTCCACGCGTACGCGCTTGAAGGTCACGCTGCCGCTGTCGGTCTGGCGCTGGCCCATGTTGTTCCAGTCGTTGTGCAGGATGATCCCGCTGCGGGCGCTGGGAATCGCCGCGATCAGCAACTTGCCGCCGGCGCTTTCATCGATGGCCGAGGCGATCAGCATCTCCGAGTCGTTGGCCCCGGAGCAGAAGTTCTTCTGTCCCGAGAATTCCCGCCAACCCGTGTGGCGCTTGACCACCGTGCGGGTGTCCAGCGGGTTCAGGGTGTTGCCCCAGAACCAGTTGTTGCTCGCCGTCAGGCTGAACCAGGTTTGCCATTGTGCGGGCGTGGCGAACAACCGGACGGTGGCAAGCATCAGGTGATGAAAGCCGAATACGTGGGCGATGGAGCTGTCGACCCGGGCGAACTCGCGCACCACCTCGAAGGTTTCCGACCAGTTGGCGTCCAGCCCGCCGAATTGCCCAGGGATGCTCAGGGACAGCAGGCCGCTGCTGCGCAGCTTGTCGCGTTCGGCTTTGGGCGTGCCGCCGCTGGCATCGCGGTCGACGGCGGTGCGGGCAAATTCGCTTGCCAAGTCACGGGCAATCTCCTGCGGCGTCCTGCGGGTGCAGAGTAAGTTGGCCGTCACGTGAATACCCCATTTAATTAATTTCCCTGAGCGTTGGGTAGAGCAAGACTCATACCAAGTAATAGAGCGTGGGTAACTTGCGTTTTCTGATGAGGGTGTAGGCGCGAAGAGTGCCGGATACGCAACTTTTGTTGGTCCGCTGTTGGGATTCGAACAGTTGCGACCGAGGCCTTTAGGACGGGGGTTTGGTTATGCTTTTATCGATTAAACATATAATTAAATCTGTGTTTTAAGCATTGTTGTGAAACGAACATTTCACCAGCAAAGTGTTGCGCCTGTGGCGATTAAACAGAGCTGTGGGCCCGTGTTTATTGATGTTTTGACGTGGCACGAACCCTGCAAGGTTGAAAGCAGAGCGCGACTATACAAATAGATGCTCCAACTAATTAGAGACCCCAGGAGTATTTAATCCATGCGGCAACTGTTTGAACCACGCGCTCGTCGTTTTGAGTCACTGGCCACCGCGTCCAGCCTTGGCGTGCTGTTGATGTTGATACACGGCGCGGCCTTTGCCGCCCAGGCCGATCCGACCCTGGCCACGGTGGTGGTCACCGGTGCCGAAGCCACCGAAGCGCAAAAGGCCGAGACGCAGCTGGCCAAGGTGCCCGGCAAAACTGCGGTGATCGACAACCGCAAGATCGAGCAGGGCCGGGCGGCGAATGCCGAGGACGTGCTGGCGTTGCAGCCGGGAGTCTTCGCTCAGGCCACCAGCGGTTCGGGTGCCAACAAGATTTCGATCCGTGGTTCGGGCCTCAACACCTTCTACCAAGGCTATGTGCTGGGGATCAAATTCCTCTATGACGGCCTGCCATTGACCGGCCCGGGCGGCACCCAGGAAGACATGCTGGACATGGCCTCCGTGGACCACACCGAGGTGCTCTACGGCGCCAACGCTTTCCGTTATTCGGCATTATCCCTGGGCGGCGCGATCAACTTCGTGAGCAAGACCGGCCGCACCGATCCGGGCAATTACGCACGCTTTGAAGCCGGCAGCTTCGGCTACCGCAAGCAGCAACTGAGCACCGGTGGTGTAGAGGGCGACAACGACTACTACGTCAGCATCCAGCACAACGAGCGGGATGGTTATCAGGACAACACGCCGAACAAGGGACAGGGGATCGTCGCCAACTTCGGCCACGTATTCAGCCCGCAACTGGAGACGCGCTTCTACATTCGCTACAAGGAAGAGACCCTGAGCCAGGGCAACACCCTGACCAAATACCAGCTCAAGCACGACCCTACGAGCAACCTCGTGCCCATCGGGCGCAAGAAGGACGGCTCGACCCTGCTTGGCAGCACCACCACCTACACCTTCGACGACAATGCCAAGCTCGAAGTCGGCCTGGGCTACAACGACTACCCGCTGGACAACGGCTGGCGTTACTCGCCAACACCCCAGGAATGGCGCTCCCAGGACGTCAACCTGACCCTGCGCTACCTGCGCACCGCCGACACCTTCTTCGGCCTGCGCAGCGACAGCAGCGTGACCTTCAGCAACACCCTGGCGTACCTCGCCGATGTGAAGTCCCACAGCAAGGCCACCGGTATAACCCAGCAGAAAACCAACTACACCGGCTCCCGGGACACGGTGTTCTCCCTCGGCAACGAACTGCAACTGAACGACCGTACGTGGCTGTCCACCGGGCTGTCGCTGATTGATATCAAGCGCAAGGCGCAGATCGAGTACACCACCGGCACCAATACCAGCGCATTCCCCAGTGGCGTCGAATACGACGAGACCGACGTCGCCCCGCGCATTGGCCTGCGCTACCAGCTGACCCCGGAATTCGATGTGTTCGGCAACGTCAGCCGCTCCGTAGATCCACCGGTCACCTGGCAGTTGGGCAGCACCGGCACGCCCTACATCCGTGATGTGCGGCCGCAAAAAGCCAACACCGTGGAGTTCGGTATTCGTGGCGGCCACGGCATCTTCGACGGCAGCCTGACGGTCTACCGGTCGTGGGTGCAGAAAGAACTGTTGTCGGTGGTGGTGCGCCAGGCAACCGCTACCCAGGACCAGTTGGTTGCTACCTCCAACGGCAGCGCAACCATTCACCAGGGCATCGAGGCCGGCTTGAATGCGCAACTGTGGGACGGCGGCAATGGCGACACCTTGACCTTGCGCCAGGCCTACACCTTCAACGACTTCCACTACCGCAATGATGGGGTGTTCGGCGACAACCAGTTGCCGGGCTTGCCGCGTCAGGTGTACCAGGCGGAGCTGGAATATCGCCAGGGCAGCGGTTTCTATGCGCAGCTCAATGCCCGGGCGGCGTCCAGCTACTACGTGGATTTTGCCAACTCCTTGAGTGCGCCGTCCTACACATTGTGGGGGGCCAAGGTGGGCTACGAGGCCCCGAGCAAGAAGTGGGAGGTGTTCGTCGACGCGCGCAACCTGACCAACAAGCGCTACGCCACGGCCACCAACACCGCGTATGACGCCAAGGGCCAGGACTCGGCCAACTTCTATGTGGGGGATGCGTTCAACGTGACCACGGGGGTGGCGTTTCACTTCTGACCGTGACAGATCGTTCCCACGCTCGGCGTGGGAATGCCGCGTTGGACGCTCTGCGTCCAGCCGTCGATGCGAGAGGTGATGGTGACGCAGAGCGTCACGGTATGCATTCCCACGCGGAGCGTGGGAACGATCATTTCGAGGAACCTAGTTCTGCGGCCGCTGCTTGGTCGAATCCAGCTCGGCCTTTTTGCCGGTGCTGATCTCGGTGATCAGCGCCGACTTGGCGATTGCAAAGTCAAAGGTGTCCTGCATCTTGGCGATTGCATCAGTCGCCGTGCCGTTCAGGCCGCCGTTGGCCGCCCAATCGAAGTTCCACACCCCGGACAGGTTATCGGCACCCGCCACGTCATGGGTTTCGATGGCGGTGAACACGTCGGGGTGGCGTTCCATGTACTGGGCCGCAGCGCTCACATCGGCGGGCACCTTGCCCGAGGCATTGCTGGCCAACTGTGAAAGCTCTTGCTTGGTAATCGCCGACTTGCCCGACTGGCGCATGTAATCGGCGATCACCTTGCTCGACTTGGAAATATTCAACTTGTCGTCAAATACCGACGGCGAGGCTTTTTGAGTGGTCGGTCCGCCACCGGCGGGTGTTACGGTAGTAGACATCGGCGCTGCTCCCTCAATGGATTGGATGACATCGAAGCCGACGTTAGCATGGGCAATTGGCCATTTATCGTCGGCTTCACAACAATTCGCAGCGGCCGGAAAATTTCACAGCGTTTCGCACAGGGAAGGGATGGTGTTCAGGACGAATCAAGGGCAAAGCCGGTTTGCCGGTTTTTTCATCAGCCGCAATTTTTCACTTTTATGGCTGGGCCAGGCGCTCTCGTCCTTCGGCGAGTTCGTGCTGGAGAGCACGATCATCGTCTGGCTGGTGACCGATCTGTTCCGCGACAGCGCCTTTCTACCCAGCGCCGTGGGCCTGGCGGTGGCGGCCTCGGCGATCCCGCGGGTGCTGGTGGCGCCATTGGCGGGTGCCTGGGTCGACCGCCTGCCTGCGCTCTACGTGATGATCACGGCTGATGCTACCCGGGTGATCAACTTCCTGATCTTTATCCTGATCTATTCGCTGTCCAGCCTCGATCAGATGCAAGTGTTCGCCGGCGTGCTGTTGTTGCTGGTGATGAACAGCAGCGCCGCGCAGTTCTTCAACCCGTCCCGGCAGGCGGTCATGCAAGTGATCATTCCCGCTGAGCGGCGGGTGGAAGCGTCGGCCAAGACGATGTTTTCCCTCACGGGTATTTCGGTACTTTCCGCTTCCGTGGGCCCGGCGCTGTTTGTGTGGGTGGGGCCGATCTGGGCGTTGCTGATCAATGTGCTGGCGTTCAGCTGTTCAGCACTATGTATCCTGGCCACCCGAGATTTAGGGGCTGCATTGCCCGCAGAGCGCGCCTCATTCTGGCGTGGACTCTTGGCCGGCCTGCGGTTTTCCTGGGGGCATCCATCGATTCGAACCCTGCTGACCGGCGTGGCGTTATATGGCTTTTCCGTCGGTATCAACAACGTCGTCCTGTCGTTGTATGCCTTCAAAACGTTGGGCCTGAACCCGCGTGAATATGGCCTGGTACTCGCCGCATTCCCCGTCGGCGGGCTGGTGGCGGCCTTTCTCGTTCGGCCGCTGTTGAAGGCCTTGAGCATTCGACGCGCGTTCACCGTGGCGCTGTTGTGCCTGGGGTTTAGCTACCTGGGCTATGCGTTGCATCCGCCGTTTTACCTGGCCTGGGGGCTGATGTTCTGCTGCGGGCTGTGCTTTTCGGTGTTTGCCATGGTACAGGGGCCGATGCTGCAAGAGGCCGTGCCGGCAGGCTATATGGGCCGAGTCTCCGCGACCGTGACGCCGGTGCTGGCCATTGCCTCGCTGACCGGCACCCTGGTGTGTTCCCAGACGCTCAGCCTCGTGCAAGGCGTGGATGTGTACGGCGGCTACATCGTTATCGCGGCGAGCCTGCTGCTGGCGGGAGGTGGATTGATGCTGCTCGGTCAGCGTGCCGGCAAACACCAAGTCGCCCGCTCAAAGTGACTCGCCCGCATCCAGCTTCGCCAGCAGCCTCTGGCCCCGTTCCCACAGCGCGTCCTGTTTGGCTTCAGGCATCCGGTCGAGATTCTTGTAAAGCATGGCCATGCGCTGATTGCCCCGCAGCAGGTCGCCGTGGCGCATCAGGAAGTGCCAGTAAAGCGCATTGAACGGGCAGGCGTTGTCAGCGGTACTTTCAGTGACTTTGTACGCACAGTCGCGGCAGTAGTCCGACATGCGCTTTATATATTGGCCACTGGCACAGTAAGGTTTGGAACCCAGGTAGCCGCCATCGGCGTGCATCACCATGCCCAAGGTGTTGGGGAGCTCGACCCAGTCGAAAGCATCCATGTAGATCGCCAGGTACCACTCGCCTATCTGGCTGGGCACGATGCCGGCCAGCAGGGCGAAATTGCCGGTGACCATCAGCCGCTGGATGTGATGGGCATAGGCATGTTTCAGGCTCTGGCCGATCGCCTGGCGCATGCAGTTCATTTGCGTCTCGCCCGTCCAGTAGAACTCCGGCAGCGGACGGCTGTTGCCGAATGCATTGCCAGCGGCGTAGTCCGGCATCTTCAGCCAGTACACGCCGCGTACGTATTCACGCCAGCCAATCAGTTGGCGGATAAACCCTTCGGCGGCATTCAGCCCGATGCTGCCCGACCAATAGGCCGCCTCCACGTCACTGCACAGCTGGCGCAGGTCCAGCAGGCCGATGTTCAGCGCCGCACTGATACGGGCGTGAAACAGGAACGGCTCGTCGCTGGCCATGGCGTCCTGGTAGTCGCCGAACCCGGCCAGGCCGTAATCCAGAAAGTAATCCCACAACGCCTGGGCGTCGGCGTGGGTCACCGGGTAATCGAAGGTGTCCAGGTCGCCGTAGTGGCTGCTGAAGTGTTTACGTACCAGCGCCAGCACTTCCTGGGTGATGGAGTCCGAGGCAAAGCGCGCCGGGTAGGGCGCTTTGGTTCCCTTGGGCAGCGCCTTGCGGTTGTCCGCATCAAAGTTCCAGGCACCGCCGACCGGGGTGCCGTCACCGTTGAGCAATAGCCCGCTCTTGCGGCGCATCTCCCGGTAGAAGAACTCCATGCGCAGCTGTTTTTTGCCGCTGGCCCAAGTAGCGAACTCGTCACGGCTGCACAGGAAACGGCTGTCGGCATGCCACTGGATCGGCAAGCCGCAGTCTTTCAGGGATTGTTCCAGGCGCCAGTCGCCGCATTCGGTCAGGTGCAGTTCCTGTGGCTGCATCAGCGATTGCCAGCGCCCTAGCTCGCCGGGTACCGAGCCGGTGTTTTGCGGGTCGTCCAGGGCGACGTACTGCACCCGGATACCACGCTTCTGCAACGCCTGGGCAAAGTGGCGCATGGCGCTGAAGATCAGGACGATTTTTTGCGGATGGTGGGGCACATGGCTGGCTTCCTCCATCACCTCCACCATCAAGACGGCATCGTGCTGGCTGTCCAGCCCCTCCAAGGAGGCCAGGTCAAAGGACAACTGATCGCCCAGCACCAGGCACAGGTTTCTAACGGCCTTGGTCACCAGGGCGCTTCCAGTGAAAATGGCGTTCGCAGTGCCTCAATGGGCCCTTCACGCCGGCCGCACATTTCATCATGGACGCACTGATGCACCAGGGTGCAGGGAAACGCCGGGACTGACTGCAACACGTCACGCAGGTGATTGACGGAACGAAAGCGCATGGGCTTTGCGGCCGCGTCCAGCAAGGTGAACTGGCCGTGGTCCAGCCGGACGCGCGCCAGATAGAAACCGCCTTCCAGGGAGAGCAGTTCCATTTCACGCACGTCGCCTTGGGTGGCCAGTTGGGTCAGGGTTTGCAGGTTCATGATTCACTCCTTGCCGGTCAGGGTTGCGAAGACTGGCGACGAAAGAACAGCGTCACCTGACCCACGTCGACCCCCAGCTTGGACATGCTGGAGCGATTGATCAGCGTGTCTTCGTCCATCAGGTACATCCAGTCGTCGAGGCTGACTTCGTAGACGGAGCCGTCAACCGGCAGGCTCAGCACGTAACGCCAGCGCAACGCGTTGCCGGCCACTTCGCCCTTGGCCTCACCGACCACGTCGTCGGCGCGGCCGCGCCAGTGGTTCGGGCCATCGGGGGTCAGGGTCCAGACGCGCCGCTGGCGAGTGCCATCGCTGTAGAGAAAGCGTTCGTCGAGAATCAGGTTTTCACCCTCGCGGCGGCTGGCGATATTCACCTCGAAACGCTTGGCCACTTCACCCGAGCGTTTCTCGAATATGCCCCAGGCCTTGACGGGCTTGCTGAAGAAGCTCACCAGGTCCAGTTGGGGCTGCTGGTCGGCATAGTGTTTTACATCCACGCTGCCACAACTGCTCAGGCCCAGCACCAGGGCCAGCGAAACCAATAGACGGGTCATTGCGGTTCTCCCAGAGAGGGCTTGATACAACTGATACTTGTACAAAATAATAAAATTGTACAGGTATTTAGAAAGGTACCAGGATGTTACTGGCTACCGGCCTGCCCACTTATGGGCCGTTACTTGAACCTTTTGGTAGCACTTTCCTGCGGCATTGCGGCGTGCGCAGGTCAATGCCACTCACCAACTCCATCTGAATCAATTACTTGAAGCACTAACCGCGAACCTGGCATGCAAACTGCTTTTTTGTATTCGTAGATAATTGGATACAAAAATTCAAAAGGTGCTGCCGATGCAATTCGCTCCCGCTTATGTAGAACGCCAGCCGCTGACCGCCGAGGAGGAGGCCTACGCCTTCCTGCTGGACGCGATTTGCAGTGGCCGCTACCGCAAGGGTGACCGGTTGATCGCCGAGGACATCGCCAGCGAGATCGGCATGAGCCGTATGCCGGTGCGCGAAGCCTTCCGCCGCCTCGACGCCCAGGGCCTGGTGACCCTGCGGCCTAACCGCGGGGCGATTGTCAGTGGCCTGGATATCGAGGAGTTGCACGAAGTCTTCGAGATGCGCAGCGCCCTCGAAGGCCTGGCGGTGCGTGTGGCGGTGGGGCGGATTGGCGAGCGCCAGTTGGCCGCGCTGGAGCGGCAGCTGGACGAGATGGACGACTACCGCGACGACAGTGCCGAGTGGGTCAGCCGCCACCGCGCCTTTCACGAATACCTGTGCAGCCTCAGCGGCCGCCCGCGCCTGATGAAGCAGATCTCGGCGCTGTACTCGCTGGTGGAGGCGCCCATGCGCCTGTGGCTGCAGCACGGCGACAAACCCCTCAGCGCCCGCCAGGAGCATGCGGTGATCCTCGATGCGATTCGCGCCGGTGATGCCGACCGCGCCGAAGCCGTGGTGCGCGAGCACATCGAAGGCACCGTGCCGGCGCTGATTCAGTTCCAGCAAACGGAAAAATAGAAGCGGGTACAAACCCGCCCGTGTTTTGACTTTGAGTCCTGCCCCCGTTGTCCAACGAACTGGAGTGTCTGGTCATGCATAAACGTCACGCCTTGCTGGTCGCCCTATCCCTGGGCCTCTGCACACAAGGGGCCTTTGCTGCGCCCCAAGTGCCGGAGCGCCTGCAGAAGGTCGACAAACTGGTGTACTGCTCGGGGATGGATTCACCGCCCCTGGTGTCCTTCGATGAAGCGCAGAAACCCCGGGGACTGACCGTCGACCTGGGCCTGGAAATCGCCAAGCGCCTGGGAGGCAAGCAGGTGCAATGGCGGGTGATTCCGTTCTCCGGGCTGGTGCCAGCGCTGCTGGCCCAGCAGTGCGACATGATCGTCGAACAGCTGTTCGACAAGCCCGAGCGGCGGCAAGTGATCGACATCGTCAACTACATGTATTCCAGCCAGTCGGTGGTGGTGCCCAAGGGCAACCCCAAGGGCATCCAGGCGCTGGATGACCTGTCCGGGCACAAGGTCGCGGTGCTCAACGGTTCCACCATCAAGACCCTGCTCGACGCCCAGAACGACAGCCTGGCCAAGGCCGGCAAGCCACCGATGAAACTGGTGGTGTACAACACCGACACCGACGCCTTCCAGGCCCTGCGCATCAACCAGGTGGACGCCTATGGCACCACCGTGGAAACCGCCGGGTACTACGCGGCAATGGCCCCGGAACTGTTCCAGGAAGGCGTGCCGGCGTTCAGCCGGATCCTCACCGGCCTGGGCATTCGCAAGGACGATCCGCAGCTCAGCGCCGCCGTGCAGCAAGTGGTCAGCGACATGCGCAGCGACGGCAGCTACGTCCAGTTGCTGGACAAGTGGCATGTCAGCAGCGACACACTCGACTGAGGCAAACCTGCGATGAATTTCAATTGGGATGTGTTCTGGCAGTACCTGCTGCAGCCCAGCGGGGTGTACCTGACCGGGCTCTGGCTGACGTGTCTGATCGCGGTGTCGGCGATGCTGCTGGGCTGTGTGCTGGGGCTGGCGGCGGCGTTGTTGCGGTTGTCGAAAAACCCGCTGCTGCACCTGCCGGTGCGTTTTTATGTGTGGTTGATGCGTGGTACGCCGTTGCTGGTGCAGATCGTGTTCCTGTACACGGCGCTGGCGGCGGGGGGGATTTTTCGTTTCGAGGATATCGACCTGTTCGGGCTGGTGGTCCCCGGGAATATCCAGGCAGCAATCATCGCCCTGGGCCTGAATGAAGGCGCCTATATGGCGGAGATCATCCGGGCCGGCATCGGCGCGGTGGACAAGGGCCAATACGAAGCCGGGCGCTCACTGGGCATGGGCTTCGCCAAGTTGATGCGGCGCATCGTGCTGCCCCAGGCGTTCCGGGTGATCGTCCCGCCGCTGGGCAACGAGTTCAACGTGATGCTCAAGAACACCACCCTGGTGAGTGTGATCGGCGTGCAGGAGCTGTTGCTCAGCACCCAGATGGTCACCTCGGCGACGTTCCGGGTGTTTGAGTTGTACCTGGTGGTCGCCATCTACTTCCTGTTGTTGACCACGCTCTGGGGCTTTTTCCAGCGCTGGCTGGAGGCGCGCTTCGGCCAGTCGGACCGGCCTTCGTCACCGCCGCCGGCCTCCAGCCGGATGTTCGGTCGCAGCACCCTGAAATTGCTGAGGGGACGCTAACCATGGCGCACAAAAGTGAAGAGTTGATCATCGAGGCCCTGGATGTGCACAAGTCCTTCGGCGAGTTGCAGATCCTCAAGGGGATTTCCCTGCAAGTGCGCCGTGGCGAAGTGGTGGTGCTGATCGGTGCTTCGGGCTCGGGCAAGACCACCTTTATCCGCTGCATCAATTTGCTGGAAGACATCCAGGGCGGGCGCATCCGCGTCAACGGTCGGGCGATGGGTTATCGCGAGCGTGCCGACGGCAGCCTGGTGCGGGACTCGGAGCGCAATATCGCTCGCCAGCGCCGGGACATCGGCATGGTGTTCCAGCGCTTCAACCTGTTCCCCCATATGACCGCCCTGGAAAACATCATCGAGGCGCCGATCCAGGTGCTTGGTGTGTCTCGTGCGGCGGCATTGGAACAAGCCCGTGGCCTGCTGGAGCGGGTGGGCCTGGCGGACAAGGCCGGCCACTACCCGTCGATGCTCTCGGGCGGGCAGCAGCAACGGGTGGCGATCGCCCGGGCGCTGGCGATGAAACCCCAGGCCATGTTGTTCGACGAGCCCACCAGCGCCCTCGACCCGGAAACCGTGGGCGAAGTTTTGCAGGTGATGAAAGAGTTGGCCGAGGAGGGCATGACCATGGTGGTGGTCACCCATGAAATGGGCTTTGCCCGTGAAGTGGCCGACCGCGTGGTGGTGCTCGACCAGGGCGAACTCATCGAACAAGGGCCGCCGGAACAGATTTTCAGCCGTCCCAGCCATCCCCGTACCCGGGCCTTTCTCAGCCGTGTGCTATGACCCTTCCAAGGAAATTCATCATGCGCTTACCGAGCTTGTTCACGGCCCTGTGCTGCGCCGCGATTGTCCCCATGACCCAGGCCGCCGACCCGGTGGTGAAGGTCTATAACTGGTCCGATTACATCGGGCCCGACACCTTGAAGAATTTCGAGAAAGACAGCGCCATCAAGGTCCAGTACGACATCTTCGACACCAACGAGATGCTCGAAGCCAAGCTGCTTTCCGGGCACTCGGGGTATGACGTGGTGGTGCCGTCCAGCCAGTTCCTGTCCAAGCAGATTCGGGCCGGTGCCTACCAGCCGCTGCAACGTTCCCTGCTGGATAACTGGAAGCACCTCGACCCGCGCCTGATGCAACGCCTGGAAGCCGCCGACCCCGGCAACCGTTACGCCGTGCCGTATATGTGGGGCACCGTGGGCATCGGCTACAACGAGGAAAAAGTTCGTGCGGTGCTGGGCAAGGACGCGGTACTGGATTCCTGGTCGATGGTGTTCGAACCCGGCAACCTGGCCAAGCTCAAGAGCTGCGGCGTGGCGTTTCTCGATGCGCCGGTGAAGATCATTCCCCAGGTGATGCTCTACCTCGGGCTGGACCCCAACAGCGTCAAGCCCGACGACTACAAGCAAGCCTCGAAACGCCTGATGGAACTGCGGCCTTCGGTGACTTACTTCAACTCGTCGAAATACACCGCCGACCTGGCCAACGGTGATATCTGCGTGGCCATCGGCTATTCCGGCGATGTGATGCAGGCCCAGAACCGCGCCAAGGAAGCGGGCAAGCACATCGACATCCGCTACTTGATCCCCAAGGAAGGCGTGAACCTGTGGTTCGACATGTTGGCGATCCCCAAAGATGCCGGCAACGTGGCCAACGCCCACGCCCTGATCAACTACCTGCTGCGCCCCGAGGTGATCGCGCCCATCAGCGACTACGTGGGCTACGCCAACCCCAACCAAGACGCGACGGCGCTGATGGACCCCAACGTCAGCGGCAACCCCGGCATCTATCCCGGTGACGAAGTGATCAGCCATACCTTCGTTTCCGCCGACCTGCCGGAAGCCATCCAGCGCCTGATGACCCGGGAGTGGAACCGGGTCAAATCCGGCCAATGAATCCTTGTTTTGAAGAGCCTTTGCCATGTTGAAATTCTCTGCTCATGAATACCCTTATCCGTCCCAGCGCCAGAGCGTGTTCGCCCGGCGCGGCATGGTCGCGGCTTCCCAGCCTTTGGCTGCCCAGGCCGGCATCGAGATCATGCAAAAGGGCGGCAACGCCATCGACGCCGCCATCGCCACGGCGGCGGCGCTGACCGTGGTCGAGCCCACCGGCTGCGGCCTGGGGGGGGATGCGTTTGCGTTGGTCTGGTGCAAGGGCCAACTCCATGGCCTTAACGGCAACGGGCATGCGCCGGCGGCGGTGTCGATTGAGGCGGTGAAGGCCGCCGGCCATGCGCAGATGCCGCTGTATGGCTGGACCCCGGTGACGGTGCCGGGCTGCCCGTCGGCGTGGGCCGAGTTGTCGCAGCGTTTTGGCAAGCTGCCGTTTGCCGAACTGCTGCAACCGGCCATCAGTTTGGCGCGGGACGGGTTTCCGTTGTCGCCGGTGGTTGCTCATCAATGGCAGGTCGCCCTGGACGAATTCACCCCCCATCGCGACCTGGTGCTGGAGGCGTGGTTCGAAACGTTCCTGATTGACGGCCGGGCGCCACAGGCCGGGGAGATTTTTCGCAATCCCGCCCAGGCGAAAACCCTAGAAGAACTGGCCGCGACCCGCTGTGAAAGCCTGTATCGCGGCGCCCTGGCCGAGCGCCTGGACGCTCATTCCCGCGCCACCGGTGGCTACTTGCGGGCCTCCGACCTCAACGGCTACCGGGCACAGTGGGTGGAGCCGATCCATATCAACTATCGGGGCGTCGACGTCTGGGAAATTCCGCCGAGCGGGCAGGGCTTGGTGGCGCTGATGGCGCTGAAGATTCTGGAGGGGTTCAGCTTCGATCACCGCGACAGCCAGCAGACCTGGCATCGCCAACTGGAGGCGATGAAACTGGCCTACAGCGATGGCTTGCACTACATCACTGACCCGCTGCATATGCGGGTGGCGGTGGCTGACCTGCTTAGCGATGACTACAGCACCCGGCGGCGTGGCCAGATCGGTGAACAGGCCCAGCCGCCCAAACCGGGTGATCCTCACGCCAGTGGCACGGTGTATCTGGCCACTGCCGATGCGGAAGGCAATATGGTTTCGTTTATCCAGAGCAACTATCACGGGTTTGGCTCTGGTGTGGTGTTGCCTGATAGCGGTATTGCCCTGCAGAACCGTGGGCAGGAATTCAGCCTGGATCCGGCTCATGCCAACTGCCTGGCGCCTGGGAAAAAGACGTTCCATACCATCATTCCTGGGTTCCTTACTCGGGATGGCCAGGCTCTCGGGCCGTTTGGTGTGATGGGCGGGTATATGCAGCCCCAGGGGCATGTGCAGATGGTGATGAATCTGGTGGATTTTGGTCTTAATCCCCAGGCGGCCCTTGATGCGCCGCGTTGGCAATGGCTGGGAGACATGAAGGTCGGCATCGAGCAGGGGGCGTCGCGGGATTTGGCCAATGCCCTGGCTCGGCGTGGGCACCAGGTGCAGATTGCCAGTGACCTGACAGACTTCGGGCGTGGGCAGATTATCCTGCGGGATCCGGTCAGTGGGGTGCTGTGTGGTGGGACCGAGCCCCGGGCGGATTCGCATATTGCGGTGTGGTAGGCGAGGGTGATCGTTCCCACGCTCTGCGTGGGAATGCCACCTCGGACGCTCCGCGTCCCGCTGGCACCGCCGGATTGACGCCTTGCGCAATGGTGACGCGGAGCGTCACGGTATGCATTCCCACGCAGAGCGTGGGAACGATCAATCTGCCCGCATGCCGGTCAGTAGCGAATCATCACCGACTTGAGCTCGGTGTAGTCCTCGATAAAAGCCCCGCCAAACTCCCGTCCCACCCCCGAAGACTTGTTGCCGCCAAACGGCACCGCCGGGTCGAGCATGGTGTGCATGTTCACCCACACCGTCCCCGCGTTGATCGCCGGCACCATGCGCAGGGCCTTGCTCAAATCGTTGGTCCAGAGGCTGGCGCTCAGGCCGTACGGCGTGTTGTTCATCAGCTCCAGCAGCTCTTCCTCAGTGTCGTAGGGGAAAAACGTGGCGATTGGGCCGAAAGTTTCTTCGTTGAGCAGGGTGTCGTTGAGGGTGTTGGCAAGAATCACAGTCGGCTCCACGTAGCAACCGGGCCCGTCGATCAGCTTGCCGCCATGGACAATCGTATTGTTCTCGGCCCGGGCCGTGGCGAAAAACCCTTCGAGTTTCTGTTGGTGCTGACGGTTGGTCACCGGGCCGAATTCGGTGCGCTCATCCAGGGGCGAGCCGATGTTCAAGCGGCCCAGGCGCTGCGCCAGCTTGTCCATGATCGCCTCGATCTGCGAGCGGTGGGCGAAGAAGCGTTCAGCGGCCGCGCAGATTTGCCCGGAGTGCAGGAAGCCGGCTTCGATAATGCCGTTGACCGCCTTGTCGAGGTCCACGTCCCGCAGGAACCCGGCCGCGTTTTTACCGCCCAGTTCCAGAGTCGCCCGGGTCAACCCGGCGCCCATGGCGCTGCGGCCCACCGCAATGCCGGTGGGTACCGAGCCGGTGAATGAAACCTTGTCGGTGTCCGCATGCTCCACCAGCCCTTTGCCCACAAGGCCGCCGCCGGTCAACACGTTCAGCACGCCCGCCGGCAGGCCGGCGTCGATGGCCAGCTCGGCGATGCGCAGGATGGTCAGCGGGGTGAACTCGCTGGGCTTGATGATGATGCTGCAGCCGGTCACCAGCGCCGAGGCGAGTTTCCAGATGGCGATCATGGTCGAGAAATTCCACGGCACAATGCCCACCACCACGCCCACGGGTTCCCGCAGGGTGAAGGCGGTGTAGCGTTCACCGGCGAAGGAGGGCAGTGACGGGGTGATGGTCTGGCCGCTGATCTTGGTGGCCCAGCCGGCGTAGTAACGCAGGAAGTGCGCGGCCTGGTCCACCTCGAAGGCCCGGGAAATCTGGATGATCTTGCCCGACTGGCAGGTTTCGATCTGTGCCAGTTCTTCGCGGTGTTGCTCCAGCAGGTCAGCGAGTTTCAGCAGCACATGGCCACGGATGGCTGGCGCGACCTGGGACCATTGCCGGAAGCCACGCCGGGACGATTCCACGGCGGCGTCGATATCGACAAGGTCGGCGTCGGCCACGTGGGCGATCACTTCGCCGGTGGCCGGGTTGATCACCTCCAGGGTCTGGCTGGAGTGGCTCTGGATGTAGCCGCCGTCGATAAACAAGGCGTGGCTTCGACGGAGGAAGGCCTGGACTTCAGGCAGCAGCGCAATATCGCTCATGGGGTTTTCCTGCTCGCAAAAGCCCGAGGTTAACCAGCGCCGCCGGGCCAGGCTTGTCTGTGCCTGCCGGGCGATATGTCTGTGGCTGCCAGGCCTGTGGAAAGTGCAATCTTGGCTGTGGAAGGTGCATTTTCCGGTGTTGTCGCCCGCTCCATACTGGCCCCACATCCAGCGTCGTTCGTTGATTTCGGACGTCAGCCGGACATCCAATAATAAGCAGGGCCGTCCATGAAAAAGCCAAACCCGCTCCTCGAAGACCTCAAGGCGATTCTGCCGACCATCGCTGCCAACGCCTTCCAGGCCGAGCAGGACCGCAAGGTTCCCGACGAGAACATTGCGCTGCTCAAGAGCATCGGCATGCACCGGGCCTTTCAACCCAAACCCTTTGGCGGCATGGAAATCTCCCTGCCGCAATTTGCCGACTGCATCGCCTTGCTCGCCGGCGCCTGTGCCAGCACCGCCTGGGCCATGAGCCTGTTGTGCACCCACAGCCATCAACTGGCGCTGTTTTCCGCGAAGTTGCAGCAGGAAGTCTGGGGCGATAACCCGAACGCCACGGCCAGTAGCAGCATCGCGCCGTTTGGCCGCACTGAAGACGTTGAAGGGGGGGTGCTGTTCAGCGGTGAAATGGGCTGGAGCAGCGGTTGCGATCACGCCGAGTGGGCGATTGTCGGGTTCCGTCGTAAAAATACCGAAGGGACTCAGGATTACTGCTTCGCGGTGCTGCCGCGCAGCGACTACCAGATTCGCGATGACTGGTTCGCCGCGGGCATGAAAGGCAGCGGCACCAAGACCCTGATCATCGACAACGTATTGGTGCCCGAACACCGCATCCAGAAAGCCAAGGACATGATGGAAGGCAAGTCCGCCGGTTTCGGTTTGTACCCCGACAGCAAGATTTTCTACTCGCCGTACCGTCCGTATTTCGCCAGCGGTTTTTCCACCGTCAGCCTGGGCGTGGCCGAGCGCATGCTTGAGGTGTTCCGCGAGAAAACCAAGACCCGCGTACGTGCCTACACCGGCGCGGCGGTGGGGGCCGCGACCCCGGCGTTGATGCGCCTGGCGGAGTCGACCCACCAGGTAGCCGCCGCCCGGGCGTTCCTGGAAAAGACCTGGCAGGAACATGCTGAACACAGCGAACAGCACCGTTACCCGAGCCGCGAGACCCTGGCGTTCTGGCGCACCAACCAGGCATACGCCACCAAGATGTGCATCCAGGCGGTGGACCGCTTGTTCGAGGCGGCCGGTGGCAACGCGTGGTTCGAGCACAACGAAATGCAGCGCCTGTTCCGCGATTCCCATATGACCGGCGCCCACGCGTACACCGATTACGACGTGTGCGCGCAGATTCTGGGGCGTGAGTTGATGGGGCTTGAGCCTGATCCGAGCATGATTTGAAGCCGACCCGGCCATCACAATAATCAGGACTGCGCGTTGACGCAGTCCGGGAGTCTTGCATGTCAGATAACAGTTTCGACCCACGGGCCTTTCGCCGGGCCCTGGGCAACTTTGCCACCGGCGTCACCGTGGTCACCGCCGCAGACGCCAGCGGGCGCAAGGTCGGCGTCACCGCCAACAGCTTCAATTCGGTGTCCCTGGACCCGCCGCTGGTGCTGTGGAGCATCGACAAGCGCTCCAACAGCCACGAGGTGTTCGAGCAGGCCAGCCATTTTGCGGTCAACGTGCTGGCGGCCGACCAGATCCACCTGTCGAACAATTTTGCCCGGTCCAAGGACGATCGCTTCGCCGAAATCGAATTCGAGCCGGGCGAGGGTGGCTCGCCGGTCTTCGCCGATTGCTCGGCGCGGTTTCACTGCGAGAAGTACCAGCAGGTGGACGGTGGCGATCACTGGATCATGATTGGCAAGGTGGTGGCGTTTGATGATTTTGGGCGTTCGCCGCTGCTCTATCACCAGGGCGCGTATGCGCGGATTGAGGAACGGCAACCGTAGGGCGAACACCTCTATCGAAGGCTGAAGCAGGTTCAATGTGGGAGCGGGCTTGCTCGCGAATGCGGAGTGTCAGCCAATACATCTGGCGACTGACACACCGCCTTCGCGAGCAAGCCCGCTCCCACATGTGATCTCGGTAGCTCATTGCATCTGTGTTAGAACGGCACCGCCACGGTGACTTGGCTGTAGATATTGGTACCGTTGCCCCCCACCTGATTCCCGCCGTTGCTCTCATCCTTGTTCGGCTTGTACAAACCCAGCAGCGGCGTGACGATCAGGTGTTCGTTCACCGCCCACTCCGCGTACAGGTCCAGCTCGCGCCCATCGAGGTTGAGCATGCCGCCCTTGCTCAACGTTTTGTAGTCGAAGAACAGCGCGCCGACGGTCACGCTGTCCAGCGGCTTGACCTTCAACGCCACATGCTGCACTTCGGTGTTGGTATTGAACGGCCCTGAGTAATTGCCAGCCACTTCGCCCTGCACCCAAGTGCCATAGCCACGGTTGAAGCCCGAGAACATGGCGTCCCAGTTTTTCGAATAGCGGCTGTAGCGGTAGGTCAGGTCCGGCGACCACGGCAGCGCGGCGAAGGTGTAACCGGCCTCGGTGTACCAGGCTTTTTCCGGGCCGGCGTCCTTGTCCTGCCAGGCGTATTCAAAGGAAAAATGCGCGTTCTCGATCCCGGCATTGCCGGCGCCCCGCAGGCTGTAGAGGTTCATCCCGGCGCGCTGTTTTTGCAGGTCATTGGCGTAACGGTCGTCGACGCTGATGCCGTGGATATAGGTCAACCCTACGGTGCCGGGTGCGGCGGTGTAGTCCAGGGTGCCGGCGGCCATTTCGGTGTTGGCCTGGGCGCGGTTGTCGGACTTGATCCACATCACGCTGCCATGCACGCCGTCCTTGCCCCCCAGGCGTAACACAGCGGTTTGATCGAAGGCATGACGCGCGGCGATGTAGTAGGCGCCGCCCCGGTTGAACTTGCCGTCATCCACGCCTTTGCCGAGGTTCGGGCCGTCGTCATTGATGATGAAACCGTCGCCGAGCATGATGATCTGGCGGCCGAACGACAGGTCCACACCATCCTTGCCCAGCGCCGGAAACAGCTCCCCCGAGCGCCAGCCAGCGAAGGCTTCGTCGAACTTGGTGGTGCGCTCACTGCCGGTGGTCACGCCCGACGCATCACCCTCACCCCAGGTGCCGGAGCTGACCAGGTTGGCCGTGCCATACAGGCTGCCCAGGGCGCCGAAGCGCTGGTCGACGCTCAAGCCATACTTGATAAAACCTTCGCGCCAGGTGGAACCGCCGGTAGTGCCGTCATAGTTTTTGCGGCTGTTGAACATGCCGTACACCGCGAGGAAATTGCCGGTGACCTGGGTGTCGTCATCGGCATACAGCTCAAACGCCTGGGCCGATGAGTCGATGACCATCAGCGCGATGCCCAGGCTGATGGCCCTGTACAGGTGACGGGTTTGTTGTGTGTGCTGCATTGTTATAGTCCCCAACAAGGTGAATTGAGGGAGCATTAGGGCGAGCGCCACCGGGCTAAGTCTTTCCCCTGCGTGCCAGGAAATTGTCCCAGGCCGCCAGTGGCGCAGCAGTGGCAGGCAGCAACAAAACCGGCGGCAGCCAGGAGCAAGACGATCAGCCAGGGCGGGGCGCAGAGTGCCAATACTTCTAAAAATCCGCTTCTTGAGGATCTGCACCATGTCGATCAACGACCGGCTCACCGAACACTTGAAACGCGGCACGGTGGGCTTTCCCACCGCGCTGGCGAGCACCATCGGCCTGATCATGGCCAGCCCGGTGATCCTCACCGCAACCATGGGGTTTGGCATCGGCGGCAGTGCCTTCGCGGTGGCGATGTTGATCGCGGTGGTGATGATGCTGGCCCAGGCGACCACCTTCGCCGAAGCCGCCTCGATCCTGCCCACCACCGGTTCGGTCTACGACTACATCAACTGCGGCATGGGCCGGTTCTTTGCGATCACCGGCACCTTGTCGGCGTACTTGATCGTGCATGTGTTTGCCGGCACCGCCGAGACGATCCTGTCCGGGGTGATGGCGCTGGTGAACTTCGAGCACCTCAACACCCTGGCGGAATCCGCCGGCGGTTCGTGGTTGCTCGGGGTGGGCTTCGTGATTGTGTTCGGGGTGCTGAATGGGTTTGGTGTCAGCGCGTTCGGCCGGGCCGAGATCATCCTGACCTTCGGCATGTGGACCACCTTGATGGTATTCGGCGTGCTGGGCCTGATCGCAGCCCCGGCGGTGCAGTTGGACGGCTGGTTCGGTGAATCCCTGGTGGGCACCGACCTGATCACCATCCTGTCGCTGGTGGGCATGGCGATGTTCATGTTTGTCGGCTGCGAGTTCGTCACGCCGCTGGCACCGGACCTGCGCAACTCGGCCAAGGTGATGCCCAAGGCCATGGTGCTGGGGTTGCTGGGTGTGGCCACCTGCATGTTCATCTACGGCGCCGCCATGAAGCGCCAGGTGGAGAACGTATTGATCGACGCGGCGGGCGGGGTGCACCTGCTGGATACGCCGATGGCCATCCCGAAATTTGCCGAGCAGGTGATGGGCAGCATTGGTCCGATGTGGCTGGGCATCGGTTTCCTGTTTGCCGGTGCTGCGACCATCAACACCCTGATGGCCGGTGTGCCACGGATCCTGTACGGCATGGCGGTCGACGGCGCGTTGCCCAAGGTTTTCACCTACCTGCACCCGCGCTTCAAGACACCGCTGCTGTGCATCCTGGTGGCGATGTTGATTCCGTGCCTGCACGCGCTGTACCTGGGGGGCAACACCGACAACATCATGCACCTGGTATTGGCCGCCGTGTGCGCCTGGAGTTTTGCTTATCTGCTGGTGACGCTGTCGGTGGTGATCCTGCGGATTCGCCGGCCGGATCTGCCTCGTGCCTACCGTTCGCCGTTCTTTCCGCTGCCGCAGATTCTGTCGAGCATCGGCATCCTGCTGGGCATGTGGTTTATCACCCCGCCGGGGATGAACCCTGCTGACATCTACATTCCCTTCGGCGTGATGCTTGGGTGCACGGCGGCGTATGCGCTGTTCTGGACCCTGGTGGTGCAGAAGGTCAATCCATTCAAGCCCGCCTCGGTGGAAGAGGTGTTGGCCAAGGAGTTCGCCCATGAACCGGGTCAACCGCACAACGGGTATATCAGCCATGCTGCAAAAACTGTCTGAGCTGCTCAGCGCCCGGCGCGCGCCTGCCGGTTATCGTCCCGGCGTTACGCTGGAACACCTGCGACGTAACCTCGGCCTGGCCGGTTATGCGGTGTGTGGACCGACGACGGCCCGGGTGGCCCTGGACGAGCTCGGGTTGCAATTGGAGATCGTCGAGCGCACCGAGTCGCAGCTGTTGATGCACCTGGTCATGACCGAATTCGTACTGCGCATTCCTGCCTCGCAGCAGGGCACGGCGAGCTTTGAACTGCACCACACCGGGGCCGTTCGACGCACCGGGATCCGCTGTCGGCAGCGCTCTGGAGACAAGGAAGTGTTAGGCGTTCTGCAAGCCGAGTTGCAGGAGGGCAGCGCCTTGCATCGCGCCTTGATGCCGCTGGACTTCAAGCGCCTGCGCATCGACCTGGTGGATCACCAATGGTGCGTGCGGCTTGAGCATATGGGCGGGAGCGAGGTGGTCAATCGCATGCCGGCGTTCCGGCGCTATATCGCGTTGAGCAGCGATCAACGCGCCTGGCTACTGGACACCTTCAGCGGTTTCCAGCGTGCATTACAGGCCCACTGACCGCAGGATCTGGCATCAATAGTGCAATCACCTTGGCAGACACGTACTTGTTGCGCGCATATAGATAACATGTTAACTATTGCCCGACAAAAACAAAAAGCCAAGGTGGAAACAACCATGAGCATGCAACAGATTGGGCAAGACGGGCTGGACCGCTGGACCCGGGATCTGCGCGCGGTTTGCGGTCACTTCGACACAGAACTGGCCTTCAACCGCTCGCTGTTCATTGGCAGCATCAGCACCTTTTCCCGCGGCGGCTTGCCCCTGGCCAACCTGCGCACCAACGCCGGCCTGATCAAGCGCCCCAAAGCCCGCGCCGACCACGATGACGACCAGAACTGTTTCCTCGTCAGCCAGCGCAGCGGCTACTGCCAGATCACCCAAAACGGCCAGAGCGTGCAACTCGCCCCCGGCGAATTACTCTTGATGGACTCGGTGGGCTCCATCGACATCACCCCGTTTGGGCTGATCGAACATGCGTCCCTGTCCTTGTCCCGCGCAGAGGTGTGCAAACAGTTCGGCAACCAGCCCAAGACCTTCGGCAAAATCTCCTCGAGCAAAGCCTGCGGGCGCATGTTGCATGTGCTGATGGACCAGTTGTGCAAGGACGCGCTCAACGGCGAAGGTGCGGTCGGCGAAGGGCAGGCGTTGCAATCGGCGTTTGTCTCGCTGCTGGGGTCGGCGTTTGAGCAGGAAGATGATGAGCGGGATGATTGTGGCGGGTTGCAGGGCAGCAATCTGCGCGGCTATGTGCAGAAGGTGATTGATGAGTCGTTAACCCAGCCAGGGCTGAGCCCGGTGGGGTTGGCGAGTCGGTTGAACATCTCGGTAAGGCATTTGTATCGGTTGTTTGAGGAACAGGATGACAGTGTGTGCCGGTATATCCAGCGGGCGCGGTTGAAGCGCAGTGCGGATGATCTGACCAACCCGTTTTTGCGCAGTGAGTCGATTACGTCGATTGCGTATAAGTGGGGGTTTACGGATTCGGCGCACTTTAGTCGGTCATTCAAGAAACAGTTCGAAGTGTCGCCGAAGGATTTTCGAGCTGGGCGGTTGCAGCAGGTGGGGTAGGGGAGGAAGAAGGGGCTTTCCGAGTACCTTCTTCATTATAAATATCTTAAAAGATCGAAGTTATTCGCCTCTTTGGTTGAAAAGCGCGTCAATGTGCTCCAGCCACAATTTCCCGCTTTTCCAATCGTGAGGATAATAGTAGCCACAGCCAATATCTGAGAATAAAAAATGCTGTAACGCTTGCTCCGTCTTGTTGGCATGTAAAAGAGCTTTTAACTCAAGGTGTGCGGTTTTAAAGGTCTCTGTTGAGGATTCAGTTATAAAGCTTAGGATCACATCGTCCGCACTATCAAACTCATCAACCCAATCCTGATTGAAGTAACCCGCGAGAAGTTGCTGCAGCTGTGAATAATCTTTATTCATGGATTCGGATATCCGGTCTGAATTCTATAGCCATCGGGCATGCTTTTATCTTTGTACAAAATCAGGTAGATCTCCCGTCCGGGGACGGTTGTTTTTGCACCTCGCTTCAGGCTGGTTCCAACTGGTTGAGGAGACTTTTGAGTAATAACAATTTTTTTGTCCTTTCCTTTAACGAACGAATTTATTTTGGTTTCGTTGCCTGCTATCACGCTTGATATGGCTGACTCGGCTGTCGCGCGATCAGGGAAGGTAGATGCCGTAGGCACATGAGGCTCATTTTTAAGACGTGTTGCCAGTTGTTGGTCAGTTCTACCAATGTGCTTTTGCATCAAATGTCCTCCGGCAGCTTCGTGAGCAGCTAAACCTCCACCAGGAACAATTTCGCTATAAGGCCCATCGGCGACTATTTGGCCTGGGCAGGCTGTAGCTTTACAGCTCAACCCCAACGGATCCACCCAGCCTGTCGGGTTGGGCACGTACTGGTATCCGTTCAACCCACGCGCCAGCTTCACGGGATCGGGCGTCAGGTAGCGGCCAATGTCCGGATTGTAGTAGCGATGGCGGTTGTAGTGCAGCCCGCTTTCCGGGTCGAAGTATTGGCCCTGGAAGCGCAGCGGGTTGGTGAGGGTGTTGACGTCCAGCTTCGCGATTTGGCCGTAGGCGCGGTAATGCGCTGACCAGACAATTTCACCATCGGGCGCGGTGAGTTCTTGTGGCGTGCCCAGGTGGTCGAGTTGGTAGTGGAAGGGCTTTACGTCTTCCGGGCCGTAGCCTTTGAGCAGCACTAACGGGCGAAAACTGTTGGGTTCGTAGAGGTAGCTCTGATGGTGATCTGTGCTGTGCTCGGCGATCAGCTTGTCGCCTTGCCAGAAAAACTCGGTGGTCTGGCCGTTGAGGATTTTGGCGATCCGCCGTCCAAAAGGATCGTAGCGATATGCGGCCTCGGTACCGTCCGGCTGGGTGATGCTGATCAGTCGGTGCTGGCAGTCGTAGCGGTATTCGGTGACTAACTGCTGGGCCCTGCCCCGGCGTTCGCGCAGGAGGTTGCCGAAGGCGTCGTAGTCGTAATGACGGTCGCCCTGCATCAACAAGCGGTTGCCTTTGACGACGCTGGGGCCGACACGGTCTTGCATCAGCAGGTTGCCCGCCGGGTCGTGGACGAAGCGTTCCTGCAGGTCGTGCGAATGGTTGGCGCGGGTCAGGCGGTCGAGCGGGTCGTAGTGGTAGTCGTGCTGGCCTTTGCGGGTGTCGAGGATGCGGGTGAGGTTGCCGCGTTTGTCGTAGTCGTATTGGCGGCGCTGGTGGCGTTGTTCCTGTTGGGTGATGGCGTGGGCGTGCAAGCGGCCCTGGTCGTCGTAGTGGTAGTGGCTGAGGAATTGACCTTGCTGGCGCTGATGTTCGCGTCCGGATTTGAACAGGTGCGAGGTGAGTGGCTTCCCATTCAGCTCGACGGTGGCGAGGTCGCCGCCCTTGTCGTGATGAAAGGCCAGGCGGTTGTTATCGGGCAGGCGCAGGTAGTTGAGTTGCCCGCATTCGTCGTAGCCATAGCGCAACGTGCCCCAGCCTTGGTGCTCGGCGGTGAGGCGGTTTTGCAGGTCGTATTCGTAATGGAGCGGCCAGTGACCGTCGTCGACGCTGAGAAGGTTGCCGAGGCGGTCGTAGGTGTAATTGACGCTGCTGCCGTCAGGCAGGTTTTTTCTTACGAGGCGCCCGGCCGCATCGCGCTCATAACCGGTAACCAGCTGACTGCCATCGTCGCCGTACTCGGTCTTTTCCAGCAGGTGCCCGGCGAGGTCGTAGACATAGGCGGTGCGGCAACCATCAAACCCGGTTTCCTGCTGGATCAGGCCGTTGGCGTGGTACTCAAGTCGATAGGTTTCCCCAACCTCATTTTCGATCTCGGTGAGTAACAACCGAACATTGTCGTAGCGGTATTTGAGCTGCGTGCCGTCCGGATTAATCCGACGGCTGATCAGGTGCAGACCGTCGGCATACTCATAGCGAGTAACCCGACCCAGCTCGTCGCGCTCTGCAGTGATTTTTCCGTACGGGTTGTAGCTGAATTCGCGAGTGGCGCCGCCCGGCTGAATCACTTTCAGCAAACGACCTACGGCGTCCCACTGGTATTGGGTCAGCGCGCCATACTCATCCTCGCAAGCCACCTGCCGCCCCAGGTCGTCATAGCGATAACGCCGCACTCCGCCATTCGCCAGCTTCTCCTCAATGAGCTGGCCACGCTCGTCCCAAGTCAGCCGCTGACTGCTGTTATCCGGATACCAGACGCCGCTGAGCTTTCCGTGTTGGGTGTAGGTGTATTCGGTGTAGTTACCATCCGGATCAGTCTTGCGGGTGATATCGCCTTGATCGTTACGCTGGTATTTCCACACCGCGTCACCACGGCGTACAGCCCGCACGAACCCGTTGTCATACTCGTAGGACGTGGGTGCATCGTCACCGGGAAACAGCGCAATCAACCGACCGGCTTCGTCGTACTGATACGCCGTCACCGCTCCCAGCGGATCCTGCTCGACTGTCAGGCGGCCTTTGTCATCGTAGGATTTGAAGTGCTGCGCGCCGTCCGGATCGATCCGCTGCACCAGCCGAGCGCGCTGGTCGTGTACGTAGACTTCCTGGCTGCCATCGGCGTTGTGCACGGTGACCGTGCCGTTGTCATCCCACACATACCGCGTGTCCATCTGCGAAAAACTGGCCCAGTGCCGGACAGCGTGCAGCCTTGCCGGACCGTTCCCACTCCCAGAAGAAACTCGCCCCACCGGCCAGTTGCCGCTCCAGAATCACCTGCTGATCGTCGTAGCGATAACGTTCGCTTTCGCCTACCGCGTTCGTCGCCTCTACCAACCGCCACGCATCGTCGTACGTGTAGGAAACAACGTTCTGCTCAGTAACCCAGCCGAGTTCCCGCTGCACTTGATAGTCGACCGCAACGATGTGTCCACGGTCATACCGCAGCAGCAATCCTTGGCCGACGTGGTTATCGATCCGCTGGATCCGTCCGGAATAGTCGCGGGCAATACGCAGCCGGTTGTCATACGCGTCGCTGATCGACCTCAGCACACCGTCACGGAAGTGGTAGAAAAGCGACGCCTGAGCCTGCACCAGTTCATCGGGAAACGAGCCCAGATAAATCGCCGCTTCCGCCAGGCTATTGGTGATGGCTGGCCGTGCAGCAGAGGGCAGGGGAAAGGTGGTGCTGCGGTTTTCGTGATCGGTCCACACCACCGATTCACCGTTCACCACCAACCGCTGCGCCAATGAATGACTCCAGCCAAACCCCAACCCGCAATCCACTTCCACCGCACTGCTGCGATACAACCGCGTCCAGGCAAACGGCAGCACACCTTCCAACGAGCCGTCAGTGAGGGTCAGCAGTTCCTCACCGGTAACCATCGAAACCGGGCAGCCATTGGTTGCGGTCTTATCTGCGGGCGCCGTCGCGTCACCGCCGGGGTTCTTTGCAGAAGCAGGCACATCATCCATAGGCTCCTGCTTCACCAGCGTCGTGCGAGACGTCGGCTCCCGCACCATCGGTGCCGGATTCGAAACCTGATCTGGACCAACCTTCAACGGCGCCGCCGCAGCTTTCACCGGCACTGCATGACTCTGAAGCGATAACGGCTTAAGCGCCTCGGCATGCCCGTCCATCCGGGCCGTACCGCCCAGCCTGGCAATCTGCTCCAACCACTCCCGTGCCCGCTCGGACTTGACCTTGCCCAGCACCTGCGCACCCAGGCGCACCGCCACACCCATGCCACCGGTAGCCCACAGCAACAGCAGGTTGAGCAACACCTCGGTGGTGATTTCCCCCAGCAACTCAAACAGGTAGTGCGGCGGCAGCATGCGCATCCAACTGACCATTGCGGACAGGTAGATGAACAGCAGCGGCTCGTCGCTGAGGATCAACAACCCTTTGGCAATCGCCTCATGACTGAGCTTCAGCAGCGCTTCAAGCTCAGCCTGGGAGAGGTACTGCAGCAATTTTTCGCTGTTGGGCTTGATGTCTGCCAACCACTGGTACAGCTGCGCAATACCGTCCACAGACCGTAAAGCACGTTTTCAAAGCCCCGCGCATAAGCCAGTTGCAGCGAGGTGTAGCGCTCGCCATAACCCGCCTTGGAATAGCTCTCCCATATCGGCTTGAACGTGCTCGTCCACTCGCCACGCAAGCGGCCTTCCAGCGAGCTGATCTCGGACTGATAGGAGGCATACAGCGCCTTGATGTGGTCCCTCGAAACGTTGGGATAAAAGCTGACTCGATACTGCCGGTCCACGGTGCACTCGGTGACTTCGAGAATGCCGCTGGGGCCGATGGTTTTGTGGATGGGGTCGCCGAGAGGGCCACCGTCTTGCGCGACTTCCTGCAGCATCACCGGCGTATTGCCGATGGGCACGAACCGCGTGCTCTGGAACATATGCACCAGGGTCAATGGCGCGTTGGCCTTGCAGGTCGCGACGGTGCTGGCGGGATACAGGGAACGGGTGATGGGTGCGACCAGCGAAACCTCATCCCCCACCTTGAACACCTGCTCGACGTCCAGTGCCGAGAAGCTCCAGAAGTGCTCGGCCCAGGCGTCGTAGGTGTTCAGGCAGTGTGTGAAGTCGTTGAGAACCCCGTCGACGTCGCGTGTCTTCGGGTCCATCGCCGCCACGACCAGAAAGCCTATGGCGGGAATCAAGAGGCAGCCCCTTCGGGCTGGGTGTTAATCGAAAATGACATCGGCGTTCCCTCGCACTGTGTGATCAGGCGAGGGACTTTGCAGCGGTTCTCGAGGCGGGGGAGTAGAGGTTATCCGGCGGTTCGGTAGGACGTTTCGTTAAACCTCCGGCAAGGTCGAGCCGCCATCCACCACCAGCGTCTGCCCGGTGATGTAGCCTGCCAGGTCCGATGCCAGAAACAGCATCGCCCCGGCAATATCCGACGGCGTACCCAGGCGTCCCAGCGGCACCCGGCTGGCGATCTGTGCGTTCACCTGGTCATCCCCCAGGTTGCCCATGGCCGGGGTTGCGATCATGCCGGGCTCCACACCGTTGACTCGCACATTCAAGCCGGCCAGCTCCAGCGCGGCATTGCGAATGAAACCGTTGACCCCGGCCTTCGACGCCGCGTAGTGACTCAGGCCTGGAAATGCCACCCTCGGCCCTGTAACTGACGATGTGACCAGCACGCAGCCCCGACCCTGACGGCGGAACATCGGCAACGCCGCCTGGGTCAGCCAGAACAACGCCGAGAGATTGACCGCCAAGGTGCGGTCGAGCATCGCCGGAGTGATTTCGGCAAAAGGCGTCAGCGGAAAATACCCGGCGTTATGCACCACAACATCCAGCCGTCCCCAACGTTGTTCCACCCCTGCAATCAGCTCGAAAACCGCAGCCGCATCCGCCAGATCCACCGTCACCGCTTCCACCTGGCAGCCGCGCCCGCACAGCTCCAGCGCGAGTGTGTGGGCCAGTTGCAGGTCAGCGATCATCACCCGCGCACCCCGCAGGGCAAAGGCTTCGACGATGGCCCGGCCAATGCCCTGGGCGCCGCCCGTGACCAATACGTTGCGGCCAGTGAAGTCCAGGTCTTCATTCATGACGCTGCTCCAGATGCGCATAGGCCAACGTCGGCACATCGACGATGCTCGACCCGCCGTCCGCCACCAGCGTGGCCCCGGTAATGATCGACGCTTCACTGGAGGCCAGGAAGCGGCACACCCTGGCGATTTCTTCAGCGCTGGCCGGCCGGCGCAACGGCACATCGGCGCACACACGGTCATAGGCGTGTTGCAGCGTCTCACCGTGAAAATCCATCAACGGCTGCATTTCTTCATCCGCCATCGGCGTGCGCACCCAGCCCGGGCACACCGCGTTCACCCGCACCCCGCGTGGGCCGTAATCCCGGGCCAGCGAACGGTTGAGTCCAAGCAACGCATGTTTGGCCGTGGTGTAGCCGCACACCTCGGGCCCGGCAGCCAGTGAGGCAATCGAACCCATCAACACGACGTTGCCGGCACTTTCCAGCAGCAACGGCAGGCACGCTCGCGCGCTGTAGAACGCGCTGTCGAGGTTGCTGCGCAGCGCCGCTTCCCAAGTCTGCGGGCTGGTGTCGGTGGCGCTGCCCAGGCCATGGCCGCCCGCGCAAGCCAGCAGCACATCGATTCGCCCGAAGCGCTGGCGAATCTGCTCCACAAAGCACGCCCACGTGACAGGGCAGGCTGCATCACCCACCAACACCAACCCCCCGGTTTCCCCCGCGACCTGCTCCAGCGGCTCGCGACGACGGCCGATCAGCACCACGCGCGCACCCTCGGCGGCGTACAGCCGGGCGCACGCGGCACCGATGCCCGTGCCGGCCCCGGTGATCACAATCGTGCGCGGCTCAGTCATCGGGATGCTCCGTGCGGTTGAGCACCTGGCAGTAGGAGCTGATGGGGAAGTTCGACAGCTCATCGAAAGCCGCCCCGGCATAGCCGAAGATCTTGCCGTCGCTGCGATGCTGTTGCAGGTCGATCAGCACTAGGCCGAGGGTGGGGATGATTTTTTCGCGCCAGACGAACAGGTACAGCTGGTCGGCGATCTTGTAGTAATGGCAGCGGTCGGTGTCGCACAGGCCTTGCTCGACGCCCTTGAGGCATTGCCAGGCGTAGAACTGGTGGTTGAGGTAGATGTGCTCGTAGACCTCGCTCGGGCTGTAGCGGTACTGGTTGCGCAGGCCGGTCAGTTCGGTGGTGGGCGCGTGGGGGCACTGGCCGGCTTGCCAGGGGCGGTCGAGGCTGCCGTGGAGGAATTCCACTTCCACCGAGGTCAGCGGCTTGCCGGCCAGGGCGCGGCTGTAGAGGCCTTCGCGGGTTTGTTCCTGGGTGGGCAGGCGTCCGAGCACGGCGGTGAACGACGCGCTGGCGGTGTCGAGCACCAGGCTGACCGACCAGGCCTGGGCACCTTCGCGCTTGATGAAATCCACCAGGTACAGGCCGGGGCGTACCGAGGTCGCGCGGTAGGTTGCGCTGCCGCTGGAGTGTCCGTCGGCTGCGACCCAGGACAGGCTGTCGCGTTCGAAGCGATGCTCGATCTGCCAGCCATTGGCGAAGTTCAGCGTAAAGGTCTTGCCGCTCAGGTCCGCCAGGTTCGGCAGGATGAACGCCTCGGGGGCGAAGCCGTCGGCCAGGGCGCCCACGGTGATCCAGTCAGAAGGGGTGGTCATTTGCGATGCTCCGGTTGAGTGGGTGAACACCTCGGATCATCGCGCCCGGGAGCAGGCCCGGGTATCAACCGGATGGTTGAGGCAGGCTACAGAAACAGGCTGCCCACCAGCTCGGTGCGGCTGCTGACGCCGGTCTTGCGAAACAGGTTGATCAGGTGGGTCTTGACGGTGGGCAGGCCGACGTCCAGCTCTCGGGCCAACTGTTTGTTGCTGGCGCCCTGGCGCAACAACAGGGCGATCTGGCGCTCCTTGGGCGTCAACCCGGCCAGCGCCTCTTCAGTGGGCTGCATATTGGCCACGGCCAGTTGCAGCAAGGTTTGCAGGGCATTCAACTGGGCCAGTTGCTCGCCGGTAAAGGCGCCTTGATCGGCGGTGCGCAACAACGAAATCGCTGCCTGGGGCTGTCCGTCACGCTGGGCGAGGATTTCCACCACATCCACCACGCCATAGCGCCGCAGAAAATCCCCATAGCGCCGGGTATCCCGCACCGGCTGGCGGGCCATGGCAAGGCCCAGCGGCACCACCGCCAAGCCACTGGACAGGCAGTTGCGCGGTTGCAACGGGTCGAACTGACGGTAGTTGTCCAGGTAGTCGCGGTGCATTTCGCCGCTCATGCCGTGCAACTGGAAATCCCGGGCTTGCAGGTGGCGGTCGACGCAATAGAACGCGGCCTGGCTGACCGGAATCAATCGGGTGAAAGCCTGCAGGCACTGGCCGGCGACTTCGTGGGCGGGGAGAGCGTGCATGGAGGGACACCTGCGCCAAAAGGCTGCCGACGGCGGCCGGCAGCCGGGCCATCACACCACGGCGAAGTAGTGTTTGACGAAACTTTCGCTGACTACTTCCCACAGTACCGGGGTGCCCTTGGTCACGAACCAGCTGTCGCCGGCCTGGTAGCGGGTGCTCTGGCCGGTGGATTCGTTGGTGAGTACCACCTCGCCGGTGACCACGGTGGCTTGTTCGGCAAACGGGTAGACCATGCGGAACTTGCCCTGGGTGGTGCCGAAATAGGCGCTGCTGACCGGGTCGGTGGGGGCGCCGAAGGTCATTTTGCCGAAGGCCCGGACTTCGCCTTCGAGGATGGTCGAACCGAGGTCGGCGACGGTGCCCCAGGCGTCGAGTTCGGATAGCTGGATGTCTTTCTTGAGGGTAACGAGGGTCATGGCAGTTGCTCCTGATGATGAAAAATAGGGGGGGAATGGGGGCGCTGGCGTCCTGGATGAACGCGGCGCCCTTGGGTTTTTCGCGAGCAAGCTCGCTCCTACAGGTGTCAGGTGTCAGGTGTGGGATTTAGCGGCGGCCGTTCCAGTAACCGGAGAGTTGGTGCCAGGACTTGCCGGCGGTGAGCAGCAGCGGGCGGATCGCGTCCTTGCCGATGATGGTCGGGCGGTGGATCGAGCTGACCAGGTCATACCGCGCCGAGCCTTCGCTCATGCCTTCGGCCAGCACCTTGCAGATGATGTGGCTCGGCGTCACGCCGAAGCCCGAATAGCCCTGCACATAGAACGCGTTGCTGCGCCCGGGCAGGGTGCCGATCTGCGGGAACAGGTTCGGGCTGCAGGCCATCGGGCCGCCCCAGGCCAGGTCGATCTTCACGTCCTTGAGGTACGGGAAGATCTTCAGCATCAGGTTGCGGTTCCAGGCTTTCAAATCGCCGGGAATGTGCTCCACCAACGGTGTGGCGGCGCCGAACAGCAGGCGGTTTTCGTGGGTGACGCGGTAGTAGTCGATCACCGGCCGAATGTCGCTGTAGGCCCCGCGAATCGGGCTGATACGCTTGATCAGTTCTTCGGACAACGGCTCGGTCATCATCTGGAACGCATAGGTATTGATGGTCGAGCGGTGCAGTTCCGGTTCCAGCTTGTTGAGGAAGCTGTCACAGGCCCACAGCAGCTTGCTGGCCTTGACCGAACCGCGGCCGGTGCGCACGGTGATGCGTTCGCCGTAGCTGACCTCCAATGCCGGGCTGTTCTCGAAAATCTGCACGCCGTGACCGGCCAGGGCCTTGGCTTCGCCCAGCAGCAGGTTCAATGAGTGCACATGCCCGCCGCCCATGTGCAGCAGGGCGCTGCTGTAGGCGTCGGAGCCGATGATCTGCTTCACGTCGGAGCCGCCAAGAAAGCGGATCTCGTGTTGGGTGTTGATGGACTTGAAGTCTTTTTCCCAGGCGCGCAGGGTCTTTTCCTGGCGGGCGTTGAAGCCCATGTAGCCGTAGCCGTGGCAGAAGTCGGCATCGATGTCGTACTTGGCGATGCGGTTCTTGATGATGTCGGCGCCCAGGTCGCTGATCTCGAAGATCTGGCGCAGGCCATCTTCACCCACGTCCTTCTTGATCTTTTCCAGGTCGTGGCCGATGCCGGCCATGATCTGCCCACCGTTGCGCCCGGTGCCGCCAAAACCCAGGTAACGCGCTTCCAGCACGACGATGTTGGTGATGCCTTTTTCGGCGAGTTCCAGGGCGGTGTTGATCCCGGAAAAGCCGCCACCGATGATCACCACGTCGGCTTCCACGTCCTGTTCCAGGGTGGGAAAGCTGAGGTTGTATTTCTTGGTCGCCGTGTAATAGGTCGGCGTTTCGATATTGATCATTGCGCTGCCTGACAGTGAAGAGCTAATGAGTGTATTAAGGCCGTTGGCACGCTGGATGTCTTGATCCTGTGTGCCGCGCTTTTTGATCCTGCGCGCCAGAGCCTTCGCCGGCTTCACAAGTTATAGCGTGCGGCGGGGAGGAGAGTGTTAGAGTTTCGTTAAAACATTAACTAAATCTATCGTGACCCTGAGCCTATGTTGAAACCCAGACAATCCCTGACCCTGACCCTGTTGCAGGCCCGTGAAGCGGCCATGAGTTTTTTCCGGCCCTCGCTGAATGAACATGGGCTGACCGAGCAGCAATGGCGGGTTATCCGAATTCTCAGCCAGCATGACGAGCTGGAGATTTACCAATTGGCCGAACTGGCGTGCATTCTCAAACCGAGCATGACCGGCGTGCTGGTGCGCATGGAGACGGCGGGCATGGTGCACCGGCGCAAGGCCGAGCAGGATCAGCGGCGGGTGCTGGTGACGCTGGCGGAGAAGGGCAAGGCCAGTTTCGAGTCGATGAGCCAGTGTATGGAAGAGAACTACCGGCGCTTGCAAGAGCAGTTTGGGGAGGAGAAGTTGCAGGTGTTGCTGGGGTTGCTGGATGAGTTGAAAACCATCAAACGCTGACACACCGCCGATCCAAATGTGGGAGCGGGCTTGCTCGCGAATGGGTGGGTCAGCCAACAAATCTGGAACTGATACACCGCATTCGCGAGCAAGCCCGCTCCCACATTTTGGATCTTTGTTGTTTCAGAGAGTCAGTACACGCCGCCGGTAATGTCCGGTGCTGCGGTGTCTTTGAACTTGGCAGCCAACCCCTGCAACCCGCGCATCAACACCGTCGTATCCACACCCACCGCCACAAACGCCGCCCCCAGTTCGATATACCGCCGCGCCAATTTCTCATCCGCACTCAAGATTCCCGCCGCCTTGCCGGCTTTTTGAATCCGTACGATGGCGTCCTCAATCGCTGCCTGCACCTCGGGGTGCCCGGGATTGCCCCGATGCCCCATGGCCGCACTCAAATCCGCCGGCCCGATAAACACCCCATCCACGCCATCAACCGCCGCAATCGCGTCCAGGTTGTCCAGGCCTTCACGGTTCTCGATCTGCACCAGCAGGCACATCTGCGCATCCGCTTCATCCAGATAACCCGGAATGCTGTTCCAGCGCGACGCCCGCGCCAGCGCACTGCCAACGCCCCGCACGCCAAAGGGCGGATAGCGTACGGCCCGTACTAACTGCCGGGCCTGTTCAGCCGTCTCCACCATCGGCACCAACAGCGTCTGCACGCCAATATCCAGCACCTGCTTGATCAACGCCGTATCACCAATCACCGGGCGAATCACCGGCTGGCTGTCGTAGCCTGCGACGGCCTGCAACTGGCCGAGCATGCCGCGCAGGTCATTGGGTGCGTGCTCGCCGTCGATCAGCAGCCAGTCGAACCCGGCATTCGCCGCCAGTTCGGCGCAATAAGCGTCGGCCAAACCGAGCCACAGGCCGATCTGGGTTTCGCCACGTTGCAGGCGCTGCTTGAAGCGGTTGATGGGCATGTCCATGAAACAGTCCTCCAGTATTCAGACAAAGCGGCAGGAGATGGAGCCCAGCATGTCGTAGTCGACATGGAAGGTGTCACCCGGATTCGCCGCCACCGGGCGGGTAAAGGAGCCGCCGAGGATGATCTGGCCCGGTTGCAAGGTGACGTCGTACGGTGCCAGTTTGTTCGCCAGCCACGCCACGCCTTTGGCCGGGTGGTTGAGCACGGCAGCCGACACCCCCGACTCCTCGATCACCCCGTTGCGGTACAGCACGGCAGGCACCTTGCGCAGGTCGATCTCGGTCGGGCGTACGGCGCGGCCGCCCATCACCACACCGGCGTTGGCGGCGTTGTCGGAAATGGTGTCGAACACCTTGCGTGTGGCGTTGGTGTGCGGATCGATCTGCTGGATACGGGCGTCGATGATTTCCAGGGCCGGGATCACCCATTCGGTGGCGTCCAGCACGTCGAAGATCGTGCAGTTCGGCCCCTTGAGCGGCTTGCCGAGGATGAACGCCAGCTCCACTTCCACCCTTGGCACGATGAAGCGCTCGAACGGAATGTCGGTACCTTCGTCGAAGAACATGTCATCGAGCAGGGCGCCGTAATCCGGCTCGGTGATGTTCGACGACACCTGCATCGCCCGGGAGGTGAGGCCGATCTTGTGCCCCACCAGCTTGCGCCCGTCCTTGATTTTCTGTGCCACCCAGGCGCGCTGAATGGCGTAGGCGTCTTCAATCGTGATGTTCGGGTGTTCCAGGGAAAACTGGCGCACCTGTTCACGGGAACGCTCAGCCTGGTCGAGGCGGGCGGCGGCTTGCTGGATGTGGGCTTGATCAAGCATGACGAACTCTCTACTGGGGATTGACGATGGCAGCGTGGGTGCGCAGCACCAGCAGGCCGCCGAGGGCGATAAGCAGCGCCAGCACATACAGGGCCAGGCTCGCGCTTTGGGTGGTGTCGCGCATCCAGCCGATCAGGTACGGCGCGAGGAAAGAAGCGATGCTGCCGAACGAACTGATCAGCGCGATGCCGGCCGCCTGGGTGCTGTTGGACAGGAACGCCGGCGGCAGTTGCCAGAACATCGGCAGCGCGGCACTGGCGCCCATGCCGGCCAGGATCAGGCCGCCCAGCACCAGGGTCGGGTTGGTAGGCGAAAGCCCGGCCACTGCGATGCCGATGGCCGACATCAACAACGGCACGCACAGGTGCCAGCGGCGCTCGCGGTTGCGGTCGGATGAGCGTCCGCAGCCGATCATGAAGAAGCACCCGGCGAGATACGGCACGGCACTCAGCAGGCCCACCTGGCTGTCGCGGCCGATGCCGGCGCCGTGGATCAGGGTGGGCATCCAGAACGCCAGGGTGTTCACCGCCAGCATCACCGCGAAGTACACCGCCACCAGCAGCCACACCTGCGGGTCACGCAGGATGCCGCCGAAGGAAGTGATGGATTTGCGCTGTTCTTCACTGCTCAGTTGCTCGCGCAGTTGTTGCTTCTGTGCCGGTTCCAGCCACTTCACGGTTTCGAAGCTGTCCGGCAGGTATTTGAGGACCACCAGACCGAGCAGCACCACTGGGGCGCCTTCGATCAGGAACATCCACTGCCAGCCGCGCAGCCCGCCGAAATCATGGAAATGTTCCAGGATCGCACCGGACAACGGCCCGCCCACCACACCGGCCATGGGCACCGCAATCGCAAACAGCGCGGTGACTTGCGCCCGGCGCCGGGCCGGGTACCAGCGGTTGAGAAACACCAGGATCCCCGGGAAGAAGCCGGCTTCGGCCACCCCGAGCAGAAAGCGCAGCACGTAGAAGCCTGTGGAGCTTTCGATCCACAGCATGCTGGTGGACAGCACGCCCCACACCACCATCAGGCAGGCGATCCAGCGCCGTGGCCCGACCCGGTCCAGGGCCATGTTGCTCGGTACCCCGAACAGCGCGTAGGCGATGAAAAACAGCCCGGCACCGAGGCCGTACACCGTGTCGCTGAAGTGCAGGTCGGTGCTCATCTGCATCTTGGCGAAGCCGATATTGATGCGGTCCAGGTGGGCAAACAGGTAGCAGATCAGCAGCAACGGCATCAGTCGCCAGGTGACGATGCTGTGGGTGCGCTGATGTTCGATCAGGGTGGTGCTGTCGGCGGTAGTGGCTGTGCTCATGATGTTGTTCTTTTTTGTTTGAGTGGCCATGGGCGGAAAGGTGGGCTGTGGTCAGCCCGCCTGGTTCTTCAGGAATGCGTGCACGTTGTTCTGCTTGAAATTCAGCTCGGGGTGCAGCTCGATCATCTCGAACGACAACGCCAGCAGCCGTTGGGATTGCAGCTCGGCGAAGTGTTCGGTGATGACCTTGAACAGGGCTTCGGCGATCGTCTTGCGGGTTTCCAGGTCGCGCCCGTGGCCGACCTTGAGGGTCATGTGGACGAAGGCGTAGTCATGCTTGCCGTCGGCCATGCGCCAGGTGTCCAGGCGCACCCCGCGACTGCGAATGCCCCCCAGGGGAAACACGCCGCTGTCCCCCAGCACGGCGTGAACCTGCTCGAACAAAGCGGGCAGGTTGGCTTGCTGTTCGAGGTTGTCGGTGTATTCGGCGATGAAGTGCGGCATGTGCGGCTCCCGGGTCAGAGGGGGAAAATGGCATTGATCTGGCCGGTGCCCGAGCTGCCGAACGGCTGGGTGATGATCTCGGCCGGCTGGTTGTAGTCCGGCCCGCCCAGCAGTCCCAGGAGCATCGCGGTGTCGTGCATCTTGCCTTCGCCGAAGCAGTGCTCGGCGTAGTCCGGCAGCATTGCGCAGAACTCCTTGAAGCGGCCCTGCTTCCACATTTCCACCACGTGCAGGTCCATCTGTTTGTCGAATTCACGGGTCCAGTTGTGGATATTGGCTTCGGCTTCGCGGTCGTCGGAGAAACGGTGGGAGAGGGAACCCGAGGCCAGCACCAGCACCTTGCGATCGCTCTTCTCGATGGCCCGGCGCACGGCGGCGCCAAACGCGAAGCTGTCTTCCAGGCGGTGCCAGGCGCACCACGCGGCGATGGAGATCACGTCGAACTTCTGCTCGTCCGGCACGCCCATGTGCATGTAGCGCATCGGCACCAGGGTGCCGTATTCCAGCTCCAGGCTCGGGATGTTGTGGGCCATGGTGCGCACGCCGGCCAGGTTGGCCTCGGCGGCGATCAACTCGCCCAGCTCCGGGCAGCCCGGGTACTCGTACTCCATGTTCTTGATGAAGTGCGGCAGCTCGTTGCTGGTGTAGGTGCCCTTGAAATGCTCGCCACAGTTGACGTGATAGCCGCTGTTGACCAGCCAGTGCACGTCGAACACCACGGCGGTGTCGGCCCCCAGCTCACGGGCGCGCCGCCCGATTTCCTTGTGCCCGGCGATGGCTGCTTCGCGGCAACCGTGGTGCTTGCCGGGCAGTTCCGACAGGTACATCGAGGGAACGTGGCAGATCTTCGCTGCCAGAACCACTTCGCCCATGATCATTCTCCTGAATAATTGTTTTTGTCTGGGAAGCGTGTTGTCAAAGCTCAAATGTGGGAGCTGTCGAGCCCCGGCGAGGCTGCGATGGGATCACCGCGCTGCATCTGGCAGACCGCAGCGCCTGCATCGCAGCCTCGCCAGAGCCTGACAGCTCCCACGGGGATCACTTACACACCCCAGCGCGGGATGTGGTGGCTGCCCATGGAAATGCACACGTTCTTGATCTCGGCGAACACTTCGAAGCTGTATTGGCCGCCTTCACGGCCGGTGCCGGAACCTTTTACCCCACCAAACGGCTGGCGCAAGTCCCGCACGTTCTGGCTGTTGATGAACACCATGCCGGCTTCGATGCCGTAGGCCAGACGATGCGCCTTGCCGATGTCCTGGGTCCAGATATAGGACGCCAGGCCGTACTCGGTATCGTTGGCCAGTTGCAGCGCTTCGGCTTCGTCCTTGAACGGGATCAGGCACACCACCGGGCCAAAGATCTCTTCCTGGGCGATGCGCATCTGGTTGTTCACATCGGCAAACACCGTCGGTTGGATAAACTGCCCGCGGCTCAAGTGCGCCGGCAGGTTGGCCGGGCGTTCCAGGCCGCCGGCCAGCAGGGTGGCGCCTTCCTCGAGGCCAATCCTGATGTAGCCGGTGACCTTGTCATAGTGGGCCTGGGTGATCATCGAGCCGACCTGGGTCTTCGGGTCCTGTGGGTCGCCGACGATCAGGCGCTTGGCGCGGGCGGCAAATTCGGCGACAAACTGCGGGTAGACGCTCTCCTGAATGAAGATCCGGCTGCCGGCGGTGCAGCGTTCGCCGTTGAGCGAGAAAATGGTGAACAGTGCCGCGTCGAGGGCGCGGTCCAGGTCGGCATCTTCAAAAATCAGCACCGGCGACTTGCCGCCCAGTTCCATGGAGTACTTTTTCAGGCCAGCGGTCTGCATGATTTTCTTGCCGGTGGCGGTGCCGCCGGTGAAGGAAATCGCTCGCACGTCCGGGTGGCGCACCAGCGCATCACCGGCGGTGGCGCCGTAGCCCTGGATCACGTTCAGCACGCCGTTGGGGATCCCGGCCTCGACCGCCAGGCGCCCCAGTTCATTGGCCGTCAGCGGCGACAGCTCGGACATTTTCAGCACCGCAGTATTGCCCAGCGCCAGGCACGGCGCAGTCTTCCAGGTGGCGGTCATGAACGGCACGTTCCATGGCGACACCAACGCACACACACCCACCGGCTGGTAAAGCGTGTAGTTGAGCATCTGGTCGTCCACCGGGTAACTGTGGCCGTCCATGCGGGTGCAGACTTCGGCGAAGAAATCGAAGTTGTGGGAGGCCCGTGGAATCAGCACGTTCCTGGTCTGGTGGATCGGCAGGCCGGTGTCGAGGGTTTCCAGTTCGGCCAGGTGCGGCACGTTCTGTTCGATCAGCTCACCGAGCTTGCGCATCAAGCGGGCACGTTCCTTGGCTGGCGTTCCCGCCCACTTCGGAAAGGCTTCCTTGGCTGCTGCTACCGCCTGCGCCACTTCCTCGGCGCCGCCGCTGGCCACTTCACCGATGGCTTCGCCGGTGGCCGGGTTGTAGTTGATGAAGGTGTCTTTGCTTTCGACCTCACGGCCGTTGATCCAGTGTTTGATCATGTTGCTCAAGCCTCTTTACGGGCGGCGAAAAAGTCCGCCTCGCTGACAATTCGATTCACCAGGCGGCCGACGCCTTCCACTTCCACGATCACTTCATCCCCCGGCCCCACATCCGCCAGGCCTTCCGGCGTGCCGGTGGCGATCATGTCGCCGGGCTGCAGGGTCATGAAGCTGGACAGGTATTCGATCAAATACGGGATGTCGAAAATCATGTCTTTCGTGCTGCCTTCCTGGCGCAGTTCACCGTTGATCCAGGTGCGCAGCTTCAGATTGCTTGGGTCTGGCACGTCGGCGACGTCGACTATCCATGGGCCCACCGGCGTGGTGGCGTCGCGGTTTTTCACCCGCAGGTTGGGGCGGTAGTAGTTTTCCAGGTAGTCGCGGATCGCGTAGTCGTTGCACACCGTGTAGCCGGCCAGATACTCCAGGGCATTCTCGCGCTTGACGTTGCGCGCCGGTTTGCCGATGACCGCCACCAGCTCGCACTCGTAGTGCATGTAGGCGACGTTGTCCGGGCGCCAGGTCACCTGGTGGTGGCCGGTGTAGGTGCCGGGGGACTTGATGAACGCCAGCGGTTCGGTCGGCGGCTTGAAGGCCAGTTCGGCGGCGTGGTCGGCGTAGTTCAGGCCCAGGGCAAACATGCTCCCGTTGGCCGGTGGCAGCCATTCGACCTGGTCTTCAGCCAGCAGGCGACCGTCGGCCAGGCGTACGGCGTTCTCAGCGTCGACCTGTACCGAATGAACTTCACCTTCAAAGCGAATACGCGCGTGTTTCATGACAGCTCCTCTGCCTTGATGTGGTTGACCAGGCGGCCCAGGCCGCTGATCTCGACTTCAACCGTGTCGCCGGGTTGCACATCCACACGGCCTTCGGGGGTCCCGGTGATCAGCACATCGCCTGCGTGCAGGGTCATGAACTCGCTGATCTCGGCGATCAACTGCGGCAGGCTGCGCACGAAATTGGCGGTGGAGTTTTGCTGGCGCAGCTCACCGTTGACGAACAGCTTCACGCTCAGTTGGTGCGGGTTGGCAACCTGGTCGCGGGCCACCAGTTCCGGGCCCAAGGCGCAGAAACCGTCCCGGCACTTGGCTTTCACCGCAGGGCGGTAGTAGCTGTCTTCCGGCAGGCTGAACTCATTGATGATGGTGTAGCCGGCCACATGCTCCAGGGCATTTTCGACGCTGACACGGCTGGCGGTCTTGCCAATCACCACACCGAGTGCCGGGCCCGGTTGCAGGCGTTCACCCTGAGGGTGCAGCACCACGCCGTCGTGGCCGTTGCGGGTGTTGGGCGTCTTGATGAACAGCACCGGCTTCACCGGCGGTTTCTGGTAGGGCGCTTGTTCGAATTCGGCGAGACGTTGGTTCAGCAACCCCTGGTAGTTCAGCGCAACGCCGAACAGGGTGCCGTTCGCAACATCATGCAGGGCACGGCTCATGCTTTTCTCCTGGCAGTGGCGGGGCAGATTCGGGCCTGCTCCGTGGGATATTAGTTAACCTATTAACGTTATAATTAAGATGTTAACTATCGTCAAGCGTGGCAATATTTCAGGGCACTCAAAACAACAAAGAGAATGCAGTGATGAGCGATCGTCAGCCGATCCCCAACATCAATATCGGGCAGGTCTACGACCAGCGTTACAGCGATGCCGAGGTGCACTACGACCGGCTCGGCAACCTGGCGGGATTTTTTGGGCGGAACATGCCGGTGCATCGTCACGACCGGTTTTTCCAGGTGCATTACGTCAAGACCGGCGCGGTGCGGGTCTACCTGGACGACCAGCAGTACCTCGAATCCGGGCCGATGTTTTTCCTCACGCCGCCGACGGTGGCGCATTCCTTCGTCACCGAAGCCGACGCCGATGGCCATGTGCTGACCGTGCGCCAGCAACTAGTGTGGGCCTTGATCGACGCCGACCCGAGCCTGGCCCCCGGCGCACAATTGCCGGCGGCCTGTGTGGCGTTGGCGCGGCTGGCACCGGAGTTTCAGCCCGAAGTGCGCCGCCTGGAATTCCTGTTCGATGAGCTGTGCAGCGAGATCAACGCCCAGGCCAGCGGGCGCAGTTCGGCCCTGGACAGCCTGACGCGGCTGATCATGATCAGCCTGCTGCGGCTCTGCGCCAATTCCCTGGAGGCTCGGCCGGCACGTCACGAAGACCTGCGAATCTTCCACCGCTTCAACGAGCTGATCGAAGACCACTACCTGCAACACTGGCCGCTGTCGCGTTATGCCGACGGTATCGGCGTCACTGAAGCGCGGCTCAACGAGGTGTGTCGGCGGATCGCCGATCTGCCCTCGAAACGCCTGATCCTCGAACGGCTGATGCAGGAAGCCCGGCGCCTGTTGCTGTTCACCGGCAACTCGGCGAATGAAATCTGCTACCAGCTGGGGTTCAAGGACCCGGCGTATTTCAGCCGGTTTTTCCAGCGCTACGCGCAAATGACGCCGGGGGAATACCGCCAGCGTCAATCGGGGTTGCGTTGAGGCGCCCGGCGTTACCACAGGGCCACGGTGTAGCCGATGATCACCCGGCTTTCGTCGATGTCGCTGGTCAGGCCGTTGCTTGAGCGCAGGGTGGCGTTGCGCAGGCGCACGTTGACGTTCTTCAGCGGGCCGCTCTGCACGGTGTAGACCAGGTCGGTGTCGCGCTCCCATTCCCGGCCGTTACGCACCGTGGCGGTTTGCGCGTGGCTGCCGTCGACGTAGCGGGTCATGAAGGTCAGGCCGGGCAGGCCGAGGGCGGCGAAGTTGTAGTCGTAGCGCGCCTGCCACGCGTCTGTGTTGGCCTTGGTGAAGATATTGATGGTCACCAGGTTGACCGAGTACGGGTCTTGCCCCGGGAAGGCAAAGTCGCCGTCACCGGAAAGGCTCTGAAAGCCCAGGCCGAATTTGTGCGCGCCCACCGACAGGCTGAACATGCCGTTGAAAAAGCGGTTGTCGATCCGGCCGCCGTCCACGCGGGTAGGGCTGCGCAGCAGTGCGCTGCCTTGCTCGCGGGTGTCGAAGTAGCGCAGGTCGGTGCGCAGGTTCACGCCCTGGGCCAGCGGCAGGTCATGCACCAGGCCGATGAAATTCTGGCGGTAGATGTCCTGCATCTGCGCGTAGTAATAGGTCGCTGCCAGGTGCGGATTGATGGCGTAGGTACCGCCGGCCAGGTCCAGGTGGCTGCTGGTGACGCCGCCGTAGCTCATGGATTCGTTGTTGGAGGAGTCCCGCAGGTTCTGTTTTTCCAGGCGGCCGAGGTTCAACGTCAGGCCGTCGATGTCCTGGGAGGTCACCAGTTCACCGTTGTAGGTCGATGGCAGCAGGCGGGTGTCGTTGTAGGCGGCCACCGGCAACAGCGGTTGCAGGGTGCCGAGCTTGAGCACGGTTTTCGACAGGCGCAGCTTGGCGGTCAGGCCGAGTTCGCTGTAGCTGTCAGCCGGCTCGCCGCTGGCGCCAAATGGCAATAACCCGGTGCCACGGCGGTCGCGGCTGGAGTCGAGCTTCAAGCCCATTTCGCCCAGGGCATCCACGCCAAAACCGACCACGCCTTCGGTGTAGCCCGACTCCAGGCGCAGCACAAAACCTTGCGCCCATTCGTCCGCTTTGTTCTGCGGCGCGTTGGTCTGGCGAAAGTCGCGGTTCATGTAGAAATTGCGCAGCTCCAGGCTGGCTTTGCTGTCCTGGATGAAATCGGCGTGGGCGACCAGAGGGGTAAACGCGGCGCACAGGCCAGCGCTTGCCGCCGTGCGAAAGAGGCACGAATGCATGAGGGGCGTTCCTTTTGTTGTTTTTGTTGGTATGCGCCCTCTGCTAGGTCAGGGGCGGCATATTGTTAACATGTTATCTATAGGCTGAATAGCGTGATTAACAGGTTTTTGAAAAATCATTTATAGGTTAATGATTTGTTCCATGCCCCGGGTTGCATGCACCGGACACCGACTCTAAGCTTCGACGCTTCGACCTTTAATGCGCGTGAACCATGCCCACCCCTAGACCGTCCCTTACGCTCACCTTGCTCCAGGCCCGCGAAGCGACCATGGCGTTCTTCCGGCCACTGCTCAATGAACATGACCTGACCGAACAGCAATGGCGGGTGATCCGCATCCTGCGTCAGCAGGGCGAACTCGAAAGTCACCAACTGGCGCACCTCGCGTGCATCCTCAAGCCGAGCATGACCGGCGTACTGGGCCGGCTGGAGCGTGACGGCATCGTGCGCCGGCGCAAATCCGCCGAAGACCAGCGCCGGGTGTTCGTCGCCCTGACCGAACAGGGCCAGCAGTGTTTCGTCGACATGAGCGCCGGGATGGAAAGCAACTACCAGAAGATTCAGGAGCAGTTCGGCGAGGAATCCCTGGAGCAATTGATGGAGTTGCTCCAAAAGCTCAAAGGCATCAAACCGTAATATTCAAAAAAATTGGCTGAAGCCTGTCCCTTTTTTTCACGTGACTGGTCATTCCAGGTAAGTGAACAAAATCGAGAGCTTCTGCCAATGCCCGCAATCCGTCCGCTGCTGAATTTCAGCCTCATGCTGAGCCTGAGTGCCAGCCCGTTGTTCGTCCCCATCAGTTATGCCGAAGACGGCGCGTCTCGGCGCAGCTACCAGGTGCCGGCCGGCAGCCTGAGCGCCGCGCTGACCCGTTTCGCCGGCCTGGCCGGGGTCAACCTCTCGGTAGACCCGGCGCTGGTCAGCGGCCGCAACAGCAGCGGGTTGTCCGGCGAATACGGCGTCGAAGAAGGGTTTGCCCGCTTGCTGCAAGGCTCAGGCCTGCAACTGCAACCCATGGGCGAGCAGGCCTACATGCTGACCCCAATTCCGGAAGGCGGCAGCCTGCAACTGGCGCCCACCTCGATTCTTGGCACCGTCGGCGATGCCGGCAGCGAGTCCTTTGCCGGTGGCCAGGTGGCGCGCCGTGGCTCCCAGGGCCTGCTGGGCTCGCGGGACTTCATGGACACCCCGTTCAGCATGACCACCTACACCAGCGCGGCGGTCAAGAACCAGCAGGCGCGCACCCTCGGCGACCTGATCGCCAGCGACCCCTCGGTGCGCGCCACCAACCCGGCGGGCGGGCGCTATGAGCAATTCACCATTCGCGGCTTCAGCCTGTTCAATAGCGATGTCGCCTACAACGGCCTCTACGGCGTGCTGCCGACCTACACCATCGACATGGAAATGGCTGAGCGCGTCGACATCATCAAAGGCCCCAGCCAGTTGATCAACGGCATCTCGCCGCGGGGCAGCGTCGGTGGCGGGATCAACGTGGTGCCCAAGCGCGCTACCGACACACCCATCACCTCGTTTACCGGCAGTTGGGCCTCCGACAGCCAGGCGGGCGGGGCCGTGGACATAGGCCGGCGTTTTGGTGAAGACAATCAATTCGGCCTGCGTTTCAACGGCGTGAAGCAGTCCGGCGACACCGCCTGGGACGACCAGAGTGTCGACCGCGAAATGGCCGTGCTGGGTCTGGATTTTCGCGGTGAACGCCTGCGCCTCTCCACCGACATCGGCCGCACCGAGCGCGACACCAACGCCCCGCAAGAGCGTGTGCAAGTTGGACCCAACGCCAAGGTGCCGAGTGCCAACGACGTGCGTCACAACTACGCGCAGCCCTGGAGCAAGGCGAGCACCAATGACACCTTTGGCACGGTCAACGGCGAGTTCGACCTCAGCGACAACGTGATGCTCTATGGCGGCGTCGGCGCGCGCAAAAGCAACCACGACTTCCTGCGCCACGCGGTGTCGGTGACCAACAACGCCGGTGACTTCAGCGTGCAGCCCCGCGACTTCACCCGCGACGAAAACGTGCGCACCGCCACGGCGGGCGTGCGCAACTGGTTCCACACCGGCCCGGTGAGCCATGAGGTCAACCTGGCGGCCAGCTACTTCTACATGGACTTCGAAAACGGCGGCGCGCGCTATGCCGCAGCCCCGAGCAATCTCTACAACCCGGTGGAAACACCTACGCCAAGCCGGCCAACGCGATTTGACTCGAAGGTCTACACCGAAAACCGATTCAGCGGCGTGGCGTTGTCCGACACCCTGGGCTTCTTCGATGACCGGCTGCTGCTGACCCTCGGCGCGCGCTGGCAGCGGGTCAAGGTGGACGATTGGACCGACAACGTCAAAGGCGACACCGCCTACGACGAAGAAAAGATTTCACCGTCGGGCGGCATCCTGTTCAAGGCCACCGACCAGCTCTCGCTGTACGCCAACTACATGGAAGGCCTGAGCCAGGGCAAGGTCGCGCCGTCGACCTCGATCAACGAGGATGAAATCTTCCCGCCCTTCATCAGCCGCCAGGTTGAAGTCGGTGCCAAGTACGACGCGGGGGCGTTCGCGGTCACCGCTGCGGTGTTCCGGATCAAGCAGCCAGCCTACGAGACCAACGCCACCACGCGGGTCTTCGGCCCCAACGGCAAGCGCCAGAACGACGGCGTCGAACTCAGCGTGTTCGGCGAACCGCTCAAGGGCTTCCGCCTGCTGGGCGGGGTGATGTACATCGACAGCGAATTGACCCACACCACCAACGGAACCTACGACGGCAACCGCGCGCCGGCCACGCCCAAGTACAACGTCAACCTCGGCGCCGAGTGGGATGTGCCCACCGTTGAAGGCCTGACCCTGACCAGCCGCGGGATCTATTCCAGCTCGCAGTACCTGGACCAGTCCAACGTCAAGGAAATCGACGCCTGGACCCGTCTTGATGTGGGCGCACGCTACGCCTTCAAGGTCGATGACAAGCACATCACCCTGCGGGCCAACGTCGAGAACGTGGCCGACCGGCGCTACTGGAGTTCGGCCGGCGCGTCGGATGACAGCGAGCCGGGGTTGACCCTGTCGACGCCGCGCACTTACTTGCTGTCGGCCACCGTCGACTTCTGAGGAGCCTGCCATATAGCCTTCTGTACATCGATGGGCTTGGGCAGCAGGCGGTTCTGGTAAAACAGGTCCGCCGTCTCTTGCTGCGCCCCAATGATGTGCGCATCAATCGGCAGGATCGGCGATGGCGGCCGGTTATCGACATAACGTGCAATCACCCCGGCCGGCAAACCCATGAAACGGGTCAGCACCTGCAGGCTGTCTTCGCGCTGGCTGCGGGTCAGGGCTTCGGCGGCGCTGAGTTCGTCGAGCAGGGCGTGGATGAACGCACCGTTGGCCTGGGCGTAATCACGGCGCGCGGTATAGATCGGCCCAGACAGGTTCAAGCCTTCGCCGTTGGCCAGGATTCGGCTGGGGCTTTGGCTCAGGGCCAGCGACGAGTAGGGCTCCCAGATCGCCCAGGCATCGACACTGCCTTGCTCGAAGGCGGCGCGGGCATCGGCCGGTGGCAGGTAAACCGGCTGGATATCCTTGTAGCTCAGGCCGGCTTTGTTCAAGGCCCGCAGGATCAGGTTGTGGGAACTGGAGCCTTTCTGGAAGGCGACTTTCTTGCCCTTGAGGTCGGCGATGCCGTGCAGTGGGCTGTCGGCCTGCACCAGTATGGTTTCCGCCGTCGGCTTGGGCGGTTCAGCGCCGATGTAGACGAGGTCGGCGCCCGCCGCCTGGGCAAACAATGGCGGGATATCACCGGTGGATGCCACGTCCAGCGCGCCCACGTTCAAGGCTTCGAGCATCTGCGGGCCAGCGGGGAATTCGATCCATTGCACTTTGGTCTGGTCGAAGCGTTTTTCCAGCAGGCCATGTTCCTTGGCGAGTACCAGGGCGATCGAGCCTTTCTGGTAGCCGATCCTCAGGGTGGCCGGCTCGGCAGCCATCGCGGTTTGAGTCAGGGCCAACAGCGCAAACAACAATGCAGAAATTCTCATGCCGATTGCTCCGCAAAGCGATTGGCCGGCCGCGCCAATCCCAGGTTTTCACGCAGTGTGGTGCCGGCGTATTCGGTGCGGAACAGCCCGCGCCGTTGCAGTTCCGGCACCACCCCTTGGGCGAAATCTTCCAGCCCGCCCGGCAGGTGCGGCACCAGCACATTGAAGCCATCGGCGGCGCCATTCTCGAACCAGTGCTGCAGTTCATCGGCGATCTGCGCGGGTGTGCCGATCAGGCTGTAGTGCCCGCGGCCACCGGCGATGCGCCGGCCCAGTTGCGCCAGGCTCAGCTGTTCGCGGCCCGCCAGTTCGGTCAGCAGTTGCTGGCGACTGCGCTGGCCGCTGTCGGTCAATGGCAGGTCTGGCAGCGGGCCGTCCAGCGGGTAACCGGACAAGTCGAAGTTACCCAGCATGCGCCCCAGCAACGCGACACCAACCTGCGGTTCGACCAACTGCTGGAAGGCCTCGAATTTGTCCCGAGCTTCAGTTTCTGTCTGCCCGACCACCACAAACACCCCCGGCATGATCTTCAGCGCATCCGGTTCCCGCCCGTATCGAGCCAGGCGACCCTTGAGGTCGGCATAGAACGCCTGGGCGTTGGCCAATGATGTCTGGGCGGTGAACACCACTTCGGCGGTTTGTGCCGCCAATTCGCGGCCCGCCTCGGAAGGTCCGGCCTGGACAATCACCGGTTGGCCTTGAGGTGAGCGCGCCAGGTTCAGCGGGCCTTTCACACGAAAGTGTTCGCCGACATGGCCGAGTACATGCAGTTTTGCCGGGTCGTAGTAGCTGCCGCTGGCCTTGTCGCGCACAAAGGCGTCGTCTTCCCAGCTGTCCCACAACCCCGTCACCACCTGATGAAACTCACGGGCACGGCTGTAGCGTTCTCCGTGGCCGAGGTGTTCGTCGCGGCCAAAATTCTGTGCCTCGGCGGCGTTGTCCGAGGTCACCAGGTTCCAGCCGGCGCGCCCGCCGGACAGGTGATCCAGTGAGGCGAATTTGCGCGCCACATGGTACGGCTCGTTGTAGCTGGTGGTGGCCGTGGCGATCAGGCCGATGTGTTCGGTCACTGCGCTCAATGCGGAGAGCAACGTCAGTGGCTCGAAATGGTCCGAGCGCGCCATGCGGCTGGCAATCTCCCCGGTGGCGGCGGCAATGCTGTCGGCCACGAACAGGGCGTCGAATTTTGCCGCTTCGGCAATCTGCGCCAGGCGTTTGTAGTGGGCAAAATCCAGCCCGGCATTGACCGGCACATCGGGATGGCGCCAGGCGGCGACGTGGTGCCCGGTGGCCATCAGGAACGCGCCGAGTTTCAGTTGACGGGTCATGCTTAGAAATCCTTGCGCAGTTGCACGCCGAAGTAACGTTCATCGTCACGGGGTACGGCGCGGTAGATGTAGCTGCCGCCACTGGCCAGCAGCGGTGAATAGGACTTGTCGGTGAGGTTCTTCGCCAACAGAGCCACGCGCCAGCCGTTGCTGTAGTCGGCCAGGGCGACGCTGGCGTTCCAGATGCCGTAGGCGCCTTGCTTGGTGTCGACGTTCTGGCTGATGTCGTACTGCACCTCGCTCTGCCAGCTGTAGTCGGTACCGAGTTCGATATCCAGGCCGTTATCCAGCGGGATGCTGTAGTCGGCGCGCACGTAGCTTTTCCAGTCCGGGCTGAAGGGCAGCGGTTTGCCGTTGACGTTGCAGGACGCGGCCGCACCAGGCGGGCAGGCGAACTCATCGATGCGGGCCCGGGTGTAGGCCAGCGCGCCGGAGAGCTTCAGTTGTTGGGTGGCCTGCAGGGCGTAGTCGAATTCGACGCCTTCGGTGCTGACGCTGCCCGCGTTGATCAGGCGCGTCACCACTTGCCCGGCGACGGTGTCGAAGAAGTTCGCCTGGTAGTTGTCGTAGTCGCTGTGGAAGATCGCCAGGTTGGTGGTCAGGCGATTGTTCCAGCTGGTGGCCTTGATCCCGACTTCCCAGGTATTGGACGTCTCCGGTTTCAGCGCGTCGGTGTCCCGTGGCTGCATGTTGAAGAACACGTTGTAGGCCGGGCCCTTGTAGCCGCGCGAGTAGGTCAGGTAGCTGGTGACGGTGTCGCTCAGGTCGTATTGCACCCCCAGCCGGCCGGACCAGCCGTCTTCGTCCACCGAGCCCGAACTGCTGGTGGCCGGTTGAATGCCGCTGACCGTGGTGGCCGAGGTGGACACACGGCGGTGATCGTATTCCAGGTCGTCGTGGGTATAGCGCAGGCCGGCGATGCCACGGAAAGCCGAGGTGAAATTCAGCGTGGTTTCGCCGAACACCGCGTAGCTGTCGCTGGTGGTGCCGTAGTCGGCGACGCCGCGGTCGGTGCGCGTCGTGGTGGTCAGGGTGCGCTGGTAGGTTTCCTGGTCCTTGCCGTGCATGTAGAACAGGCCGCCGACGTATTCGAGGAATTCGCCTTTGGGCGAGGCCAGGCGCAGCTCCTGGGAGTATTGGTCGAACGCCAGCTCGCCTTTGTCGGCGGTGCCGGGGAACGCGGCGGTCACGGTGCCCAGGCGGTCGCCGTCCTGGTACTGGGTGTTGTCCCAACCGCGCCAGGCGGTGATCGAGGTCAGGGTGTAGTCGCCGAGGTTCCAGTCCAGTTGGGCAGACAGGCCTTTGTTGGTGTCCTCCACGTGGCTGCGGGTGTCGGTGTTGATGTCGCGGTTGTCGCTGGAGCCGCGCACCGGGTTCAGCGCGTTGGCGAACGCCGGGGTCAGGGATTGGCTCACCACGCCATTCGGCGCGTCGTCGTGGGACTGCATGTAGTCGGCAATCAGGGTCAGTTTCACGTCGTCGTTGGGGGTGAACTCCAGTTTGCCGCGCACGCCCTGATGGTTGTAGCCGTTCACTTCCTGGCCGTTGTGCTTGTTGTCGACGTTACCGTCGTAGCTGCCGAACAGCCCGCTGATAGAGCCCTTCAGCGTACCGGGAATCAGGCTGCCGCCCAGGCCGAAGCGGGTGCGGCTTTCATTGCCGCTGAAGTAGGACTGGTCGATATAGCCGTGGGTCTCGGCTGTCGGCGCCTTGCTCGTGATATTCAGCACGCCGGCCGAGGCGTTCTTGCCGAACAGCGTGCCTTGGGGCCCGCGCAGCACTTCGACACGTTCCAGGTCCAGCAGGTCCAGGGTGGCCTGGCCGGGGCGGGCGTACACCACGCCGTCAATCACCGTCGCCACCGTGGGTTCAACCCCGGGCGAAGTGGAAATGGTGCCCACGCCCCGCACGAACAGCGAGGTGTCCTTGTTCGACGCGCCGGTGCGGAAATTCAGCGAGGGTACTTGCTGGACGATACTGGCCACGCCGTTGCGATTGTCGCGCTCCAGTTGTTCGCCATCGAGTACCGAAACCGCCACCGGGACTTTTTGCAGCGACTCTTCGCGGCGGGTGGCCGTGACCGTGACCGGCTTGAGGGTGGGTTCCTGCTCGTCGGCGGCGAATGCAGCGGGAACGGGCAGGGCGGCGAGCCCCGCGAGTAGCCAACCCAGGTGGGCGCGGCGCCCGGTGGCGGCGCGTAGGGATTGCGAAAGTTTTTGAGGTTGCCCCGGCTGTGTGTGCATGCTCTGACCGCTCGAAATGTGCCCTGAACCGCTGCCGTTCTGCGACGACAGCGCCGTTGAATCTGTCTTGGGCATTCGCTCGAGCGAGTAGCAGACAAAACGCTTTGGTAGCGCTAACATCGGCATTATTGGTAGGTGTGACATAGAGCGTCAAATACTAAAAAATTAGTTTTATATTCTTTTAGGTTTTTAACAGGATCGTCCCTTGAGCGAAGACAAACCCCGGAAACGCCGTGGCGCCGGCCGTGTCACCTTGAACACCGTGGCACGCCAGGCCGGTGTTTCAGCGATTACCGTGTCGCGCTATTTCAACCAGCCGGAGCAGGTCTCGCCCGAACGCCGCGAACGCATCGCCACGGTGGTCGCCGAGCTGGGCTACGTGCCCAATCTGGTAGCGGGTGGGCTGGCGTCGGCGCGGGGCAGGATCGTCGCCATGGTGATTCCGAACATCTCCGGGCCGATCTTCGCCAATACCATCCAGGGCTTCAGCGACACCCTCAGCCGCCACGGCTACCAACTGCTGCTGGCGTCCAGTTACTTCAGCGCCGAGCAGGAAGAAAATGCAGTGCGCGCGTTCCTCGGCTGGTCGCCGGCGGCATTGGTGCTCACCAGCCGCTTCCACAGCGCGGGCACCGAGAAGATGATCGCCGAGGCGGATATTCCGGTGGTTGAAACCTGGGATTACCAACCCGAGCGGGAGCCGTTGCAGATTGGCTTCTCCCATTACGAGGTTGGCGTGACCGCTGCGCGCTACTTGCATGGCAAGGGGTATCGGCGCATCGCGTTCGTACAGAACAGCGCGCCGGGGGACTTCAGTGCACTGGAACGCCGGGATGGCTACAGCGCGACCCTGCTTGAGCTGGGCATGCAGCCCTGGGTGTTCGCCCCGGACGCCGACCGCGCGCCCTTTGAGGCGGGCAAGCAAGCCATGCACGTGTTGATGAGCGCCGCCACGCCGCCCGATGCAATCATCTTCGCCAATGACAACCTCGCTGCCGGTGGCTTGCTGGCGGGGCAACGGGCAGGGCTGAAAATCCCCGAGGATTGTGCGGTGCTCGGCTTTGGTGATTACCCGTTTGCCGAAATGCTTCTGCCGAGCCTCAGCACCATCAAGCCGCCCGCCCTGGAGATCGGGGTGCTGGCGGCGACGCGGGTGCTCGAAAGCTTGGGCGTGTTGCCGGTTGAGGACGAGGTGCAGCGCTTGAACCTGCTGGAATGCCGCTTGATCGAGCGCGAGAGCGCCTGAGGTTTATTTGCGGCTCCGGGGCATTTTGGATACGGTGCAGGCCTGCCCAAAGGACCTGCCAATGACCGAACCACAACCCGCTGCCACGCCCAAATCCCGCCGTGCGCCCAAAGGTGAAAAACGCCGGGAAGAACTGTTGGACGCCGCGCTGCAGGTGTTTTCCCTCGAAGGCTACAGCGGCGCCTCGATGGCCCAGGTGGCGGCGATCGTCGGCATCTCGGTGGCCGGCCTGCTGCATCACTTTCCCAGCAAGATTTCGTTGTTGATGGGGGTGCTGCAACGCCGGGACGAGGTCAATCAGCGGATTGCCGATGAGGTTCGGGCCGAGAAGTCATTGTCCGGGTTGCTCGGCAGCCTGCGGGCGATCAACCGCTCCAACGCGACAGCGCCGGGGGTGGTGCGGGCTTTTACGATTCTGAATGCGGAAAGCCTGCTGGACACCCACCCGGCCTGGGGTTGGTTTCAGGAGCGCTATGCGGGCATTCATCGGCGCATGCACGGGCAGTTTGCAGACCTTGTGGCCATGGGCGAGGTGCGCGCCGATGTGGACATCGCCGGGCTGGTGGAAGAGATCCTGGCCATGATGGACGGCTTGCAGATCCAGTGGCTGCGCTTTCCCGATCAGGTGGACCTGGTGGCACGTTTCGATACCTACATCGCGCGGGTCGATGCGGCCATACGCGCGTGAAGGTAGGAGCGAGCTTGTTCGCGAAGGACGTCAACGATAACGCGGGCATCCTGGATTAACGCGGTGTCTTTGCGTTTTTCGCGAGCAAGCTCGCTCCTACAGGTTTTTATCAGTTGCCGACAGCACTGCCCTGGCTGCTGTCAGCCGAGGTGTCGTAGCCGTCACCGTCGCTGGTGTCGGACTCACCCTGGTTCTGATGCAGCACACCACCGGTCTTGACCGTTGGCAGCTCACGCAGCGTCGAGTTGAGCGCCGAGCGTGGCAGCGGGTTGCTGGTGGTGGTCGACAGTTCCTGACGGAACGGGTTGACCAGCTTGGCGTTCAAGCGAATGTCCTGGGACGAGGCGCCCACCGACAGGTTGAAGCTGTCGGCGTCCACCACCCATTGCTTGCTCGCCACATCGAAGTACGCCAGTGAGCGGTCGTTGAGTTCGATGGTCACGCGCTTGCTCTCGCCCGGCTTGAGGAACACCTTCTTGTAGCCCTTGAGTTCCTTCAGTGCCCGTTCGACTTTCGGGTGGTTCTGGCCCACATACAGCTCGGCGACTTCAGCGCCCGCCACCTTGCCGGTGTTGCTCAGGTCGAACGATACCTTGATCGGCGCGCCCGCCACCGCGACCCCAGGGGTCACGCTGATGTTGCTGTAGCCGAAGGTGGTGTACGACAGGCCGTAGCCGAACGGGTAGAGCGGCTTGATGCCTTTCTTCTCGTAGCCGCGATAGCCCAGGAACAGGTCGTCCTTGTAGCTCATCTGCGTGAGAGTTTCCTGATTGTCGAATTTCGGGAAAGTCGCGTAGATCGGGTTGTCCTCAATGTTGCGTTCGATGCTGATAGGCAGCTTGGCCGACGGGTTGACCTTGCCTAGCAGAATCTCCGCCAGGGCCTGGCCGCCGTTCTGGCCCGGGTAGAACGCATGCAGCGCCGCTGGCACCTGGTCGATCCAGTCGCTCATCTTCAGCCCGGTGCCACCGTGCAGGGTGACCACGGTATTCGGGTTGACCTTGGCAATGCTCTGGATCAGCAGGTTCTGATACTCCGGCAAATCGAAGCTGTGGTCGAAGCCTTCACCTTCGTACTCATTGCTGTTGCCCGCGGCCACCAGTACGGCGTCGTACTGGGCCAGGTCCTTGGGCGCCACCAGCGAGGCCCAGCTCATTTGCACGCCCACCAGCCCGCCCATGGTCGAGAGGTAGCCTTTGCGGCGCGAGTACTCAAGCTTGATGTCCACGGCTTTGCCGGCTTCAAGATTGACCTTGGCGAACACCGGAATCGTCGGCGGGATGCTGTTGTTGGGCAGAGGGTTGCCGTCGCCGTTGTCGAGGACTTTCTGGCCGTTGACGTAGAGGCGCACGGCACCGTCGGCGCGCACCTTGAACACCTGTTCGCCGCTGACGGTCGGGGTGATCTGGCCGCTGTAGCGGATCGACGTGGCGGCAGTGTCGCCATTCACCGGCAGACTGTCGGTGGACCAGTCGAGGTCGACGTGGGAGTCGGTACGGGTGGCAGCCGGGTCACCGGACCAGTTGGCATTGCTGAAGAATTCAGTCTTCAAGCCCTTGACGCTATTGCCGTCGTTGTCGGTGTGTGTCCATTTGGACGTCGTCTGGTCCAGGGACAGCCCGTCGATGAACTCGACCTTGGCGTTCGGCGCCAGTTGCTGCAGGCCGCTCAGCTCACTGATGTAGTTGGCCGCCATCACGTTGGCGCTGCCGAACCCGGTAGGCGGTGCGTACTTGGCGAGTTTGCCGACCACGGCGATGCGCTTGACCTTCTTCGCATCCAGGGGGAGCAGGCTGTTCTGGTTTTTCAGCAGCACGATGCCTTCGCGGGCCGCATTCAGTGCCACGCGGTTGCTGGTGGCGCTGTTCATGTTGTGGCTGGTCAACGGTGCCTTGCTGTCGAATTTGTACAGGTAGATCTGCTTGAGGATGCGCCGCACCTTGTCATCGATGGTCGCGCTGGCGAGCTCGCCACTGTCCAGGAACGGCTTGAGCACCGTGCTGTTCATCTGGTAGCCCATCATGTCCAGGTCGGTGCCGGCCTGTGCCGCCGGCAACCCGTTGACCACGGCGTTGTAGTCACTCTGCACGAAGCCCGGATAGCCCCATTCGGTCTTCAGGATATCGTGCATCAGATGCTTGTTCTCGCAGGCGAATTCACCGTTCACCTTCTGGAACGAACACATCATCATCGCCACTTTGCTGTTCTTCGAGGCGGACTCGAAGGGCGGCAGGGTCATCTCCCGCAGCACCCGTTCACTGATGGTTTCGTCGAGATGGAAGCGGTTGCTTTCCTGGTCGTTGGCGGCGAAATGCTTGGCGTTGGCCCACACCCCGCGCGACTGGATACCGTTGATCACCGCCGGCCCCAGGCTGGCGCCGAGGAACGGGTCTTCACCGGACAGGTACTCAAACGCCCGGCCACTGTAGGGCATGCGGTACAGGTTCACCCCTGGCCCGGTGACGAATTGATAACCGCCGCTGGCGGTGTCGTAACCCAGGGCCCTGCCCAGGTCGATGGCGCGGCGCGGGTTCCAGCTGGCCGCCAGGTTCGGGCCGGAGGGGTACACCACGCCCTGGTCGTTGCCTTCGCTGGTGTAGCGCACGCCCACGCCACCGTCGGCGCCATGAATCTGCGGCACACCATACTGGGTCAGCGGCTTGACGTCCCAGCCACCGGTGCCGCCGATATAGGCGAGTTTTTCTTCCAGGGTCATCTTGGCCAGGGTCTTGTCCGCGGCCTTTTCGGCGCGGTTTACCCGGGCTTCATCCAAGGCAGGGCTGGTGGCCGCATGCACCTGGGACACGGCAAGTGCCAGCAGGGCGAACGCCGACTGCGCACCGATCATTTTGCGTTTACTCATGGGGCTCTCCGACAACTGATTATTGAAAGCTGGGCGGCGAGAAGTGCGTTTCGTTGTGCACGCTCGTCACTTTTTTACGGGCAATAGTTCACCTTTGTCGCAACTTTTGGCCGATGGCTAATTGCGATTACTGGGCGGATTCCGCTGTTTTAAAAGTGTAATAGTGGAACTAATTATTCTTGTGCGTAGTGTCTAGGCGATATCATGAGATGGCATTTTGAACCGCTAAAACGCCGTAATTAAGTCAATTCTTGCTGTTAAATGTCAAACGAAAGCTAATTTTTGCGTTAAATAAGAAATATTTTCTTACGTCTTTGAACTTAGGCTAAACCTACCAGTCGATTGGTTTAAGAAAATATGCACGGTCATGGCTAACTAGTGGCGTTCGCCAGTAGTTCTAAATGGCCATGGTTTGAATGGGCTGTAATGCAAAGTGCTTTGGTGTAGGGTCTTGACCTTGTCAGGACAGCACCTGGGCGATTGATTGTTTTTAATCTGGAGAAAGTTGATGAAGATTTCCCTGTTGAGTGCCGGTGTTGTACTGGGCGTTGCACTAAGTGGTGCGGCCATGGCCGTCGAGTCGACGGACGCCGACGCCAAGTCCGGCGCCGCCGATTCCACCGTGATCACCCAGGCCCACGACGCCAAGGCGGCGAAGAAGCAGAAGGCCGAAACCACCAAGGGCGGCCGCCCGCTGGGCAACAGCCAGGCGACTGCACCAAAAACCTCCAACTAAGGGGGGATGCACCTGTTCCTGGGCGCCTCACCTCGCGGGCGCCACGGAACAGGTTTTTTAACTAGCCCCTCAGATTTGTGCCGATGCCCCAGCCCATGTTGTCCACGCCCATCGATGCTTGCCGAATGCAGATTCCGGATACCGAACAGGTGTGCGCGTGGCTGATGCAACAGGCCGGTTTGAAAACCGTTGACCTGGAACGCGCCCGGCGGTTGTCCCTGGAGTCCGACGACAACGGATTGCTCGGCCTGCTGACGCGCCTGGGGCTGGTTTCCGAAGTGGAACTGGCGCGGGCCTGGGCCGATTTGCTCGGCGCACCGTTGCTGCTGGCGGACGCCGCACCGCCCGTGCTCGACCCGCTGCCGGTGCTGACCGAACGCTTCATGCGCCATTACCAGGTGGTGCCGGTGGGCTGGAGCCACGGCGGGGTGAGAGTGTTGGCGGCCGACCCGGCGTTGCTGTACCCGTTCCAGGCCCTGGCGTATGCGTGCGGTGTGCCGGTGTGGTTGGCGGTCGGGCCGCGCAACGAAGTCGAAACCCTGATCGAGCGCTACTACGGCCAGGGCCGTTCGGCCATGGGCACCCTGATCGAAAACCTCGATGAACAAGGCGGCGCCCTGGAAGACATCGAACACCTCAAGGACATGGCCTCCGAGGCGCCGGTGATTCGCCTGGTCAACCTGATTCTGCAGCGGGCCGTGGAGCACCGCGCCTCGGACATCCATATCGAACCTTTCGAAAACCAGCTCAAGGTGCGCTACCGCATCGACGGTGTACTGCATGAAGCCGAAGCGCCGCCGTCGAGTTCCTCGGCGGCGGTGATTTCCCGGGTCAAGATCATGGCGCGCCTCGACATTGCCGAGCGCCGCCTGCCGCAGGACGGCCGGATCATGTTGCGCATCCAGGGCAAGGAACTGGACCTGCGGGTGTCCACGGTGCCCACCAGTTTTGGTGAGTCGGTGGTGATGCGCCTGCTGGACCGCCAGACCGTGCAGTTCGATTTCCAGAGCCTGGGTTTTGATGGCCAGCGCCTGGAAACCTTTCTTGAAGTGCTCGAGCGGCCCCACGGCATCCTGCTGGTCACCGGCCCCACCGGCTCGGGTAAAACCACCACGCTCTATACCGCGCTTTCGCGGCTCAATACCGCCGAGCGCAAGATCATCACCGTCGAAGACCCGGTGGAATACCAACTGGAAGGCATCAACCAGATCCAGGTCAAGCCGGCCATCGGGCTGGACTTCGCCGGCGCGCTGCGCTCCATCGTGCGCCAGGACCCGGACGTGATCATGATCGGTGAGATCCGCGACCTCGAAACCTGCCGCATCGCCATCCAGTCCTCCCTGACCGGCCACCTGGTGCTCTCGACCCTGCACACCAACAGTGCCGCAGCGAGTATCACGCGCCTGCTGGACATGGGGGTGGAGAGCTACCTGATCGCCTCGACCGTCAATGGCATCCTCGCCCAGCGCCTGGTGCGCCGCCTCGACCCGGCGACCCGTGAGGCGTTCGAAGCCCCGCCGGAGTTGATCGAGGAACACGGTCTCGACCGCTTCACCGACCAGCGCCCGATCCTGCTTTACCGGCCTCGCGCCAACGCCCCCGGCGGCGGTTACCACGGCCGCAGTGCAATCACCGAATTGCTGGTGATGAATGACGAACTGCGCAGTTTGTTGATGCGCCAGGCCGACGCCGCGACCCTCGAACAGGCTGCCCGCCGTGGTGGCTTGCGCACCCTGCATGAAGAAGGTCTGCGCCAGGCGGTGGCCGGTGTCACGTCCCTTGGAGAAGTGCTGCGCGTCACCCGTGGAGAGGGCGCGTGAGCCTGTTCAAATACCGCGCCCTGGACAGCCAGGGCGTCGTGCAGAACGGCACCCTCGAAGCCAGGGACCAGGCCGCCGCCGTCGCCGCGCTGCACAAGCGTGGCCTGCTGCTGTTGCACATCGATGCCGCCGGTGCCCAAGGGCTGCGCAATGCCTTCGGACGTGGCCAGTTGAATGGCGCGGCGCTGGTCAGCTTTACCCAGCAACTGGCCACGCTGCTGGGAGCCGGCCAACCGCTGGAACGCTCCCTGGGCATCCTGCTCAAGCAACCCGGCCAACCGCAGACCCGTGCGCTGATCGAGCGTATTCGCGAGCACGTCAAGGCGGGCAAGCCATTGTCGGCAGCGCTGGAAGAGGAGGGCAGCCAGTTTTCGCCGCTGTACCTCAGCATGGTCCGTGCCGGTGAGGCGGGCGGCGCGCTGGAGAACACCCTGCGCCAACTCAGCGACTACCTGGAACGTAGCCAGTTGTTAAGAGGCGAGGTGATCAACGCGTTGATCTATCCCGCCTTCCTGGTGGTGGGCGTGCTCGGCTCCCTGGCGCTGTTGCTGGCTTACGTGGTGCCGCAGTTCGTGCCGATCTTCAACGATTTGGGTGTGCCGATCCCGCTGATCACCGAAGTGATTCTGGGCCTTGGCCAATTCCTCGGCGCCTATGGCCTGGCGGTGCTCGCCGGGTTGATCGTGACGGTCTGGGCCCTGGCGGCACGCCTGCGCAACCCACGACACCGCGAACAGTACGACCGGCGCGTGCTGGGTATCCGCGTTATCGGCCCGCTGTTGCAGCGGGTCGAAGCCGCACGCCTGGCGCGCACCCTTGGCACCTTGCTGAGCAACGGCGTGGCGCTGCTGCCAGCGCTGGTGATCGCCCGCCAGGTCTGCACCAACCGCGCCTTGCAGGCCCAAGTGGCCCAGGCCGCCGAGTCGGTGAAAGGCGGCGGCACCCTGGCCAGTGCGTTTGGCAGCCAACCGCTGCTGCCGGACCTGGCCCTGCAAATGATTGAAGTCGGCGAACAGGCCGGTGAACTGGACAGCATGCTGCTCAAGGTCGCCGACGTGTTCGACGTCGAAGCCAAGCGCGGCATCGACCGCCTGCTCGCCGCCCTGGTGCCGTCCCTGACCGTGGTCATGGCGGTGCTGGTGGCGGTGATCATGCTGGCGATCATGCTGCCGCTGATGAGCCTGACCAGCAACCTATGAAAACCCGAGGAAGCAAGCCGATGCGCCATACCCGTTTCAAACCCGCCCGCCGCCAAGGCGGTTTCACCTTGCTGGAAATGCTCGCGGTGATCGTGTTGCTGGGCATCGTCGCCACCATCGTGGTGCGCCAGGTAGGTGGCAACGTCGACAAGGGCAAATACGGCGCAGGCAAGGCGCAACTGGCCAGCCTGAGCATGAAGATCGAGAGCTACGGCCTGGACGTCGGCTCGCCCCCCAAGAGCCTCCAGCAATTGGTCGACAAGCCTGGCAACACCGCCGGCTGGGCCGGGCCGTACGCCAAGCCCTCAGACCTCAAGGACCCGTTCGGCCATGCCTTCGGCTATCGTTTCCCCGGTGAACATGGCGCCTTCGACCTGATCTTCTACGGTCAGGACGGCCAGCCCGGCGGCGAAGGCTACAGCGCCGACCTGGGCAACTGGGAATAATGCCGGCCCTCCAACGCGGCTTTACCCTGCTGGAGATGCTGGTGGTGATCGTGTTGATCAGCATCGCGGCCGGGTTGGTGGGATTTGGCCTGCAACAAGGCCTGCGGGTTGCCAAGGAGCGCCAGGTGGTCGGGCAGATGGTGGATGCCCTGCGCAGCACCCGGGCGCGGGCAATTGTCAGCGGCACATCGGCCAAGACCGTCTTCGACTTGGCCCGGCTGAGCTTTCAGGCGCCGGGGCAACCCATCAAGCACTGGCCGGCCGACCTGCAAGTGACCCTGCACACCGCCGAACACGCCGGCGCTGCGGTGGAGTTTTACCCCGACGGCAGCTCCACCGGCGGCAACCTGTTGTTGGCCAATGGCACGCGGCGCTGGCGCATCGACGTCGGCTGGCTGACCGGCAGCGTGCAGTCCAAGGCATTGCCATGAAGCGTCAGTCGGGTTTCACCTTGCTGGAAATGCTCGCAGCGCTGACCCTCATGGCGATCTGCAGCACGGTGTTGCTGGTCGCGTTCGGCCAAAGCGCGCGCTCGTTGTTGCAGGTGGCCCACAGCGACCGCCTGACCCATACCGCCTTGAGCGTGATGGATCAGGAAGCGTCGGGCCCCCTGGCCAGTGGCGTGCGCCAGGGCGAGCTCGACGGCATTGCCTGGCAACTGCGCGTCGCCCAGCAGCCCACCCGCATCGGTCAGCCACATTTGTTTCGCCTCGATCTCAGCGTCAGCGAAGGCCGGCGCCACGCAAATTTCAGTACCTTGAAACTGCGCGCCAGCCGCGACGGGAGCCTCCAGTGAAGCAGCAGCGGGGCTTCACGTTGCTCGAAATCATGATCGTGCTCAGCCTGCTGGGCGTGTTGTTGACCCTGGTGGGCGGCGCGCTCCTGGGAGCCAATCGTGCAGTACTCAAGGCGCAGCGCTACACCGTCAGCCTGGATGAAAGTCGCGCCGCGCAACAGTTCCTGCGCACCTCCATCAGCGAGGCGCTGCCCCTGGACGTGACCGAGGACGACAGCCAGACCAACGGCTTTTTTGTCGGCGCTCCCCAGCGCCTGCAATTCGTCGCGACCTTGCCGGGCGTGCTCGGTGGCGGCATCCAGCGTTTCACCTTGCAGTTGAGCGAGGGCGAGTTGCAGGTGGCGTTCGCACGGTTTGAGTCCAATGCCCAAGTGAGCGTGCCGGCCACCCGCAGCGAACCGCAGGTGTTGCTGAAGAACGTCGACGACCTGCAATTCAGCTATCGCGGCCTGTCGCCCAAGGGCCAGGCCACCGGTTGGATCAGTGACTGGCCGTGGACCAAGCGCCTGCCTTATGCGGTACGCATTGCAGCACGGGTCAACGGACCGGTGCCGTGGGTCACCCAAGTGGTTGCCCTGCGGCTGAACCTCTCCGGCGGAGAATCAGGCGAATGAAGCGTCAGCGCGGCGTTGCGCTGCTGCTGGTGCTGTGGGTGCTGGCGTTGCTCAGCTTGCTGCTGGGCGGCCTGGCCGGTTGGGTACAACTGGAAAGCCGCCAGGCCCTGTGGCATCGCCAGCATACCCAGGCGTTGCTGGCGGCGGAGGCGGGTGTGGCGTTGGCCATGCAGGCCTTGGCCGACCCGCTGCAACGCAAGCAATGGATCGCCGACGGCCGCGAAATGCCGCTGGTATTTGATGACGCACAGCTCCACGTAAGCCTGCACAGCGAGCGCGGCAAACTGTATTTGAACAGCGCCGAGACGGCCGACTTTGCCCGCCTGGCCCTGGCTTGCGGCGCCACCCAGGCCCAGGCCAGCCGGCTCGCCAGGGACCTGGAAGTGCGGCGCAACGCAGGCCTGGCGCCGTTCCGCGTGGTGGAGGAGGTGCGGCAATTGCCCGGCATGACCCAGGCGCTGTACAGCCGGCTGGCCCCGGAAATCAGTTTGTGGAGTGGCCTCGACCGGCCCGATCCCGCCTTCGCCAGCCCCTTGATGCGCCAGGCGCTGAACCTGCCCCGGCTGAGCGCGGTAGGGGCCGACCCCGGTGACGTGCTGGTGATCGAAAGCCGCGCACAACGCCCCGGCGGTTACCACGCCCGGTTACGAACCACGGTTTTATTGAGCCCATCGGAGGGAAGCGCACAGCCTTATCGGGTGCTGCGTTGGCAAGAATGAATCCATACCTTTCGGCGCCAGTGGCGCGCCTTCAACAGCTGGCCGAACCGCTCACCCGGCGCTGGCGCGGCAGCTTGCTGCAAGTGGGCTGGCACCTGTGGCTCAAGGAGCTGCGTGGCTGCCTGCCGGCGTGGCTGTCGATCCGTGACATCCCCGAGCACCGCTACCACTGGCCGTTGACCGGGCCGGTAGCAAAACCTGCCGGCGAAGTGCGCCAGGTACTGGTGCTTGCGCCCTCGACGGTATTGCGGCAAAGCTTGCAGTTGCCCGTGGCCGCCGCGCGCAATTTGTCGACGGTGGTGGGGTATGAGCTGGACCGCCTTACCCCGTTCGAGGCTGAACAGGTGTACTTCGTGGCCCGTCAGGAACGGCGCACCGCCACCCATGTGCAAGTGACCCTGGTGGCCATTCTGCGGGAGCGACTGGATCAAATCCTGGTGGACTGCGCGGCCCTCGGCTTGCAACCCCACGCGGTGGATGTAGAGGGGCTCATGGGCATCGATTTGCTGCCAGCGCCGTTGCGTCCACGCCAGCGGCCGGCAGGGAAGGGTTTGCAACGCAGCCTGCCCTGGCTGTGCGGCGCCTTGCTGATTGCCGCGATGCTGCTGTGGCTCAACGACCGCCAGCGGGTGCTCGACGTCATGCATGCGCAGGTGCAGCAGCAAAAAGCCCAGGTCGCCGAGATCCAGAGCCTGCGCCAGCAATTGCTCAATACCCGTGGCGCCGCGCAGTACCTGATTCGCCGCAAGTCGGCGCAACCGCCGTTGGCGGCGTTGCTCAATGAGCTGACCGCCTGCCTGCCCGCCGACACCTGGATCGACCAGTTGGAGGTCAACGACGGCGCCGATGTGTCCTTCTCCGGGCAGAGCGCCAAGGCGAGTGCCCTGATCACCCGGATCAAGGCCTGCCACAGCCTGGAAAACCCCCAGTTCGAAGGGGTGATCCAACCCGATGCGCAAACCGGCAAGGATCAGTTTTCCCTGCGCGCCCACTTGCACCAGGAGGCCGCCGATGCGCCGACCACTGACACCCCGTGAACGTCGCGGCGCCGCCTTGTTGGTCCTGGCGCTGGTGCTGGGCGGCGGTTACTGGCTGCTGATCGACAGCTGGTTCGCCGGGCCGTTGCGCGCCATGGGCGAGCAAGCCGAACAGCTGCGCGAACAACAGCAACGCTATGCGGGCCTGCTGCAGCAGGGCGCGGCTTTGCGTGAGCAACTGGAGCAAGCCCGCCAGGATCCGGCCAGCAGCACCAGCCTGTTGCCGGGAGATGACCCCAGCGCCGTGGCGGCAGACCTGATGCAGCGCATCGCCGACCTGATCAACAGCCGCGCCGGCCTCGGCGGCGGCTGCAGCCTAACCCAGCGCATGCCCATTACCCCGGAGCAGGACGACACCGAGCCCTATCGCCAGGTCAAAGTCAGCCTGACCCTCAACTGCGCCATCGAACCCCTGACTGCGATCCTGCATGAGCTGGAGTACCAGCGACCGTTCCTGTTCGTGGATGAAATGAGCGTCCGTCGCGGGCCGAATGCCCCCGCCAGCGGCGGTGCCGGAAAGCTGGTGGTGCACCTGTTGGTGCGCGGCTATCTGCAACCGGCCGCTGCCACGCAGGCCCGCCGATGATCAATTCATTGCGCCCCCTTGAGTGGGGATTGCTCGGTGTGGCCGGGCTGCTGGGCCTGCTGATGGTGGGTATCTTGAGCAGCATCGGCGATGCGCCGCGGTGGCTGGGCGAGCCTGCCTCCGCCGCGCGCGCCAATGCGTCAGCCAAGGTTCACGTGGCCCCGAGTGCGACCCTGGAAAGCTTCGCCGGCACCTGGCAGGCGCCGCTGTTCAGCCCCGACCGCAGCCCCGATGCCGCCGTGGGGCAGGCCGAGATTTCCAGCCTGTCGAGCCTGAAGCTGTCCGGAGTGCTGCTCGACGGCGACCTGCGCGTCGCGTTGCTCAAGCCCGCGGACGGTCCGCCACTCAAGGTCCACCAAAGCCAGACCCTGCCCAACGGCTGGCGCCTGGAACACCTGACACCGCTGCACGCCCGTTTTGTACTGGAGGGCCGCACGCAAACCCTGAGCCTCAGCGTTCCGCGTTTGCCGCCGCCGTCCACCACACCGCCGATTTCCCTTCCTCACGAGCCCGCCCCTTGATCGATACTTCCCCTCGCGCCTTGCGCACCACCGTGTTTTGCCTGGCCACCGCCGTCGCCCTGGGCGGCTGTGGGTCATTCCCCGATCACCTCGACCCGGACGATGCCTTGCTTCACGAGGCGATGCAGGGCACCGGTTCGCAACGGCCGCCCGTGGACCCGGCCAGCGAGTCGCCTGCGGCCGACAGTCGCCAACCCCAGACGCCCACGCCGCCCCAGCGCCAGTTGATTCGCGGTAACCAGCAGTTCGTGCGTCAGCCCGCACCGGCGCCGGCGGTCAAGGATGAAGCCAGTGGCGACATCGTGTTCAACTTCGCCGACCAGCCGATTGAAGCGGTGATCAACAGCGTCATGGGCGACCTGTTGCACGAGAACTACAGCATCGCCCAAGGCGTGAAAGGCAACGTAAGCTTTTCCACCTCAAAGCCGGTGAACAAGAAACAGGCGCTGTCGATCCTCGAAACCCTGCTGTCCTGGACCGACAACGCGATGATCCGCCAGGGCCAGCGCTACGTGATCCTGCCCGCCAACCAGGCGGTGGCGGGCAAGCTGGTGCCGGAAATGAGCGTGTCGCAACCCTCCAGCGGGCTCTCGGCGCGGCTGTTTCCGTTGCGCTATATCTCGGCCACGGAAATGCAGAAACTGCTCAAGCCGTTTGCCCGGGAAAACGCGTTCCTGCTGGTGGACCCGGCGCGTAACGTGCTGAGCCTGGCCGGTACGCCCGATGAGCTGGCCAACTACCAGGACACCATCGACACCTTCGATGTCGACTGGCTCAAGGGCATGTCGGTGGGCGTATTCGGTTTGCAACGGGCTTCGGTCGCGGAGTTGATGCCCGAGCTGCAAAAGATGTTCGGCCCCGACAGCGGCATGCCTTTGGCGGGTATGGTGCGCTTCCTGCCCATTGAGCGGACCAATTCGGTGGTGGCGATCTCGTCCCAGCCGCAGTACCTCAGCGAAGTCGGCGACTGGATTCACACCATCGACGAAGGTGGCGGCAACGAGCCGCAGATGTACGTCTACGACGTGCGCAACATGAAGGCCACGGACCTCGCCAAATACCTGCGGCAGATCTACGGCACCGGCGCCATCAAGGACGATACGCCGGCCAAGGTGGCGCCGGGTCTGCGCACGGCGACCTTGTCCTCACTCAACACCAGCGGCGGCACCTCGGGTGGCCTGAACAACCGTGGCAATAACCCGCCCGTCAGCGACGACGAAGACCAGGCCCCGGCCGCCAGCGAAGGCAGTGAAAACACGGAGCAGGGCGCTGCCGAAGGCACGACCGCCAAAAGCCTCGACGCCGGCACCCGGATCACCGCGCAAAAAAGCAGTAACCAGTTGCTGGTACGCACCCGCCCGGTGCAGTGGAAGGAGATCGAATCGGCGATCAAGCGCCTCGACAACCCGCCGCTGCAGGTGCAGATCGAGACGCGCATTCTCGAAGTCAAACTTACCGGCGAACTGGACCTCGGAGTGCAATGGTACCTGGGCCGCCTGGCGGGCAATTCCACCAGCACCACGGTGGCCAATACCCCTGGCAGCCAAGGCGCCCTGGGCGGTGGCGGTGCGGGATTGGGCGCGGATTCGCTGTTCTATTCCTTCGTTAGCTCCAACCTGCAAGTGGCCTTGCATGCCCTGGAAACCAATGGCCGCACCCAGGTGCTGTCGGCGCCGTCGCTGGTGGTGATGAACAACCAGCCGGCGCAGATCCAGGTGGGTGACAACATCCCCATCAGCCAGACCACGGTCAACACCGGCAACGCCGACAGCACCTTGAGCAGCGTCGAATACGTACAGACCGGGGTGATCCTCGACGTGGTGCCGCGTATCAACCCGGGCGGCCTGGTGTACATGGACATCCAGCAACAGGTCAGCGATGCCGAGAACCAAACCACCAACAGCAGCGACACGCCCAACAACCCGCGCATCTCCACACGGTCGGTGTCCACCCAGGTGGCGGTGCAAAGCGGCCAGACCGTGTTGCTCGGCGGGCTGATCAAGCAGGACAACGCCGAGAGCGTCAGTGCGGTGCCGTACCTGGGGAAAATCCCCGGGCTGCGCTGGTTGTTTGGCAACACCAGCAAGTCCAAGGATCGCACCGAACTGATCGTGCTGATCACCCCCAGGGTGATTACCAGCAGCGGCCAGGCACGGCAGGTGACGGATGACTATCGCCAGCAGATGCAGCTGTTGCGGCCGGCGAACTAGTTCACGTTAACGTCGGGTGGGGTGGATTTTTGCCTCCGTATCCTGGTCGATGATCTCGCGCAGCGTCTGGAAAATCGGCTCGGCGCTGGTGTGTTTCTTGCCATAGGCCAGATTGAAGGCGTAGTCGAAGTCGGGCGGGTTCAGGCCCTGGTTGTGTTGCAGCAGGGTCTCCAGCTTGTCCAGGGCTTTGACTGCCTTGGCCTCGGCGGACCGGGCGTTTTCGTAGTCGTCCCACAGGGCCAGGATCTCGGCCCGCAACGGCTCATCCAGCGCCCGGGTCAACAGCAACAGGTCTTCGTGTTCTTGCTGGCTCTTGTTGGGGAACTGCGCCTGGTTGACCGCCGGGATGTCGCCGTGGAGGGCCTCTCCCAGGTCGTGGATTACGCACATCTTGAGGATTTTCAGCAGGTCGAGGCCGGCCAGTTCATCCCCGAAGGTAATTGCCATCAGGCACAGGCGCCAGCTGTGTTCCGCCGTGCTTTCGGTGCGACCGGAAGAGGTGTGCGCGCTTCTGAGCACGTCCTTGAGTTTTTCCGCTTCGCGCAGGAAGTCGAGGCGGCCCTTGAGTTTTTCGATGTCCATGAATCTGCCCCGGCAGGGTCGCGGTTAAGGATTCCAGACTAGGCACGGTGGTGCGAAGCGTCCACGCATAAAATATGCGCCGGGGAGTTAGAGCGTCTCGACCAGCCGCGCGGCGGTGCCATCGCTCAGGGGGATGCGGGTCCAGCGGCACAGGCTCTGGCGGATCGGTACAACCGTGGAGTCGTTGGTGCCGGTGATGAACTCCAGGGCCGGCGGGGCGAGGCTGTCGCGCCAGCCCGAGTCATCCAGCGCGGACTCCATACGCAGGATTTCCGGCGTCACGAAGCGCCACAGTGAATGCCCCAGAAGGTCCGCCAACGGGCTGCTGAACTCGGCGGCACGGGAGGCCGAGCAAGCCAGCAGACGATGGGTCAGGTCACACACAAGGTGCATCGGGCGCGGACTTTCCTTGACCAGCCGGGCGAGGGCCTGATCGGCGGCGGCTTCCAGGCGTGCGGCCAGCAACTGTTCAAGTTGTCGGTGCGCTGCAGGCTCCATGGCCTGCACGCCACTTTCCCAGCGGGAAATGGTCGACTGGGTGACGTGGAACAACTCGGCGGCGTGAGTCTGTTTGACGCGGTGCAGCAGACGCCATCGTCTCAACGCAATGCCGGGCAGGGCAGGCTTGAGCAACAGGTCGGACATTTTTCACATTCCGGGGAAGGCGGTGAGGGCGGGTAGTGTGAGGAATGCCGGGGCCGCTGCGCAAATCTGTTGGATCAGCGGAGCGGCCCGGTGCGTGTCAGCCCTTGCGTTGCAGGGTGTGATAGCCCAGTGCTTCCCTCATTGATTTGCCTTCATCGAGCAATCCCCGGATACGCGCTTCCACCGCTTCAATCGAGCGCGCGCACGCTGCCACTTCAACCCGGCCCTTGGTGAACAGCGGGTAGCCGTCGTCCAGGGCCTTGCTGACGTCGCGGCACACGCCATCAATCACCGTTGCGGCGATCCGCTGGCTGCCGGCGTACTGGGTCATGATGTCGCCCCACACCGTGCAGTCGGTGCGTCCGTCATTGTCGATCACCACCACCTCGCCTTCGGCCACGTCATCGATAAAGTCGCTCCCCACGGGTGCTGCATGAGGTGCGGTCCTTGGCCTCGCAGATTGCGTTTGTCAGCTATGGGCAGGGGATTGCGTTGGTGCCTGCGTCGTTGAAGAAGCTCGGCGCAGGCTAATGTGGTGTTTCGGGCGTTGAGTCAGAAACTCAATGGGTGACCACGGCAGTCGCCTGGAATACCCAGCGGCCGAATATGGTGGTGGAGGCGGTGATTGCGCGGTTTCGCTAGGGGGGCTTGGGGTTGAGTGCATATCCGTTATTTAGGTAACGGCTACTTATGGTTTCGCTCTTACAGCGAGTCACTTTGCAAAAGCGGCAAAGTAACCAAAGCGCTCTGCCCCGCCTGTCGGCACCTCGCTTAGGCTCGGTGTTCACTCCGGCACCGCGAAGCGGGCCGCCGCGACGGGCCATCCATGGCCCGGCGCGGCTAAACCGGCGTCCTGCCGGTTTACCCGCTCCGCAATACCTGCGTTCGGCCTCGGGCTTATTGGGGCAGTCAGATCAAGATCAAAAGCAAGAGCACAGCGGCCTCCCGGCCGGCTTGAGTGTTAAAAGCAAAGGCAAGATCCAGAGCGAAAGCAGAGCTGCTTTTCTGTGGGAGCGGGCTTGCTCGCGAAAAAACTGAGGGCGCCGCGTTCATCCAGAATGCCAGCGTCATCGTTAACGA
>NZ_AMXG01000043.1:0-26301 GCF_000313235.1 Pseudomonas sp. PAMC 26793
CCATGGCCCGGCGCGGCTAAATCGGCATCCTTGCCGATTTACCCGCTCCACTGTGCCTACTTGCGGCCATCGTGGTTTAACGGGGCGCCTAAGATCAAGATCAAAAGCAGATCAAAAGCAGAGCACAGCGGCCTCCCGGCCGGCTTGAGTGTTAAAAGCAAAAGCAAAGACCAGAGCGAAAACAGATCTGCTTTTCTGTGGGAGCGGGCTTGCTCGCGAAAAACCTGAGAGCGCCGCGTTCATCAGAATGCCCGCGTCATCGTTAACGACCTTCGCGAGCAAGCCCGCTCCCACATTTGGACCGTGCCCGCTTTAGCTTTTGATTTTGCTTTTAACACTCAAGCCGGCCGGTAGGCCGCTGTGCTTTGATCTGATCTTGATTTTGATCTTAGGCGCCCCGTTAAACCACGCTGGCCGAACGCAGGCTTTGGAGCGTGGGTAACCCGGCAGGACGCCGGGTTAGCCGCGCTGGGCCATGGATGGCCCATCGCGGCGGCCCACGGTCCAAAGCCGGAGTGAGGGCACTCCGAGCCTAGGCGAGGAGCCGAGTGGTGGGGCAAGAGCGTTTTGCTTACTTTTGCGCTCTTCAAAAGTGAGCCGCTGTAAGAGCGAAACCCATAGCGGCCATAACCGCAAAAACGGATATGTACCCAGGCAGATCAGAAATTCTGCCCCATGGAGAACTGGAACACCTGCTTGGTCGCATTCTCCGGCGTACGAACCGGCAACGCCAGGTTGATACTCAGCGGCCCCAGCGGGCTATACCACGTAGCCCCAACCCCCACCGAAGCCCCCAACTGACTCAGGTCAACCCCATTGCAACCCTGGGTGGTGCTGAGGGCGCACTTGTCCGAATAAACATTGCCCACATCCCAGAAGACCGAGGTACGCACCGATTTGTTGTCCTTGAGAAACGGCATCGGAAACAGATATTCCGCCCCACCCGTGATCAGGATATTGCCCCCCAACGCTTCAGGGCTGCGGTCGGAGTAGTACTGCTGACCCGCACTGGCATAGGTGCCCGTGGCCGGTGTACTACGCGGCCCAAGCGTGCCGCTCTCAAAACCGCGCACCGAGCCCTCACCGCCAGCGGTGTAGTTCTCATAGAACGGCAGGCCGTTCGTCGAGCCATACCCGTTGCCATAGCCGAGCTTGGTATGCAACCGCAGCGTCGTCGAATTGGTGATCGGCACAAACGTCTGCCCGGAATAATCCAGTTTGTAGAAACTCAAGTCACTGCCCGGAAGCGTCACTGTCAGGTTCAGGTTCTGCGAGTAACCACGGGTCGGCATCACCCCTTTGTTCAACGTCGACTCCGACCACCCCAGGTTCGCCTTGAAGTTGGTGAACTCACTGCCTTCACGCTGCAGGAAATCGTAAATCTCATCAGAGCTGTAGGTGCCCGGGTCGATACTGTCGTGTTGCACCGTCAGGCCGAAACTCAACCGCGAGGTCTCATTGATCGGGTAGCCGAGGGTGGCGCCGAGGCCGTAACTGTTGATGGAGTAGTAGGAAACACCACTGCCATCGTCGTAGTAGTTGTTGTAATCGGTGGCGCTGTAGAACGCGTTGTAGCCCAGGCTCACGCCGTCCGGCGTGAAGTAGGGATTGGTAAAGCCGATGTTGTACTTGCTCTGGTACTGCGAACGGGTCAACCCCAGGCTGGCGTAATCACCGGTGCCCAGGAAGTTGTTCTGGGTGATCGAGCCACCGAGGATCAGCCCCGCGTCCTGGGCAAAGCCGACGCTGGCGGTAATCGAACCGGACGCCTGCTCTTCGACGGCGTAGTTCACATCAAGCTGGTCGTCGACACCCGCCACAGCCGGGGTTTCGACGTTGACCTCCTTGAAGAAACCCAGGCGCTCAAGGCGGACCTTGGACTGGTCGATCAGGTAGGTCGAGGCCCAGCCACCTTCCATCTGGCGCATTTCCCGGCGCAGCACCTGGTCGTCGGTCTTGGTGTTGCCACGGAAGTTGATGCGGTTCACGTAGGCCCGTTTGCCCGGGTCGACGGCAAACACGATGTCCACGGTGTGGTCGTCATCGTGGGGCGTGGGCACGCCGTTGACGTTGGCGAAGGTGTAGCCGTCGTTACCCAGGCGCCGGGTGATCAGGTCGGAGGTGGTGGTCATCAGCTTGCGCGAGAACACCTGGCCCTTCTGCACCAGCAACAGCGCCTCGAGCTGGTCCTGGGGCACTTTCAAGTCGCCGCTGAGCTTCACGTCCCGTACCCTGTATTTCTCGCCTTCGTTGATGTTGACGGTGATATAGACGTGCTTCTTGTCCGGGGTGATGGACACCTGGGTCGAGGTGATGTCCATGTTGATATAGCCACGGTCCAGGTAGTAGGAGCGCAGGCGCTCCAGGTCTCCGGTGAGTTTTTCACGGGCGTATTTGTCATCGTTGGTGAAGAACGACAGCCAGTTGCTGGTCTTGAGGGTGAAGGTGCCGATCAGTTCCTTGTCGGTAAACACATGGTTGCCCACCACGTTGACGTGCTGGATCGCGGCCACGGAGCCTTCGTCGATCTTGACCTTCAGGCCCACGCGGTTACGCGGTTGCGGCAGCACTTCGGTGTCGACGGTGGCCGAGTAACGACCCTGGGCCACGTACTGGCGCTGCAGTTCGTTGCGCATGCCCTCCAGGGTGGCGCGCTGGAAGATCTCGCCCTCGGCCAGGCCCGATTGCTTCATGCCTTTGAGCAGGTCTTCGGTGGAAATGGCCTTGTTGCCTTCGAACTCGATGCTCGCCACCGACGGGCGCTCCACCACATTGATGATCAGCACCGTGCCGTCGCGGCTCAGTTGTATGTCCTGGAAGAAGCCGGTCTTGAACAGCGCGCGGGTGGAATCCACCAGCCGGCGGTCATCCGCTTCGTCCCCCACGTTCAGCGGCAAGGCACCAAACACGCTGCCCGCAGAGACCCGTTGCAGACCGTTGATACGGATATCCGAGATTTTGAAAGCTTCAGCGTGTGCAAGTGTGACATTGAGCAGCAGCGCAACCGAGCAGAGCAGGCGCGAAAAATTCATCAAGATCTTTTCCAGAACACATCGACAAGCAGCGCAAGCGCGCCGGGATGACTCGCCGCAGACGGGTCACCACAACGCGGCCAGACGGGTGGACGGCAAGCATAAGAGCGGCGGGGGTTTGGTGCGGTTAACCAAGTGTCAAGTTAGGTAAAGGTTGGCCAGCAGGCGATGAGGCTGGGCGATACTGTGGGGGTACCCTTTCACGAGCTCGCCATGATCCGCGTATTGCTAGTCGACGATGACCAGGAACTGACTGAAATGCTGGGCCAATACCTGGAGCATGAAGGCTTTGAGGCGACCTGCGTGCACACCGGCGAGGAGGGTGAGGTTGAGGCGCTGTCGGGGCGCTACAGCATTGTGGTGCTGGATGTGATGCTGCCCAGGCTCTCGGGCATCGAGGTGCTCCGGCGTATCCGCGCCAGCAGCCAGGTGCCGGTGGTGTTGCTCACCGCCCGGGGCGACAACATCGACCGGATCACCGGGCTGGAACTGGGCGCGGACGATTATGTGCCCAAACCCAGCTCTCCGGGTGAGCTGGTGGCGCGGCTGCGCGCGATCATGCGCCGGGTGCAGCCTGTGGACCCGCCGGCCGCAGACGTGATCAAGACCGGCGCCCTGGTGCTGTGGCCCGGTAAACGCCAGGCCCTCTGGAAGGGCTGCGAACTGGGGCTGACCAGTACCGAATTCAGCCTGCTTGAAGTCCTGGCCCGGTGCGCCGGCCAGGTGGTGAGCAAAAAGGACCTGTCGCTCAATGCCCTGGGCTGCCCGTTGACCCGTTATGACCGGCGCATCGACGTGCACATCAGCAGCATTCGCCAGAAGTTGGGCCCGCGCCCCGATGCCAAGGGCTGGATCCAGAGCGTGCGCGGTCTCGGTTACCTGTTGATTGCCGAATGATGAAGCCCAGCCGGCTGTTCTGGAAACTCTTCCTGGCGTTCTGGCTGGCCACCAGCCTGACGTTTCTGGTGGGGTTGAGCATTCTGGTGGCGGGCAGCCTGGGCCCCGGGGACCATCATCTGGATGCGATCCTGGCCAGCGAAGAACAGTTGCTGGAGCAATACGGTGTCGACTCGGGGCGTCAGCTCCTGACGGTGTGGGAGCCGGTCCATGGCCAGGCGATTGGCGTCTATGACAATGCCGGTCAATTGCTGGCCGGCACGCCGGTCCCGCAGCCAGCCTATGAAAAATCGCTTATCAGCAAGGACGGGGTCACGCTGTCGCTCAGGTCTTCCCATCCTCCCCACGAGCCCGGACGCCTGGGCCATTGGATTCCGCTGATCATCGGCACGGTGATGAGTGCGCTGTTCAGCGGTTACATGGCCTACTACCTGGCGTGGCCGTTGGCGTATCTGCGCAGGGCGATGGGTGACGTGGCCCTGGGGCGCTTCGAAACCCGGGTGCGACCGATGATGGGCCGGCGCCGTGATGAAATCGTCGACTTGGCCGAAGACTGTGACCGCATGGCCAACCAGCTGAAACTGCTGGTAGAGGCCCAGCAGCAGCTGTTGCACGACATCTCCCACGAGCTGCGTTCACCGTTGACGCGCCTGCAAGCGGCCATCGGGCTGCTGCAGCAAGACCCGGCACGCCAGGAAATGCTTGGGCGCATCCAGCGAGAATCGGGGCGCATGGACACCTTGATCGAGGCGCTGTTGACCCTGGCGCGCGTGCAGGGCCGCCCCGAAAGTATCGAGCGTGAGCCGGTGGATATCGTCGAATTGCTGGCCGTGATTGTCGAGGACGCGCAGTTTGAGGCGGGCATCAAGGGCTGTCGTGTCAGCTTGCAGGCGTGTCCTGACTTTGTCAGTCGTGCCAGCGGCGAGCTGCTGTATCGGTGTTTCGAGAATGTCCTTCGAAATGCGGTGCGCTACACGCGGCCTGATACGACAGTGCTGGTTTCGGCTGAGGTCAGTCCCGACATGCGCTGGCTGAGGGTGTTGATCACTGATCAGGGGCCCGGTGTTGAAAACCAGCGGTTGCGGAGCATTTTCCAACCCTTCGAACGCGGCCCGAATGACGCCGATGCCGGCTTCGGACTGGGCCTGGCAATTGCCTTGAGGTCCGTGGAAATGCATGGCGGCACCATCGAGGCGCACAACGAGCCATCCGGCGGGTTGAGCGTGGAAATCATCCTGCCTCGGGTGGGATCTTTACACGATATTACATTGGCTTGACCGCCCTGTACGCCTCGCGCCCTTAGACTTTTCCTCTGCGTGAGCTGATGTTCAGTGACGCCATTGGCGTGGAGGTGGCGATGTTTCAAGTGCACAAAAAAGGCTTCGTGGCCGGCAAGAAAATGGTCGACGGGCTGGTGCCTTACGATTTCTTTTGCGAAGACAGCCCGGCGATCAACCTGTTCGTGTTTACCGGCTCGGCGGCTCTGGGCCAAACCGTGGAAGAGCAGACCCTGTGGGGCTTCACCCGGCTGGAGCGGTTTGAAGCCATGACCGGCGCCCTGGTGGCGAACAAGAAGAACGATGGTTGGTTTCAAAGCGTCAATGTGCTCACCGGGCCCAACCAGAATGGCACCCAAAGCGTGAAATTCCAGCGCGTGCTGAAAATCATCAAGCACGCCACCGCCACGGGCCGTGCGGCCAGCAAGGTTGAGTACGAGATTCATACGGATGAAGGCGACACCTACTTCACCCGTCGACCCGCTGCTCAAGACGGCGCACAAACCATCATTTATGCAGCGGATCAGTAACCCCGAGGCCAGCAACAGCGGCCCCGGGCGACGGTCGCTGCGGTCGCCTACCGATGCTGAAACCGTGGCAATGAAGCAATCCGCATCTTCGGTTCCTGCAACCTGGCCAAGTCATTGGCAATCTGCGCCCGCCAGAAGTGCGCCCCGGCCAACTGCGCATCCACCCACGCCTGGCGCAGCAACACCTTGGCCTTGTCCACCGAACCGTACTGGGCCTGGCGCAGAATCAGTTGCGCCTTGATCCGCAGCATCTGCGGCACGAACCAGTGCTCATGGCGCCCCAGCGCCAATTGCAAGGTGTCTTCCAACACCTCCAGCGCCAGCTTCTCCAGGCCCAGCCGCGCCAGGCCCAAGGCGTATTCACAGCGCAGCAAGCTGTACAGCTGGCTGTCTCCCTGCCCACTGAGGTGATGCAACGCCTCGCCCAGCAGCGGCACGCCGTCTTCCGGCGAGCCCTGGCGAATCAGCAGGATGCTCTCGAAACACAACCGAAACTGGCGCCAGATATGCAGGTCTTGTTGCGTGGTGCTGCCCTGCAGCAAGCCCAGGTAATAACGCACCTTGGGCAGGTTGGACGCCAACAACGCCAGGGGAATCGCCCCCAGGCACAGGGTGTACCAGAGGGTCGCGGGATGATCGAGGGTGATGGCTTCATCGACGCAACTGCCGATCAGGCGCAGCGCCGGGTCGACATCGCCTTCCAGCAATTGCACCTTTGCCTTGAGGCAGCGGGCGGCGATGCGCTGGTCGAAATGCACGTCGATAATGTGCGAGCGCGGGGCCGACGGTGACCCCAGTGCCTCGTCGATATTCTGCCGGGCGCCGGCCAGGTCGCCCATGTGAAACAACGCCACCGCACGCATGCGTTTACCCAGCAGTTGCTGGTTGCCGCAGTGGCTCAGGCTGATGTAGCGCTCGGCCAGTTCCAGCGCTTCGGCGTACTGGTTGCAGCCGCAGCGGTCACTCCACAGGCCCCACAGCGCCCGCAGTTTGTGCTCGGCATCGCCCAGGTCGCGGGCGTCTTCACGCACCTGGCGCCAGGCTTCGCGCATCGGCCCGCCGGTGCCGTAGGTGAGCATCAGCACACTGGCCAGGGCGGTTTGCAACAGCATGCGCTGGCGCAGCGGCAGCGGGGTGGTGTCGGCGCTGGCCAGGCCTTTGTCGACCCAGGTACGGCACTCGCTGACCAGCGACAGGCGCAGCCACAACGGCACGCCGCCCAGGGTCAGTTCGATGCCGGTGGGCAGGTCGCCCGAGGCTGAAAAGGCCCACTCCAGTGCGGCGCGGACGGTGTTGATTTCCGGGCCATAGAGGCCAAGCCAGGTCTCGGGAGAAAGGCTGTCGAGGGTCTGCCCGGCTTCCTGCAAAACCTCGAGGGCATACCGTGCATGACGCTGACGGGTCGCATCGGCTTCGCCGTGTTCGTTGAGTTTCTCCAGGGCGTAGGCGCGAGTGGTTTCCAGCAGGCGGTAGCGCTTGAGCAACTGGGATTCACCAGCGATCAGCAGCGACTTGTCCATCAGGCTTTCCAGCAGGGGCAGGGCGTTGCGGGCATCGAGGGCGCTGCTGGCGGTCATGGCCTTGACTGCATCCAGGGTGAAGGAGCCGCTGAACACCGCCAGTTGGCGTAGCATGGCCTGTTCGTCGCCGGTGAGCATCGAGTAGGTCCAGTCCAGGGTCGCGCTCAGTGAACGGTGGCGGGCGAGGGCGGTGCGTCGGCCGGTCATTTGCAGGCGGAAGCTGCCGTCGAGCAAGCCCACCAGGTCCTGAATGCCGAAGGTGCGCACCCGCGCCGCCGCGATTTCGATGGCCAGGGCATTGCTGTCGAGCTTGCGGCAGATGGCGCTGGCGGCGGCGACGTCGGCGTCCTTGAACACGAAGCCGGGATCCAGGGCCTTGACCCGTTCGATAAACAACGCGATGCCGGACCAGGTCATGGCTTGCTCGGCGCTCAGGTTTAAGTCTTCGTCCGGCACCAGCAGCGGTGCCAGGTCGTGCACCCGTTCGCCTTCGGCCCGCAGCGGTTCGCGGCTGGTGGTCAGCACGCAACACTGGGGCGCGCAGCGCAGCAGCACTTCGACGGCGTCGGCGGTGTCTTGCAGCACGTGTTCGCAGTTGTCGAGCACCAGCAGCAGCGGGCTGTTGGCGAGCATCGAGGCCACGCTTTGCAAGGGGTCGTCACTCACGCTCTGGATGCCCAGGGCGTTGGCGAGCATGCCGGCCACCCATTGGCCGCTGGTGGCGGGGGCCAGGTCGACGAAGCACATGCCCTGGTGAAAGCGGCCCTGCAGCAGTTGCGCCACGGCCAGAGCGACCGTGGTCTTGCCGATGCCGCCGGGGCCGGTGATGGTCAGGAAACGCTGGCTCAGAAGCTGGTCAGCCAGGCTCAGGATCAGCTGTTCGCGGCCAATCACCGTGCCTGGCGGTGGTTGCAGGTTCGGTGCCTCCACGGTCGGGGCAGGCAGCAGGGCCTGGGTCATTGCGCCGTCACTCACCGCCTGCATCGTCACCGGCGCGACAAACCGATAACCCCGGCCTGGCACGGTGACGATGTAGCTGAAGTTACCGTCATCCCCCAACGCGCGGCGCAGGGCAACGATCTGTGCGCGCAGGTTGCATTCCTCCACCACCACCTTGGGCCAGGCGAAGGAGATCAGTTCGGACTTTTCCAGCAACTCGCCAGCCCGGCTGGCGAGGGCGATCAGCAAGTACAAGGCGCGGCTGCCGAGGGTCACCGGCTCGCCGTTGCGCAGCAATACATGCTGGCGCGCCAACAAGAGAAAGGGGCCAAAACCGATAGCATTCTCGGTGTGGTCCGGGGCCTGGGGGACGAGGTCCGTGAAGGACACTGCGGGGTATTTGCTCGAACTCATCAATTTGTCCTTTTTTGTAGTCGGGCTTGTTATTGGCGATCAGGCCATTCGCCCTTTGGGTGCTTACGTGCGGCAGCAGGCTTGGAGAGTTGAAGTCGATCAAAAAGGTGAGAGTTGCCGCCCTCCTTTGGGGCATGGACGTTGTTATAGGGCGCGGGGCCGTTGGGGTTCAGGCGATGAGACTGTTTCAATTTAGAAACATTTTATTACTAGAAAACCTGATGTAGCAGAATGTATGCCAGTTGGCATGTAACAAAGATGACAACAACCGTATGAAATTTATGGTGATTTTTGAGGTCGTCGGAGGCGGCCAAGGAGGAGTGTTCGGAAAGGCGAATATTTCTAATTGTGTCGTTCGGGATGCCGAATAAAACGGCGGTGGTTGGTGGCTGTGTATCAGACTGTGTATCAGCACCCATCTGATACAGCGGCATGATTAGCAGGAGGGAACGCGACACAGACGGGATACACGCCTGGCTTTAAATCTGTCTACCAGATGGCGCAAGTGGTCACGCACCGCACAAGCGCCCTGGCCACATTCAGTCAAGCCAGGAGATTCAACCATGAAGCGCCACTACGCGGCCCTTGCCGCCACCCTCGCACTGTCCCTCGGTGCCTTCGCCGCCACCGCCCATGCCGAGGATGCCAAGCCTCAGGAAAAATGCTTCGGCGTCTCCCTCGCCGGCGCCAACGATTGCGCCGCCGGTGCCGGGACTTCCTGCGCCGGTACCGCCAAGGCGGATTACCAGGGCAACGCCTGGGTGCTGGTGGACAAAGGCACCTGCACCCAGATCAAAACCCCCAAAGGCTTCGGCAGCCTGACGGAACAACCATGATTGCCCTGGCCCCTGCGGTGCTCAAGCGCGTGCTGCCTGAGGCGCTGCTGTTGCTGGTGGCTCGTGTCGGCATCGCTTCGGTGTTTTTCCTCTCGGGCCGCACCAAGGTGACCGGTTTTCTGCAACTCAAGCCGTCGACCTACACCTTGTTTCGCTCGGAATACGCCTTGCCGCTGGTGCCGCCGGACTGGGCGGCACACCTGGCTACCTACGCCGAGCATCTGTTCCCGCTGTTGCTGGTGCTGGGCCTGCTGACCCGCCCGGCGGCCGCCGCGCTGTTGGGCATGACCCTGGTGATCGAGGTGTTCGTGTACCCCGATGCCTGGCCGACCCACCTGACCTGGGCCGGGCTGTTGCTGCCGCTGCTGGCGTATGGCGGCGGGGCCTGGTCACTGGACCGCGTGTTGTCCGGCCAACGCCGTTAACCCTTTCACAACAATGATCAGGCCCCAAGGCCTGTGGAGAGTCGCATGCGTATTCTTTCTTCCCTGGCGATCGCCATGGCCCTCGCTACACCGTTAGTGGCCTCGGCCGCCGATGCAGCCAAGCCTCAGCCGGGCACCGGCAAAAGCGTGGTGATCGTGCCCGGTTCCTTCGTCGACGGCTCCGGTTGGCGAGTGGTGCACGACATCCTGATTCACAAGGGCTACAAGGTCACCGTGGTGCATCAGGGCCATGAAAGCCTTGCCGCCGACGTGGCCGAGGCCCGCGAAGTGCTCGAGCAGCAAGTCGGCCCGGTGGTGCTGGTGGGGCACAGTTCCGGCGGCGGGGTGATCTCGATTGCCGGTGACCGCGACAAGGTCAAGTCGATGGTCTATGTCTCGGCCCTGCAACCGGAAGTCGGCGAGAACATGAGCCAACTGCTGTCTTCGATGCCGGCGCCGAGCAATGACATCAAGCAGACCCGCGACGGGCACCTGTTCTTTGATCGCACCAAATTCAATGCCGATTTTGCCGCCGACCTGACCACCAACCGCACCGACTTCATGGCCGCCTCCCAGGTGCCGGCCACCACCGCGCTGTTCGGCGGCACCGTGTGGGCTGCGGCCTGGCACAAGAAGCCGACCTACGCCGTGGTGTCCACCGAAGACCGTGCCTTGAGCCCCGATCTGCAGCGCTGGATGTACAAGCGCGCCGGCTCGAAAGTCACTGAAATCAAGGCCAGCCACTCGGTGTACATCTCCCAGCCCGAGGCTGTGGCGAAGGTCATCGAAGACGCTGCATCCGTCATCAAATAAACCCCACCCTGAGGAGTAATACCCATGAGCACGTCCATTAAATCCCGCTTGAGCCTTGCCACTGCTGCCGCCCTGATCGCCATGGCGTCCGCCTCTTTCGCGGCTGCCGCCAGCGCCGCCGACCAGCCGGAACAGCCGGGTCGTTGCTACGGCGTGAACAACTGCAAGGGCGAAAGCTTGTGCGCTACGGCCAAGAACGATTGCAAGGGCCTCAACAGCTGCAAGGGCCAGGGCGTTGTCGTCAAGACTCCGTCCGAATGCTTGAAGCTGGGCGGCACCACGACTGAGCCGAAGTAAGACCGTTAACGATAGCGCGGGGTGCCTGGCACCTCGCGTTGTTCTCGGGTTTTTCGCGAGCAAGCTCGCTCCTACAGTTTTTTAACGGAGACCCTGTGATGCCGACACCCAACCCGCGTTTTCCGGGCTACGGCCTGGGGCTGCGCAAGGAGCACTACTGCGAGTTCCTGGAGACCATGGTGGCGGTGGATTTCGTCGAAGTGATCTCCGAGAATTTCATGGTCGCGGGCGGCCAGCCCCGGCATATCCTGCGCCAGATTCGTGAGCGCTACCCGGTGGCGTTGCATGGGGTGTCGATGTCGATCGGCAGCGCCGAGGGGCTGGATCTCGACTATCTGAAGCGCCTCAAGTCGCTGGTGGACGAGATCGAACCGCTGTTTGTTTCCGACCACCTGAGCTGGTCCCGCAGTGGCGGCTTCAACGCCCACGATTTGCTGCCGGTGCCCTACACCGACGAGGCACTGGACCGGGTCTGCGCCAATATCGACAGGGCTCAGGACGTGTTGGGCCGCGCAATGCTGTTTGAAAACCCGTCCAGCTACCTGGCCTTTGATGGCGCATCCATGAGCGAGTGGGAATTCATCGCCGCCATGTCCCGGCGCACCGGCTGCGAGCTGTTGCTGGACGTCAATAATGTGTTTGTCAGCGCCAGCAACCATGGCTTCGACGCCCTGGCATTTCTCGACGGGATTCCGGCCGAGCGGGTGCGGCAGATTCACCTGGCCGGCCACAGCCAGGGCCGCGATTTGCTGATCGACAGCCATGACAGCCCGGTGTGTGACGGGGTCTGGGATTTGTATGCCAAGGCCGTTGCGTTGCTTGGCCCGGTCGCCACGATGATCGAGCGCGATGACGAGATCCCGCCCTTGGCCGAGCTGCTTGAAGAACTGTCGATCGCCCGGATGCTGGGCGCTTCCGAGGCCTACAAGCGCGCGCAGGTGCGGCCATGAACCTGGCGCAGTGGCAGCAGGCGTTTCACGCCTGGCTGGTGAGTGCTTCGGAGGAGTCTGCCCAGTTGCTGGGTAACAAAGCCGCAGGCCTGGCGGTTTACCAGAACAACTACCGGGCGCAGTTGGTGGGTTGCCTGGAACAGGCGTTTCCCAACCTGCGGCGCTGGCTGGGGGATGAGGCGTTTCTGGCCGCGTGCGTCGGCCATATCGACCGGTATCCACCCCATGCCTGGACCCTGGATGTCTATCCCGAGGGCTTTCACCTGACCCTGGGTGAACGGTTCCCCAACAATCCCGACGTGCATGAACTGGCCTGGATCGAGTCGTCGCTCAACGAGGCATTTGTCGCCGCCGATGCCAGCCCGCTGCCCATGGACGCGCTGGCGGCGGTGGATTGGGACACCGCGAGCCTGCAACTCACGCCATCCCTGCGTTGCCACGGGCTGACCACCAACGCCGAGGCCATCTGGTCGGCGTTGTGGCAGCAAACCCCGGCGCCCGAGGCGGTGATGCTGGCCGAGGCCGGTGGGCTGTTGGTGTGGCGTCGGCAGTTTACGTCGCGCTTGCGGCAAGTCGAGGCTTTGGAGTTCCAGGCGTTGGTGCACCTGCAAGGCGACGGCAGTTTTGCCGGGTTGTGCGAGTTTCTGGTGGAGCGCCTGGGGGAAGAGCAGGGTGTGGCGAAGGCCGGTGAATGGCTGGCCGGCTGGATCGGCAGCGAGTTGATTGTGGGGGTCGTTGACGACCTTCCAATGTCGAATTTTTTGGAGCTATAACCCATGTCTTTTTTCAATCGCCGTCGCTTTCTGATTTCCAGCGCCATTGCTTCAATCGCGCTGTCACTGCCGGTATTGGCGGCGCCTGCGCCCTGGACGATCCGCCAGGTCAGCACCGACCTGCTGGATATCGGCTACTACGAAGCCGGGCCGGAAGACGGCCGGCCGATCATTTTGCTGCATGGTGCTGACGGCGACCTTGAGCGTTTCGCCGAGGTCGCGCCGCATCTGGTGTCCCAGGGCTTTCGGGTGGTCATCCCGTACCTGCGAGGCCATGGCAGCACCACGCAACTGGACAAGGCTGCACCTGCCAACACCCAGGAAGTGGTGCTCGGCCAGGACGTGCTGGACCTGATGAACGCCTTGCACATCCCCGAGGCAGTGCTGGGTGGGTTCGATCTCGGCGGTCGTGCCGTCACAGCAGCGGCCACCTTGCGGCCAAGCCGTTGCGTGGCGCTGGTCACCGTCAACAGCGCGCCGCAGCCCGCCCTGGCTGAGGTGCTGGTGCAGATGGCGCGGATGGGCAAATGGCGCACCTGAACATGAATATTTGGACAGCCGCGCATTTGCCCGCTGAAAAAAAAGGTCGCTGCCCGTAATCTAGAGGCCTTTGCCATGTGTGCGGATTGTCCATGTCTTCAGTAGCTGATGGGTTGCCCAGTGATAAACGTCTTGCGGCGGTTGTCGCCATTTCCCTGGGGATCGGCATGGCGACCCTCGACACGGCCATCGTCAACACCGCGTTGCCCACACTGGCCGAAGGCATTGGTACCGACTCCGCTTCGGTGATCTGGGTGGTCAACGCCTACCAACTGGCGACCATCGCCGCCGTGCTGCCCTTTGCTTCCCTGAGTGACGTGATCGGCCACCGCCGGGTGTTCCTCGGCGGCTTGCTGGTGTTTGTCGTGGCATCTCTGTTCTGCGGGCTGGCCTGGTCGCTGCCGACGCTGACTGCCGCCCGGGTGGTGCAGGGCCTGGGTGCGGCGGCGATCATGAGCGTGAACATTGCGCTGTTGCGGCATATCTACCCGGCAAAAATACTCGGCCGAGGGCTGGGGTATAACTCGCTGGTGGTGGGGCTGGCCTTTACGTTGGGGCCCACGGCCGCGTCGGCGATTCTGTCGGTGGCCACCTGGCACTGGTTGTACCTGATCAACCTGCCCCTGGGGGCATTGGCCTTGTGGCTCGGGGTGCGTGCGATTCCGGTGATCCCGATCACCGGGCATGCCTTCGACCGGCTGGCGGCGATTCTCTGTGCAGGGTTGTTCGCCCTGCTGGTGCTGGGCCTGGGCTCGGCGGTGCACGGTGCGCAGGTCGTGTTGACCCTCGGGCTGATCGCCGTGGCGCTGCTGTGCGGGCTGTTGCTGATCCGCCGTCAGGCCGGGCACCCGGCGCCGATGCTGGCGGTGGACCTGTTCAAGCGCCCGCTGTTCACCTTGTCGGCCCTCACCGCGATTTGCGCGTTCAGCGCCCAGGGCCTGGCGTTTGTGTCGCTGCCATTCCTGTTGCAAACGGGGCTGGGTCACAGCCAGGTGGCCACCGGCTTCCTGATGACCCCGTGGCCGGCAGTGGTGGCGGTGATGGCGCTGATTGCCGGGCGCCTGGCGGACCGTATCTCCCTGGCGTTGCTGTGCGGCATCGGCCTGGTGATGTTGAGCGCGGGCATGGCCTCGCTGGCGACCCTGGGCAACGACGCTTCGACCTTCGACATCGGCTGGCGCATGGCCCTGTGCGGCGCCGGGTTCGGCTTCTTCCAGTCCCCCAACCTCAAGGCGATCATGACCAGCGCGCCCATCGCCCGCAGTGGCGGTGCCAGCGGGATTGTCGCCACGTCGCGGCTGATGGGGCAGACACTCGGCGCTTCATTGGTGGCGTTGTGCTTCCACTTGTCCCTGAGCAGCGGCCCGCAGTACGCGTTGTGGCTGGGGTGCGGGTTTGCCCTGGTGGGCGCGGTGGCCAGCGGGTTTCGGCTGATGCAGGACGGCGCCAAGGTTTAATTATTTGGGCCTTGTAAAACATTGAGGGAGACGGCTACCGTGGCCGTCTAAATAATTCTGAATGTTTCAGCTTTTATGTCTGATCTGGCCCAACGCAGTGCTGATTCCCACTCCCGCCGTGCCGCGCTGACCCTTGGCCTGTGCCTGCCCAGTGACGTGTTGCTGTACCTGGTACTGCCGATGGAGTCCCAGGCGTTCGGAATCACCCTGGCCCAGGCCGGGGTGCTGCTGGCGGCCAACCGTCTGGTGCGGATCTTTGGCTACAAGCATGTTCTGAATTTCTACGCCCGTAACGGTGATCGGCTGACGTGCTCCATCGCCGCCGGCGCGGCGGCGGTGTGCGCCCTTGGTAACTCGATGTTGTCCGGCTTTGCGGCCTTGCTCGGCCTGCGGTTGGTCTGGGGCCTGTGTTTTGCGGCGTTGAACCTTTCCACTCAAGTGTTGGCCACTTCTGAACCGCTGGGTGCGGCGCGTCGGGCGGGGCGGTCGCGGGCGTTGATTGCCCTGGGGCCGATGCTGGCCTTGCCGTTGGGTGGGTGGCTGACGTTACAGGTGGGGCCGCGGCCGATCTTCTGGATTCTGGCGGTGTGTTGCCTGGTGGGGTTGTGGATGGCGCGGGGGTTGCCGACTGCGGGTCACAATTTGCATGGCACGCCGGGGCGGCGGTTCAAGTTGCCTGACAGTGTGGCGACCTGGTCGTTTATCGAAGGGGTGGCGCTGGATGGGCTGTTTATTTTTGGTCTGTCGATTCAGGCGCAGAAGCTGTTGGGTGGGAATGCGGTATTAATTGCCGGTGGGTTGATGGCGCTGCGATATGTTTCGGAGTTGCTTCTGAGTCCCCTGGGTGGTCGCGCGGCGCAGCAGTTTGGTGCGACTTCGATGTTGTTGCTGTTTTCGTTTCTCAGTGCGTTGGCGTTGGGGGCGTTTGGTAGTCACTGGGTGATTGTGGGGGCGGCGGCGGTGCTGGTGTTGCGGGCGTTGCAGTTGCCGCTGGTGACGACGTTGGTGGCGGAGCGTAATCCGGGGGCGATGCGGGTTTCGGCGTTGGCGTCGAATGCGGTGTGGCGGGATGTTGGGGCGGGGCTTGGGCCTTTGCTGGCGGGGTTGTTGTTGCCGGTGGCGTCGGCGCCTTGGGTGTTTGGTGTGGCGGGGGCGGCGATTGCCGTTAGTGCGGTGTTTTGCTGGCGGGCCAGGGGGTTAGCATGAGATGGGGGGAGGGGGGTACATATCCGTTATTTAGGTAACGGCGACCTATGGTTCCGCTCTTACAGCGGGTCACTTTTGGCAAACGCCCCAAAAGTAACCAAAAGGTCTTTGCCCCACCACTCGGTGCCTCGCCTAGGCTCGGCATGCCCGCACTCCGGCCCGATTACCGCGGGCCGCCGCGACGGGCCATCCATTGGCCCGGCGCGGCTAAATCGGCATCCCTGCCGATTTACCCGCTCCACCGTGCCTACTTGCGGCCATCGTGGTTAACGGGGCCCGCAGATCAAAATCAAAAGCAAAAGCACAGCGGCCTACCGGCCGGCTTGAGTGTTAAAAGCAAAGGCAAGATCCAGAGCGAAAGCCAAATCTGAAGCTGATGCAGCTCTGCTTTTCTGTGGGAGCTGGCTTGCCTGCGATGCAGACAACTCGGTACATCAGACACACCGAGGCGATGCCATCGCAGGCAAGCCAGCTCCCACATTTGAACCGTGTCCGCTTTAGCTTTTGATTTGGCTTTTAAACACTCAAGCCGGCCTGTAGGCCGCTGTGCTTTTGATCTTGATCTTGATCTTAGGCGCCCCGTTAAACCACGCTGGCCGAACGCAGGCTTTGGAGCGTGGGTAACCCGGCAGGACGCCGGGTTAGCCGCGCTGGGCCAAGGATGGCCCATCGCGGCGGCCCACGGTCCAAAGCCGGAGTGAGGGCACACCGAGCCTGGGCGAGGTGCCGAGTGGTGGGGCAAGAGCGTTTTGCTTACTTTTGCGCTCTTCAAAAGTGAGCCGCCGTAAGGGCGGAACCCTAAGTGGCCGTTACCGCAGCAACGGATATGCACACCCCAATCAGCGACCCTTCACCGCCTCAACCCAATCCGGATCCAGCCGCGTCTGGTCAGGCTCAATCCCCAACCCCCGCATCTTCTCCAGATGCTCATCAACCTCCCGCACCAACTGCGCCTGAGAACTCGAATTAGCGTCCAGTTCGTGCATCTGCATCAACCCAAGGTGATAAAACCGCAGCAACTTGATCGCCACCGGATCATTCACCTTCACCCCGTCAGTCACCTTGTGCATCACATTCGTCACACTCATCAAACTGCGCTTGAGCTGCCACCCATACACCGCCGGCGCCAGCCACGCCTGGCTCCAGAACGGCCCCCGTACCAACCCCACGGTAATCAACACCCCGGCAAACACCCCGCCCACATTAAAGCGAAAGTTATCCCCCCCAGGCTCGCCAAACACCATCACCGCCAGGCTGGAAAGCACCATCGCCAACACCACAAACAGCCCCGCGACAATCAGCGTGCTGCGACGGGTCTGCTGGCGAAAGGTAATCGGGTCGCAGGGTTTGAGTTCAAACATCCGGGTGCAGTCTCCATGGGCAGAGTAGGGGTATCGCATCGGCCGGCATCTTCTCATGCTTCGCCCGTCGGAGTGACGGTAATCAGGTTGAACGATGGCACACAGCAATTTCTCTAAACCTTGTAGGCAACCGACCCCCAAGCGAGGTGAACCATGACCCGGTACCAGCAACAGCCGCCCGGCACACCCAACCCCGACCGTACGCCCGGCGAAGAGGAGCGTGACAACGACGCCCTGCGCCCCAACGATCCCGCCGAACGGCAAGACGACGAAGAGCGGGTCGAAGAAGACCTGGAAAACCTGCACGACAAGGCCCGCCCGCAGTAAACCCGGCGCGCCAAGGAGATAGTTATGACTAACAGTACAACCGGCCCGCATTCATCCGAGCATTCCAGCGGCAAGGACGAATTGGGTTTCGACCCCGATTCTCCGGACGTCGCCGACCCGCAGGTCGACCCGGTAGGCCCTGCCATTGCCCCGTTGGACAAGCCAGAAAAAACCGGCAAGAAGCCGGCCTATGATCCCCTCGGTGATCTGAAGAAGTGAAACAAGCCCCGCCGTCGAGCGGGGCTTTTTTTCCTCAGCCAAGCCGTTTCGGGGCTGTCCATGTCACCTCAGTGATGCCGAACTTCTCCGCCCAGGGCCGAGTGGTCTTTTTCACCCGCTCATGGCCCGGTCGGCCTATCCGCCCCACGTGGGCAATGTCGGCGTCAACGGCCGCCCAATGCCACGCTTCGGCGTTGTTCATGACCTCGGCACGCACCACAAAGGTTTTCGGTTCGCCGTGTAGCAAGTAGTGGATGGTGTAGATCATTGCGGTACTCATGATGCCTCCCTGTCTTGTTTTGAATGGATATAAATCGGTTCAGAAAGGTTCAGAAAGTTTATGCATCCGAGGGCTTGCATTTGATTCAAATCACAATTGGCAAACAACGGTCGTCAGGGTATTAGTGGTGCCTTCGCCACCGACTCAAGGATTGCGTCATGCCTGAGCTGACCCACAGCCGCCTCTACCTGCAACGTTTGGGCTACGACACGCCGCCACCGCCCACCTTGCAAACCCTGCAGGATTTGCAGTTGCGCCACGTCAGTACCTTCGCGTTTGAAAACCTGTCGACCTTGCTGCGCGTGCCTGTACCCATCGATTTGCCGAGCGTTGAGCACAAAGTCCTGTTCGACGGGCGGGGTGGTTATTGCTACGAGCTGAACCAGATGTTCCTGGCCTTGTTGCAGGAGTTAGGCTTCGACGCGCGGGGCATCACCGGCCGCGTGGTGATGGGCGGGCCGCCCGATGCGCTGACGGGGCGCACCCACCGCCTGAGCCTGGTGACCCTGGATGGCGTGCGTTACATCAGCGATGTGGGCTTTGGTGGCATGGTGCCCACCAGCCCGTTGCAACTGGACACCGACGCCACCCAGGCCACGGCCCATGAACCCTATCGCCTGAGCCTGAACGAGGGCAGCTACACCTTGTGGGCACAGGTAGCGGGGGAGTGGCGTGGCCTCTATGTATTCGACCTGCAGTTGCAGTCACGCATCGACTACGAAATCGGCAACTGGTACGTCTCTACCCACCCGGACTCGTCGTTCCTCAGCCAGTTGAAAGTCGCACTCATTGGGCCGGGATTTCGCCGCACCCTGAACAATGGCCAGTACGCGATTCACCACCTGGACCGGGCCAGCGAGAAGCGTGTCATCGAGGATGTGGACGAGCTGCTGACGCTGCTGCAAGCCAGCTTCGGCATTCGCTTGCCGGAGCATCCACAGTTGCGGCCAATTCTCGGCCGTTTACTGGTCCCCGTCCAAGAAGCCTGATATAGAGCCATCGCTGAACCGTTTTACCTCAAAAAAGGTGCAAATTAATTCGAACCTTTCGCCAAAACGAGGGTTCGAAGCGTTTCCTGAATAATTTGCCACCTACAATGGAGACGTAAAACGATGTCCAAACTATTCGGAAAAATCCTCAAGCATTCCTCGGTCCTGGCCCTGATCGCAGCACCGGGTGTGGTGTTCGCCGCAGCGCCGACCGACCCGATTTCCACCTTCGGTATCCTCGGCAGCTACAACGACTTCAAACTCGAAGGCGGTAGCCAGAGCGACAAGGACCACATGCCCGAAGCCGGCCTGTTTTATAACTTCGGCAACAAGCTGACGGCTGAATCCGGCTTTATCTACCAGGCCGGTATCGAAGCCAAGTACGGTGAAAAGAGCGACAACAAGCTCAAGGAAGGCCAGGCCGACCTCGACCTCGGCTGGCGTGCCGCGCTGGATGCGCGCAACTTCGTCGACGTGCTGGTGGGTGGCGGCTACAGCTGGACCCGCTACGAGCCGGACTCGGGCGACTACGACGTGAAACTCACCAACAAATCGCCGTTTGCCAAGGCGGCGCTGGGCTACAACCACCAGTTTGACGACATGACCATGCGCGTTGAGCTGGGTGCCCGCCGCACCATCGACGGCCGCGCCAAGCTCAAGGTCGACGGCATCGGCAGCGACACCGTGGACCTCAAGGACCGCACCAACCCGTACGCCGAAGTCAGCCTGCTGATGAACCAGAAAGGCGACCTGCCGGTGATGGCGGGCCTGTACTACACCCGCACCGAGTACAAGCTCGATGGCGACTCGTATGTGGCCGACAACACCAAGCTCAAGCGTGACGAGTATGGGTTCAAGGTTGGTATCGCGTTCTAAAATCTGCCTGACTGATTGTTCCCACGCTCTGCGTGGGAATGCATCCCGTGACGCTCTGCGTCACAACGCGGACGCAGAGCGTCCAAGGCGGCGTTCCCACGCAGAGCGTGGGAACGATCAGCCGCTGAACCCTGTCCGCCCAAGCCCCCCTTTCTGTCCCCCAATACCCTCAACGCCTTGCCCTGGCTGCCTTAGTGTGGATCACGCTTTCACACAATAAGAGAGAGGGTGGCTATGCGGGCAATCAACCCCCGTCGCATCAGTCTGCTGCTGGCCGTGACCTGCCTGCTGACAGCCTGTGGCGACAAACCGAAACATCCCCCCGAACGCGCCACGGCGGCCAATGCCATGCCCGGCGACGCAGCCCTGGCCCAGGTCTACGACACCAGTTGCAAGCTGTGCCACGCCAACCCGGCCTCCGGCGCGCCGCTGACCGGTGACGGCCCGGCCTGGAGCCCGCGCGTCGCCCAGGGCCCGGATACCCTGCTGGACCACACCATCAACGGCTACAACGGCATGCCGCCGATGGGCCTGTGCGTGCAGTGCTCCGAAGCGCAATTCCTGGGGCTGATCAGCTTTATGTCGGGTCAACACATCCAATAAGAATAACGGGGTAGGCGATGGCGCTTTCACGGCGAGAATTATTGCAGCGCGGCGCGGTTGCTGGCGCGTTCATGGCATTGACCAGCAACCCGGTGCTGGCCCAGTTGGCCCGGGCACCGCGGCTGATTCCCTGGCGCAACTGGTCGGGGGCGCAAACCTGTTTGCCCCTGGCGCGGCTGGCGCCGAAGAACCTCGATGAACTGGTGCAGGTCATCGGCCAGGCGCCGGGCAAGGTGCGGCCGGTGGGCTCGGGCCATTCGTTCAGCGCCCTGGTGCCCACCGACGGCACGTTGCTGTCCCTGAGTTATTTCAATGGCCTGCTGGATCACGATCCGCACACCTTGCAGGCCACCTTCGCCGCCGGCACGCCGATGTCACGCATGGGACAGGCGTTGAAGGACGTTGGCCAGGCGCTGCCGAACATGGCGGATATCGACTACCAGACCCTGGCCGGGGCGATCTCCACCTCGACCCACGGCACCGGCGTGGGCTTCACCTCGTACTCCGGTTGCGTCACCGGCCTGCAACTGGTGACGGCCCAGGGGGAGGTGCTGGACTGCGACGCCAACCGCCACCCCGAGGTGTTCAGCGCCGCCCGGGTGTCCCTCGGCGCCCTCGGCGTGGCCACCCAGGTCCGCCTGCAAAACCGCGCGCCGTACCGCCTGCGGGAGCGCCAGTGGATCGCCAAGACCGAAGAACTGCTGGAAGACGTGGGGAAAAACACCCGGGAAAACCAGCACTGGGAAATGCTCGTGGTGACCCATTCCGACTACGCCTTGTCCATCGCCCTGAATGAAACCACCGACCCCGAAACCCCGCCCATCGACCCGGCGGAGGCGGGCGGCAACGAGTTTGTGTCGATCATCGAAAAACTCGACAAGTACGGCAGCGATTTCCCCGACGCCCGCCGCACCTTGCTCAACAGCCTGCGGTTTTTTGCGAGCTTCGATGACCGCGTCGCCGAGTCGTTCCAGGTGTACGCCAACGTGCGCAACGTGCGTTTCAACGAGATGGAATATTCGGTGCCCGCCGAGCACGGCCCGGCGTGCCTGCGGGAAATCCTCAAACTGATCAATGACAAGGACCTGCGCACCTGGTTTCCCATCGAGTACCGCTACGTCAAGGCCGATGACATTCCGCTGAGCATGTTCGAGGGCCGGGACAGCTGTTCGATTTCCGTGCACCAGCACTACACCATGGACCACCACAACTTCTTCGCCGCCGTGGAACCGATCTTCTGGAAATACGCCGGCCGTCCGCACTGGGGCAAGTTGCACACCCTTAACGCGCGCACCTTGCAGCCGCTGTATCCGCGCTGGGAGGCATTCACCCGGGTGCGCCGCGAGTTGGACCCCAGCGGCAAATTTCTGAATGCGCACCTGTCATCAATTTTGGGAGTGGCCTGATGAACCGCAGACATTTCATGCTCGGCACCGGCGTGTTGCTGGTGGGGGGTGCCATCTTGCTCAGGCCCGGCGACCGGGGCAGCCCATACAGCGAGTATTTCCGCAGCCTCAACCAGGAACTCAAGGCCCATGGGCCAATGCGCCCAGTGATGCTGATCGACCTCGATCGCCTGGACCACAACATTGATGTAGTAATGCAGTCCGTGCAGCGCGGCGGCAAACACCTGCGGCTGGTGGAAAAATCCCTGCCGTCGCCGGGGTTGCTGGCCTACATCGCCAAGCGTGCCGGCACCCAGCGCCTGATGTCGTTTCACCAGCCATTTCTGAATCACGACGCCCAGGTCTTTCCCGACGCTGACATCCTGCTGGGCAAGCCGTTGCCGGTGCGCTCAGCCGAGCTGTTTTACCAAACCCACAAGGGCCCGTTCGATCCGTCCCGCCAGTTGCAATGGCTGCTGGACACCCCCGAGCGGCTGCAGCAATACCTGGCGCTGGCCCAGGGGATGGGCACAAAACTGCGGGTCAATATCGAGCTGGATGTGGGCCTGCATCGCGGCGGCATCAGTGACAACGCGGTGCTGGGGCAAATGCTGGCGCTGATCAGCGCGCATCCGCAGCAGCTGGAATTCAGTGGCTTCATGGGCTACGACCCGTTCGTGGGCATGGGCGTGCCGGGGATTCTCGGCTCGTCCCAGGACCTGTTCGACAAGGTCATGCAGCGCTACAACGGCTATGTGGATTACACCCGCCAGCACTTTGCGCCGCTGTGGCGGGATGGCCTGACGTTGAATACGGCAGGCAGCCCGAGCTATCGCATTCACGAGCAGGAAAAGCTCAGCAGCGAGGTGTCGGTGGGCACCGCGTTGCTCAAGCCGACGCACTATGACTTGCCGTCGCTGAGTGAGCATGTGCCGGCGGCCTATATCGCCACGCCCGTGTTGAAAAGCACCGGGCCGGTGGATATCCCGGCGCTGGATGGCAAGTCGCGGTTGTTCTCGTGGTGGGATGCGAATCAGCGCGCCACGTTCTTTATTTATGGGGGTAACTGGATGGCCGAGTTTGAATCGCCTAAGGGCTTGCAGAGTAATGACCTGTACGGGCGCAGCTCCAATCAGGAGATGGTCAACGGCTCGCCCAAGGTGGGGCTGAACGTGGAAGACCAGGTGTTTCTGCGCCCGACCCAGAGCGAGTTTGTGCTGTTGCAATTCGGGGATTTGCTGGCGGTGCGGGGCGGGAAAATTGTCGACGCTTGGCCGGTCTACACCTGAAGAAACCCGATCAAAATGTGGGAGCGGGCTTGCTCGCGAATGCAATAGATCAGTCAACATCTTCGGTGACTGATGCACCGCATTCGCGAGCAGGCCCGCTCCCACATTTGGGACTGCATTTACAGCGCGAGAGGAATCGTCAACTTCGCCCACAACATGTCGCCTTCCGGCCGGTTCTGCACATCAAACTCCTTGGCCCAGCGCACCTCGGCACTCGCGTACTTGAGGAAGGTGAAATATACCGCCGGGCCAATCGCAAACACCTGGCCCTTGACCCCGTCATCCACATCCTCGCCGTAGATGTTCACCACGGTACGCCCGTACTGCTTATCGTCGGTGGTCTGCTTGAGGTAGTAGCCGTTGAGCCCAAGGCTGAGGTTATCCGTCACCTTGTAGCTGGCCGAGTAATCGAAGTGAAAAATCTGCCCCGAGCGGTAATGGGTATCGGGGTTTTCCTTGTTGAAGCTGTAGGTGGTCTTGATCGACAACTCGGTACGCTCGTTGGGCAACCAGGTCGCCGACACCAGCGGCTTGTAGGTGTAGAAATTGTTGCTGGTATTGGCCAGGCGCGTGGCGTCGTACTCGCCGGTGGGCAGGGTGATTTCCAGGGCGGTGCCCACGGTCAGGTTCTTGCCCAGGTCCCAGAGGATGATCGGCGCCACGGTAGTGTCGCCCATGCTTTCCCGGGTGTCGGACATGCCGAACAGCGACACCTGTTGCTTCAGATACGGCTGGGCGATGTAGCCCCCCAGGCGCCCGCCGAATACCCGCAGCGGGCTGAGGTAATCCAGGCGCGGGATGATCGCGTCGGACTTGATCTTCACGTCCGGCACCTTGCCACCCAGGGAGCTGATGTCGAGCTTCTTGGCTTCGTAATGGTTGTAGTAAATGTTGAAGGCGAACATGTGGTCCGGCAGGTTGTTCACGTCCAGCGGCAGGATATAGAAGCCGTCGGTACCGGGGCCGATGTTGTCGACGCCGCCTTCGGTGGCCAGGGCCGGCAGGCTGATGAGGGTCAACAGGGCGAGTTGCACGGGGTAAAACGCACGGGTCGGGTTCATGGCTGGGCTCATTATTATTGTTAGGGCGACGCTACCTATACAAATAAGCCCTGAACGGCCAGCGGGGCAGGGTATTGGCGGCCACATAGGGGGACTTTGGCGGACAGTTTTCATCCAGAGTGCAGCGGTTCTTGCAAGCGCCTATGATTGTCAGGATGTTTCCAAAACAAGAACTGAAGCACTCAGTCGGGAATCGAACACCCATGCAAAGGAAAGCCGTTGGTCCGCACTACGACCTAGCCCTGGTCTCGCCATTTTTGCTGCAAACCCTCGGACAAGTGGTTGCGCAAAAGGGCGCGAGTGCCGAGCACCTGTGCCGTGGCCTGGGATTTACCCTGGCCGACCTGGACGACCCGGCCCAACGGATTTCCTATCGCCAGGCGGTAGCGATGATCCAGCGTGCACTCAAGGTGTTGCCTGACCAGGGGCTGGGCCTGTGGGTAGGCCATCAGAATGTACTCGGCACCCTGGGCCTGCTCGGCCATGTGATTTCACTGTGCAAGACGTTGCGCGATGCCTTTGCCATCGGTGAACGCCACCAGCACACCTCCGGCGGTATTGCCACTTCGCGCACCCATGAAGGCCCCCAGGAAGTGTTCGTCGATATTGAATGCCTGCTGCCCTATGCCGAGGTCCAGGTGTTTGCCGCGGAGGAGTTCTTTGCGAGCCTGATGGTGTATGGCCGGGCGCTGGTGGGCGAGGGCTTCATGCCGCTGCGGGTCGAATTTATCCACGCTGCGCCCACCTACGTCGCCGACTATCACCAGCTGTTTGGCGCCGATGTGCGCTTCGGCTGCCTGCATAACCGCATGGTCCTGGCCAGCCACTGGCTGGACGTGCGCCTGCCCAATCACCACGCCCTGGCCCTGCGTCAGGCCCTGGAATTGCTGGAGCTGGAAAGTGCGCAACTGCATCAGAAAATGGATTTGATCCAGGCAGTGGAGCGCGCGATTTCCCGGGATTTGCAGGGCAGCCAGCTGGAAAAGGTCGCCAGTGACTTGAACATGAGCGGGCGTACCTTGCGCCGACGCCTGACCGAGCACGGGTTGACCTTTGAAGGCCTGCTGGAACAGGTGCGCAGGGCACGGACCATGGGGTTGTTGAGCAACCCGGGGTTGTCCATCGAACGGATCACCGAGGAAGTCGGCTACAGCGATGTGCGCAGTTTTCGGCGGGCGTTCAAGCGCTGGACTGGCCTGAGCCCCAGTGCATTTCGAGGTGAAGGCGCAGGGCCGGGGTGACTGTCAGGATTGGTCCCATTGGCTACCTGATCTTTCCCCGGATTGGCTATTTGTCCAACGCCACCTCGTCACTACTCTAGGCACCAATCCCCACTGTTCTGGAGTACCACCATGCAAGCTCGTACCGACTTCTACACCGCCTCCCCGGACGCCATGAAAGCCATGCTAGCCCTGGAGGCCGCCGTCGGCAAACTGTCCATCGAACTGCCGCTGCTGGAGCTGATTCGCCTGCGCGTGTCGCAAATCAACGGTTGCGCCTTCTGCCTCGACATGCACACCGCCGACGCCCGCAAGGGTGGCGAGACCGAGCGCCGCCTGTACACCTTGTCAGCCTGGCGTGAAACCCCGTTCTTCACCCCCCGTGAACGCGCCGCACTGGCCTGGGCCGAAAGCCTGACCCTGCTCAGCCAGACCCACGCACCGGATGCAGACTTCACCGAACTGGCCGCCCACTTCAGCCCGCAAGAGCAAGTCGACCTGAGCGTGGCGATCGCCACCATCAACAGCTGGAACCGTCTGGCAGTGGGCTTTCGCAAGATGCCCAAATAACCCGACAAGACGCCGGGATGACTGATCGTTCCCGCGCTCTGCGTGGGAATGCCGCCCCGGACGCTCTGCGTCCAGCGGGCGATGCAAGGTTCAAGTCTTGCGTAGTGGTGACGCGGAGCGTCACGGGATGCATTCCCACGCAGAGCGCGGGAACGATCAATGAGGCTGATCCATCGCCATCGCGGCCTCGCTAAAGCTCGACGGCTCCTACCTTT